>DAOUBT010000051.1:0-4786 GCA_034432595.1 Anaerolineae bacterium | reverse complement strand
CAAGCAGGAGCGCAATCCCTTTGTGACTTTGCGCAATCTCTTTGCCCATCAGCCAGTCTCCCTACTCGCAGGAGGGTAGGTAGTTACCTTTTGTGTCTTTTGTGTCCTTTGTGTCTTTTGTGTCCCTTTGTGTCCTTTGTGTCTTTTGTGTCCCTTTGTGTCCTTTGTGTCCTTTGTGTCTTTTGTGTCTTTTGTGTCCCTTTGTGTCCCTTTGTGGTTCTTGTGTCCCTTTGTGGTTCTTGCAGCGGAGTCATTCAACAACCTGAGCGAACCCGCTTGATCGCGTAGCTCTTATCATTCTAACAGGAGGTGGCCCACTACCCATAGAAGGAGAAATAGACTGAGACTCACTTTTATCACATTTACCCCACTTTTTCAGGAGGTTCTATGAAAACACAACGCTGGTTTACCCTTTTTGTCCTGCTGGGACTGATCGTCCCCCTGATCGCGCCGCCGCTGACGGCAGCGCAGCGGCTTCTGCCGCCGGAGGAACTATCCACCCCTGAAACAAGCCCGAATAGCGCTAACCCGAAAATCCTTATCAATGAGGTGTATCGGGGAGGCACCCTGGGCAGCGGTGGCAATGAATGGATCGAGCTGGTGCTGATTCAGGACTTAACCGCCGCCCAACTGGAAGGTTTCTATGTCGGCGATTCCACCAGCGCAACGGCTGCCAAATTTTCCGGCTATAAGTTCACCAATATGAGCAACCTTGCCAGCTTTTTCCCCAAAGGGACGATCATCGTCGTCGGAGGCAGTAGTGCCTTCACCGAAGATACCAGCTATGATCCCACTCATGGGGACTGGAATCTGCGGCTCTACACAACCAGTTCCTACCTGACCGGCAATGGCTCCCAGGGTGATCTTGGGGCTACCGATGTCGCTTACGTTGACACCAACGGCACCAATGGGAATGCCTCCCTGTCACCTGATGGTTTCGCCATCCGCTGGGGTTCGACCGTTGGCGCGTTCGGAGCACTGGCGGACGTCCAAACGCCAGTGCCGGGCAACCCCGGCGCCATGGCCTTGACCTCCGACCTGGCAGGAGCTACAACGGGATCCAACTGGTCTGCACCCGGCAGCCCCACGCCGGGTGAACCCAACGGGGGGAACAACACCACCTACATTGAAGGCCTGCGTAACAGCGGAGGCCCCGGCAATCTGATCGTTACCAAGAGTGGCCCCAGCGCCGTGTTTGTGAATGACACCTACCACTATATCATCACCGTCCAAAATAACACGGGCGCAACGCTGCACAATGTGGTCATCAGCGACACGCTGCCCGTGAGCGTTACTTTCGTCACAGCCACCCCCAACGGTACATGGAACGAGGCCACGCACACCATCACCTGGAATGAGGCGAGCCTTGCCAACGCCAGTTCCGGCACTTACACCCTCACCGTCACCGCTCCCGCCACGCCGACGACCGTGGTCAATGCCGATTACGCGGCCTGGGCTGACGAGTGGACGACCCCAACTTCCGGCGACCCCGTCACCACTCTGGTTGAGCCACCCCTGGAGCTGTTGCCCATCGCAGAGGCACGTTCCCGCGGCGTAGGCTGGCGCGGACGCATGATGGGCAACGTCACGGTCAAGCCGGGCATGTTCGCCGCTAACGTGTTTGCCATTCAGGACACGACAGGCGGCATCTATGTCTACGCTGGCAGCACAACCCTGCCCGCCATGGAACTCGGCGACGTGGTCGAAATCAGCGGTACGCTTAAGCTATTCAACGGCTTACTGGAAGTAGACCCGCTGGAAGGGACCACTATCCACAGTGCCGGCACGGCGCCCGCAGCCCAACCCACCACCACGGGCAATTTAGGCAGCACCCAGGGCAAGCTGGTGGAAGTCACCGGCACGGCGACCTGGACAACAGCGCCCCCTGCCCCCGGAGCGGCTAACTGGAGCTTCACCCTCAATGACGGTACCGGGCCGGTCACGGTATTTGTGGATAAGGACACGCAAATTGACATGACCGGCGCCGTCAGCCCAACCGTGCTCACGGTGCGCGGCTTCAGCGGAAACTACAACGCGCCGCAATTGATGCCGCGAATGCAGGCGGATATTTTCGCGGATACCGTCGCGCCGCAGGTAGTAAGCGTCTCCCCGACGAACGGCGCCACGTCCGTGAGCCTGAACACGGTGGTGGAAGCCACTTTTAATGAGGGAATGCAGGCCCCGCAGGCGGGCGATTTCCTGCTGGAAGGCCCGTCCGGCGCAGTGGCAGGGAGCGTGAGCTACGACCCCACCACCTGGACGATGCGCTTCACACCGAATGTCCCCCTGGCCTCCAACACCACCTTCACCGCCACCCTGACAACCGCTATCAAGGACCTGGCGGGCAACGCGCTCACGGAAGCTTCGAGCTGGAGCTTCACCACCGAATACGTAGACGAAACGCCGCCACAGGTAGCGAGCGTCTCCCCCGCACCGGGGGCCACGCAAGTGCCCGTGGATACGCTCATCACGGCGACGTTCAACGAGCCGGTCACCGGCGTGAATGAGACCAGCTTCACTCTGACGGGGCTGAACGGTCCGGTGGCGGGCACGGTCACGTACAACGCCGATACGCGCACAGCCACTTTCACCCCCGCCGCTTCATTAGCCGTGGACGGCATTTACACCGCAAGCTTGAGCACCACAATTCAGGACCTGGCCGGTAACGCCATGGCTGCCCCTTACGAGTGGAGCTTCGCCACGCGCACCAGCATCACGCCGATTGGCGAGGCGCGCGCCGCCGGTTCGGGCTGGAGCGGCACCATCCGCGGCGTGGTCACAGTCCCGCCGGCGGTGTATCGCACCAACGCTTTCGTCATTCAGGACAACACGGGCGGCATGTACATCTACGCCGGTAGCACGAGCCTGCCCGCGATCGCTCTGGGGGATGTGGTCCAGATTACCGGCACGCTCACGCTCTATAACGGCCTGCTGGAAATGATAAACCTGACCGGCATCTCCAAACACGGCACAGCGCCCGTTCCCGATCCGCTCCCCACGCCCACCGGCAATGTCGGCGCAACCCAGGGCTGGCTCATCCGCGTCACCGGCACGGCCACCTTTACGACGAATCCCCCCACGCCCGGCGCCTCGGATTGGAGCTTCACGCTCAACGACGGCTCCGGTAGCGTGCAGATTTTCGTAGATAAGGACACGCGCATTGACATGAGGGGCTTCCACAGCGGCGACCAGCTCACCATCGTCGGCTTCAGCGGTCACTACAACCAGCCGCAGGTGATGCCGCGCTATCAAACGGACGTCTTCACCTACGATCCGGTGCCGCCGCAGGTTGCGAGCACGGTTCCCCCGGCCAATGCGACCGGCATCAGTCCCTACGACCCCATCCGCGCCACCTTCAGCGAACCGGTGCAAGCCTCCACGGTGAACGGCGGCAGTTTCCTGCTCACCGGTCCGCAGGGATTGGTCAGCGGCGCCATCACGTATGATGCGGCTTCGCGCACGGCTACCTTCACGCCGGCAGCGTACCTTGCGCCACAAACGCGCTACACGGCGACGCTCACCACCGCCATCAAAGACATCGCCGGCAACCCCCTGGCCGAGACCTACACCTGGAGCTTCACCACTGGGGACGCGGATACCACGGCGCCAACGATTGTCGCGCGCTACCCTGCACCCAATGCGGTGAATGTGCCCCTTTCCGCTTCGGTGGTGGTCACTTTCTCTGAGATGATGAACGCGGCCAGCTTCAGCGCGGCGAGCTTCTACCTGACCGGGCCTTTCGGCGCGGTACCGGCGACTGTCAGCCTCGATGCCACGAAGACGGTGGCCACTCTCGACCCAAGCGCAAGCCTGCTGCCGCAGCGCGCTTACACAGTGACGTTGAAAGGCAGCGTGGAAGATCGCGTGGGCAATCCTCTGGGTGCGGATGCGGTCTGGAGCTTCACCACCGCCTCTGAGCCGCCGATGCACGTCTACTTCGGCGACATCCACAACCACACCTCCTACTCCGACGGCTCCGGCACGCCGCAGCAGGCCCTGGAGAGCGCTAAAGCCGCGGGAATGGACTTCATGGCGCTCACCGATCACTCCTACGCCATTGACGACAGCGAATGGCAAAGCCTGTTGAATGCGGTGAATGCGGCCACCATCCCCGGTGAATTTGTGGCGCTGCGCGGCTTTGAGTACACGCAGGGCGCGGAAGGCCACATCAACGTCTACAACACCGTCCGCCACGCCGTGCGCACCAATGTCGCCGGTTGCACTTACTGCGATTACACTCCCAACCTGGAGCGGGGCGTCACGGTCGAGGGTTTCTACCACTGGGTGGAGATCACCGGCACGCAGGCGCTGGACGGCGCGGGTACGGTGATGCAGTTCAACCATCCGGGCTGGATTAACTTCAACGACTGGCAGTACCATCCGGAAGTGCAGGGAACGGCGCGCCTGGAAGAAGTGGGGAACGGCTCCGGCACGTCCTACGTCTTCTCGGAGGACGAATACATCCGCTCCTTGGATTACGGCTGGAAGCTAGGCGCCACCAATAACGCCGACACCCACTCGCCGAATTGGGGCTTCAACACGGATCACCGCACGGGTGTGGTGATGCCGGAGCTGACCAAGGATGCGCTGTTAGAAGCGCTGCGTCTGCGCCGTACCTTCGCCACCGAGGATAAGAACTTCGCTTTCTGGATAAAGGCCAACGGCTTCTGGATGGGGGCGGAAATCCCCAACACGGGACAGATCGCCTTCGAGGTGTATGGCAGCGATCCGGACGACGAAATGGTGACCAAAGTCCAGCTCATCACCAACAAGGGCGTGGTGGCAG
>DAOUBT010000050.1:0-13127 GCA_034432595.1 Anaerolineae bacterium | reverse complement strand
GCGCCGGAAGCCATCACCGCGGAAGCGCGGCCCGTGCCGGAGGCCATCGCCGCGGAAGCGCGGCCCGCGCCGGAGGCCATCACCGCGGAGGCGCAGCCCGTGCCGGAGGCCATCATCGCGGAAGCGCGGCCCGTGCCGGAAGCCATCGCCGCGGAGGCGCGGCCCGTGCCGGAGGCCATCGCCGCGGAGGCGCAGCCCGCGCCGGAGGCCATCGCCGCGGAGGCGGGGTCCGTGGAGACGGCGACGCAGGACGATCTGGAGATTATTGAGGGCATTGGTCCTAAGATTGCAGCCGTATTGCGCGAGGCCGGCATCACGACCTTTGCGCAATTGGCGCAGACTTCGCCCGATACGCTGCGCGGCATCCTGAAAACGGCTAAACTGCGGCTGGCGGCGCCTGAGACCTGGCCGGAGCAGGCGCGCTTAGCGGCTGAGGGCAAGTGGGAGGCGTTGCGCGCTTATCAAGATCGGCTCAAGGGCGGGCGTTAAGCTTGTGAGCTGGGCTAACGTGCTCCGCATCCACGCGCGGCGTTATCCGCTGTGGCAGATAGTGGATGTGTACAAGCTGGCCTATCAGGCTGTATTCGGGGCGGAACATGCCTTGCGGGACGTGCGAGCCGCGCGCGCGTATCTGGAGATGGAATGGAACGCGCTGCCGGTGCTCACTTCCGGGACGGAGATGCTCGCTGAGCCGTTGCGTCCCGATGGCAGTCTGGTTCGCTTGAATCTGCGTCCGTGTAAAGCGCAGGGCTGGCGCGTGGATGCGGTGTTTACGGCGTGGCTGCTCACAGCGGAGCGGGTCCGCGGCTCAGGCGAGGCGCTGCGCGCGCTCTGGGATGAGGTGGAAGCGCTGGCGGAAGCCGGCGAGCTGCCCTTTGCGCCGGCTGCGTTACGCGCTTTCTGGGCGGAACAGGCTGAGGCCGGTTTCCCGGCTGTTCATCACTCTCCGACGTATCGCGCTGCTTACGCGCCGGCCTATCGTGTGGTGTTGCGCGAGGGCTTGCCGTCCGCATAGTTACCCTGCCCCGCCACATCAGGGCAGCGATGGCCATCGCATCGGATAGCCTTTTAGCCGCGCGGTGACCGGTGGCGTGCGCCCGGCCTGGGAGCTTACTCAGGCACGGTTTCATCTGTCAGATTGGAACGGGCAAGTCGAGATAATGGCAACCACAGACCTGCCCGATGGGATTTTCTTTTTTCATCGTAGCTGCTCAACCTGCCTGGGTTACGCTCCCATAGACCTTCAGGCGTGGTAGGGTGGGCGCAGGCATTACCTTCGCCCACCCTTGACTTGCGCGCTGGCAACCTGAGAACGCGCAAGTCCGGTTGAAAGTCCTCTGTGGCGATTTCAATCGCTGTTTTGATGAAAGAAGTAAGCAGGTACTTTTCATCTATTCAGGTGCCTTCTTCCGTGGTCGCCGCAAGTTTGACAAATCCCCCTGCAAAGTTATAATCCCCCTTCGTGTAAATCTCGAAGCTGCAGGAGTGCGTATGAATAAACGTCTTCCGATAGTCAGTCTTATTTTCATCCTGCTGCTGGCGGGATTGGCCGCCTATCTGGTGGTACCGGAGTTAGCCTCTGGGCAGGGCTACACGTACCCCAAATGGCTGGTTGATCTGCTTGCCTGGCAGCCGAAGGAGGAGCGTTCGCTGAACTTCCTCCGTGGATTGGACTTGCAGGGTGGCTTGCAGGTCTTGTTGGTGGCGGATCTGCCCGGCGGCGCGGCTCCCGATAAGGGGGCGCTTGAAGCGGCGCGGCAGGTGGTAGAGAACCGCGTCAATGCGCTGGGGCTTACCGAGCCGGTGGTGCAGGTCCGTGGTGAACGTCATATCGTGGTGGAGTTGCCGGGGATCAGCAACCCCGAACAGGCCGTGGATACGATCCGCGAGACGGCCCTGTTGGAGTTCGTGGAAGCGCCCGCGCTGGCGCCGGGCACGCCCATCACCACCAGCTACGGGTTGACCGATACGACGGCCATCAGCAACACGGTCTATACGACGGTGATGACGGGGGCGGCATTGAAAGACGTGTACACGTCCTCGGATCCGCAGACCGGTGCGATTGTGGTGGCCTTTGAGTTGACGCCGGAATACAAGGACCTCTTCTCTCAGTACACCTCGACCCACATCGGTTCCACGCTTTGTATCGTGCTCGATAAGAAGGTGATTTCCTGCCCGCGCATTAACAGCGCGATTACCGAGGGCAAGGGTGTCATTGAGGGCAAGTTCACGTTGGAAGAGGCCGAGCAGTTGACGATTCAGTTGCGCTATGGTTCGCTGCCGATTCCGCTGAAGATCGAAAGCTACAAAGCGATTGGCCCGTCGCTGGGTCAGGCTTCGGTGGAAAAGAGCGTCCGCGCGGGCCTCATCGGCTTGCTGGTCGTGTTCCTGTTCCTCATCATCTACTACCGCTTGAATGGGGTGGCCGCGGCCCTGGCCCTGGCGCTGTACGTGCTGCTGAACCTGATGGTGTACAAGCTCGTCCCGGTCACCCTGACCCTGCCCGGTATCGCCGGTTTCCTGCTCTCGGCGGGGATGGCGGTGGACGCGAACATCCTGGTCTTTGAGCGCATGAAGGAAGAGTTGCGCCGTGGCCGTCCGGTCACGTCCGGCATGGAGACGGGCTTCAAGCGCGCCTGGACGTCGGTGCGCGATTCCAACCTGGCGACGCTCCTCACCTGTGGTATTTTGTACTTCTTCGGCAACGCTTTCGCGGCAAGCATGGTGAAGGGGTTCGCCATTACGCTGGCGCTGGGTACGATGATTAACATCTTCACGGCCATTTTCGTGACGCGCACCCTGGTCCGCTTTATCCTGGGCCTGGCCGGCGATAAAATCTCCAGTCATCCCGGTTTGCTGGGCGTCTAAGGAGCAAGAGCATGGTCAACTTTGTACAGAAACGGCGTATTTTCTTCACCATTACCGCCATCCTGGTGGTGCTGAGTCTGGCCGCGTTGATAGCTTCGGCGGTGATGTACGGCGAGCTTCTGCGCGTGAGCATTGATTTCAAGGGCGGTAGCCTCTTCGTGCTGCAGTTCAAGCAGCCCGTGGAAGAGGAAGCGATCCGTCAGGTGTTTGTGGCACAGGGCCATCCCTCGCCTATCGTCCAGCAGTTGGGCCTGACCGGCGAGAACTTGTGGCAGGTGCGCACGCGCTTTGCCACCGCCGATGAGGTGAGCACGTTGATGAGCGCGCTGGAGACACAGGTTGGGCCGATTGACCGCGATAATTCCAACGTGGACACGGTGGAGCCGACGGTGGGCGCGGAAGTGACGCGCACGGCGGCGGTCGCGGTGCTGGTGGCCTCGTTAGCCGTGATGCTCTTTATCTGGTTCTCCTTCCGCCGCGTGAAGAACTCCCTGCGCTACGGTGTCGTTTCCCTGGTAGCGATGGGGGTGAACGTGCTGGTGACGATTGGCTTCTACGCGCTGATGGGCATCGTGCAGGGTTGGGAGGCCGACGCGCTCTTCCTGACCGCTGTGCTGACGGTCATCGGCTTCTCGGTGCAGGATGTGATCGTGGTGTTCGACCGTATCCGCGAAAACCTGCCGCGCTATCCCAATGAGCCGTATGAGATGGTGGTCAACCGCAGCGTGATGGAGACGGTGCACCGCTCCTTAGCCACGCAGTTGAACGCAATGTTCGTGATGATTGCCATCCTGCTCTTTGGCGGGGCGACGATCAAGCCTTTCATCGCGGTGATGCTGGTGGGTATGTTGAGCGAAACCTTCACGTCCTTGTGTGTGGCCGTGCCTCTGCTCGTGGTGTGGGAGGAGCGCAGCCGCGCTCCCCGGCGCGCTGCGGCGTAACGCTGGCCTGAAGCAAGAAGCAAGAAGCGCCCCTGGTCTCGACCAGGGGCGCTTTGTTGCGGTCAAGGGGTATCCGCCAACATCCTCAGGATGGGCGACGGTATTGCCTTCGCCCACCCCTACCTTGCCTGAATGTTCTTTGCGCCATAGCTCAGGATTGATCCGTGCCACGGTTCTTCAGGGCCGGGGCAGGTTGAGCCGCTCTCTGCGTGTATCTACAACCTCTGCCGTTGTCGCCCAGTCCGCTTCTGGTCAAAACAAGGGATAGGGACGGCCCTGCCATCGCCTACCCGGATCCGGCTTCCAGTCTTCAGCTTCTCGCTAAGGTATCCATGACCGCTGCAATCGTCCAATCCGCTTCCGGTCAAAAAAAGTAGGCGACGGGCCTGCCGTCGCCTACCCGGGTTAAGCTTCCAGTTTCCAGCACCTACTCCCGTTCGCTGATGATGACCTTGCGCCGCAGGACGTACCAATCCGCGATGTTGCGGAAGCGGTCGCCGCTGCGCATAAGTGGACCGAGCTGCACGTCATACACCCTGGCTTTGACCGCGTAGGTGTAGATGGGCACGTACAACGGGAAGGCGGGCACCTCTTCCATGAAAAGCTGCTGGAATTCTGCGTAGTAAGCCTGTCGCTTTTCCTGATCATAGGTTTGTCGCGCCATCTCAATAACTTCGCTGATGCGGCGGTGGCGGAAACCGGTGTAGTTTTGCCCCGTCTCGGCCTGCGTCTCGTGCCAGAAGGGGTAAGGATCGGGATCGCCGGCCAGCGCGACGCGCACCAGCGCCGCCTCATAAGCGCGTTCGGACAGGGCGGTGCTCAGCTCCGTGGCCTTGAGGGGCTTGACCGTGACCGAAATGCCCACGTTCGCCCATTGTTCAGCCAGCAGGTTCGCTGTGGCAACTTCCTGCGGCGTGTCGAGCGTGAGCAGGGTGAAGGCCAGCGCATCCCCGTAGATGTTGTGCAGCGTCTCGGTGGGCGCTTCGCGCGTCCACCCCGCCTCTTTGAAGCGGGCCAGCGCAATATCGGGATTGCTGGTGTAGCTGATGACGTTCGTCGTGGTGTAGGCCCAGGTGCCCGGCACCAGCGGCGTCCGCGCCAGCAGAGCCTGCCCTTGCAGAACGTCCTGGATGAGGGTTTCGCGATCAAGCGCGTAGAAAAGCCCCTGACGGAAACGCGCCTGATTGAGGGGCAGGGTGGTGCTCAGCGTGGTGTTGAGGAAGAGCATCTCCATCTCAGCCATCGGCGCGGAGTAGAACGCCATGTCTGGGATGGCCCAGGCCTCTTTCAATAGCGTCGCCGGGACGCGCGCAACCCCTTCCACTTCGCCCGTTTGCGCTGCGGCCAGGGCGGCCTGCGGATTGGGATAGAAGCGGAGCAGCACGTTATCCAGATAAGGGCGCGTGCCGTAATAGTTGGTGAAGCGTTTGAGCAGCACCGACGTGATGTGCCCCGCCTCGCTGTTCACCGCTTCCACCTGAAAAGGCCCCGTGCCGACCGGCTGCCGATTGAAGGCGAGGGTAGGCAGCTCCGCGGCAGAGGTGCCTTCCAGCAGGTGCGCGGGGAGGATGCCGATGGTGGTGTAGTCCACAAACGGCGCGTAGGGTTCGGGCAGGCCAAAACGGATGGTGGTATCGTCCACCACCTCAACGGTGACGGAGCGCCACAGTGCGCCTACATCGGGCGGGCCGGGATAGTCGGGGTCCTGCAGCAGCCGCACGGTAAAGGCAACATCGCGCGCGGTGACGGGGGTGCCGTCGTGCCAGAGCGCGTTGCTGCGCAGGTGGAAGGTGTAGGTGAGGCCGCTTTGATCCAGGTCCCAGCGTTCCGCCAGGTCGGGTTGCGGCGCCCCCTGCAAATCCAGGCGCGTCAGGCCGCTGAAGACCAGGCTGCTCACATCACTATCGGCGTCGTTGTAGGCGCTCAGGAGCGGATTCAGGGTTTGGGGGTAGCTGCCGACGCCTTCCACATACGTTCCGCCCGGCGCAGGGCGGAAGGCTGTGGTGTAGCTTGTGGTCAGGTAGAGCAGAATCCAGACCGTAGCCAGCGCACCGAAGGCGATGAGCAGGACCTGCCAGCCAAATTTACGAAACATGATGGTGTCGGATGGGCTACTGCGAAATCAGGACGTTAATCACCGAAACCAGACAGAAAACCACGGCGGTGACAATCGTCAGGCGGAAGATGAGCAGCTCAACCCCACGGCGCTTGCGGATCAGGCTTGTCTCCGTGCCGCCAAAGACGCCACCGAGGCCGCTGCTGCGCACCTCAAACAGCACCAAAACAATCAGCGCAATGCCCAGAATGATTTGCACGATGTTCAGATAAGTTGCCATGCTTTACGTCTTGCCTCCTCAATCAATGTCAAAGATACGGGCGCGTATGATAAAGTTAAATCGTTTTTCGTCAAGTCCTCAGCGTCATGCTGGGACGCTTCCCGCGTTCCGCGTCTCCATCCGGCCCCCGCCCAAAGTGAACCTGCGGGTGGCATCAGTCCCCGCCGGGAGCTGATGGCGTTCGTCGCGCGTTTGCGCGCCGGGCGACTTTCCTCGCCTTGCTGTCTCCGCCGTGCTTGATGCCGGCTACTCGATTCTCCGATAAAACAGTGGCAGGGGTTCGACGGGCGTGGGCGAGAACTCCAGCGCAGCAAGCACCCGCTGTACCGTCTCTTCAAAGCTTTCTCGGCTCGCTGCATGGACCGTGAACAGCGGCGTCCCCTTTTCGATGTAATCCCCTACTTTGTAGTGCATCATCAGCCCAACGCGATGGTCAATCGGGTCGCCTTTCTTCATGCGTCCACCGCCCATGGCGACGACGGCCATGCCGATGGCGTCGGTCTGCACGCGCGCGAGATAGCCGCTCGTCGGGGCCGGGACGGGTTCAATGATGGGCGCGGGGGGGAAGCGGGTGGGATCGTCCACGTAGCGCGCATCCCCGCCCTGCGCGATGACCATCTCGCGGAACTTTTGCCAGGCGCGTCCGCTGTGGATGGCCTCCTTCGCCAGCTCGATGCCCTGCTGCGGCGTTTCGGCCTGACCGCCGCGGTAGAGCATTTCCGCCGCCACGATGAGGCAGTGCTCGGTGAAATCGTGCGGACCCGCGCCGTGCAACGCGGCGATGGCTTCGCGCACTTCCAGCGCGTTGCCCACGGCCCAGCCCAACGGCTGATTCATATCCGAAATGAGCGCGGTGACGCGCCGCCCAACTTCCTTGCCGATGGCGACCATGCCCTCGGCCAGCGCTTCCGCGTCCGCCAGGGTCTTCATGAAGGCGCCGCTCCCCACTTTGACGTCGAGCACAATGGCATCCGCGCCAGCGGCGATTTTCTTGCTCATCACCGAGCTGATGATGAGCGGCAGGCTCGGCACAGTGCCGGTGACATCGCGCAAGGCGTAGAGCTTCCCGTCGGCCGGGGCCAGGTTGGCCGTCTGCCCGGAAAGGACGAGGCCGATGCGCGCCAGTTGCGCTTTGAACTCCTCCACGCTCAGCGCGCAGTTGAAGCCGGGGATGGATTCGAGCTTATCCAGCGTGCCGCCGGAGAAGCCCAGCCCGCGCCCCGACATCTTGCCCACGGGCAGCCCGCACGCGGCGACGGTGGGCGCAACCACCAGCGTGACCTTATCCCCCACGCCGCCGGTGGAGTGCTTATCCACCACCATCGGCGCCACGTCTTTCAGGTCCAGCACCTCGCCGGAATAAGCCATGGCCAGCGTCAGTTCGCGCACCTCGGCGGGGGTCATCCCGCGCCAGACAATGGCCATCAGCAGCGCCGCGGCCTGATAGTCCGGGATGGCGTTCTCTGTGTATCCCTTGACAAAGAAGCGGATTTCCTCCGCACTCAACTCCAGTCCATCACGTTTCTTTTCAATGATGTCCACCATGCGCATGGCTCTCACCTCCGTGCCTGACCGTTGACGCGGCCATTATACCATAAAACGCAGCTCAAGCTTTAACTGGCCTTGCTTTGCACCCTCTCTCCCTCCCCCTCTCCCCTCGTGGAAAAGGGACGGGGACGGATGCACACTCGGCACAATAAAAAACCCCCTCTCCCCTTGTGGGAGAGGGGCAGGGGGTGAGGGCAAATCATCCCCGCTTGCGCAACAGCATCATCGCGCCGAGCAGCAACAGCGCCCCTGCTACAAAGGGCAGCGCCGGGGATGCCTGCGCGCGGGTGAGCGTTGTTGCGTTGGGACCAGACGAAAATGTCCAGTTAAAACCGGTAAAATGGCTTCCACAATGAACTCCCCCGCCCTCGCGGACGTCGCTGCAAGGGCGGGGATTCATCCAACGCTGGGACGCACCGGCGTTTTCAGCTTACCATCTGTTCTACTTGCGCTTGCGGAGAGCAAGCAGGCCGGCAGCCACTACCAGCAATGCCACAACGCCGTAAGATGAAGTCGCTTTCAGGCCAGACAAAGTGACGGCGGTAGGGGTGTTGTCTTTATGGCCGATCAAGAAGCTAGAGAAGCCGTCTACAGCAGCCGTGACGTAGTTGTAACTGTTCGATCCAGTCCCTACACTGAAGTTGTTCGACTGCTTGACCCACGACCCGCTGACGTACCGATACAAAGCCAGATCGGCGTTAGCGATACCGTTAAGCTCTCCATCGGTGGCCCATAACGTCAGGGTGGCTGCGGCATTGTTGGTCGGTGTGATGGAGAAACAGCGCTTGACGTAAGCAGGAGAAGTGGGATTGGTGGTGCAATTAGTCGCGTTGCCCCTGATGGCGACGGTAACGCTGCCCAGGTTATTGGTGGTTGTGATGTCCACGCCGCGGTATTTGTCGGTGCTGATGGTGAGGAAGTTGACAGTGGCGTTATTGACGGTCTGGGTTTGTTTGAGCGTGCCGTTGTTGGTCAACGTGCCGGCGACGGTGGGGATGTTGGTGGCCGGAATCACAACGGTTGCGCCAGGATTTACTGTGAGATTGTTAAAGGTCGTGGTACTGCTACCACTAATGATTTGTTCGGCGGTACCGTTGAAAACTACAGTGGATGTATGAGAGAATCCAGCGCCGTTGTTTGTCCAATTTCCTGCGACCAATGTATCGCCAGTCATTGTGCTATTGTAGGTCACGCCAGAATTTATCAAGAAATTTCCTCTGATGGTCAAAGGACTTCCACCACTTGCAGTATAGGTAGCCGGACCAGCTGAACGTGTTAAGACTAACGTTCCGTAGTTTCTTCCAGAAGCACTTATTGCCACAGATGCTGTCCCGGGCGAATCATACTCAAAGACTCCCAGTTCAGTACCTGTTGCTGTTGACAATCGAGGAACTATTCCTGCCGTACTACGCGACGTTTTGTGAATGTATCTGCCCCCGTCATTGATCCTGATTGTCCCGTTTGTGGTGCTGTTAACTTGTATACCATTGCCAGAGGTAGCGCCTGATGCGTTTATGAGAATGGCTCCAGGGTTCAATATGATATCGTCAGTTCCGAGAGTGTTATCACCAACTACAAATCCTGCGTCACCAGAAGCACCATATGTGTTATCACTTGGGAGAATAAGTGTTATTGTGTTTCCTGAATCAGGTGTTATGGTCAGTTTATTTATAGTGACTTTCACATTACCACTAGGTAAAGTGACAGTATAGCTACCCGCCGCCAACGAGTTATCAAGAACAACATCATCAGTAGCTCCAGGCACACCGGAACCACAGTTAGTCCAATTACTAGCGGTCTGCCACAATCCATCACCAGCGCTGCCGTTCCAAGTACATATTGCCGCTGCTACCTTCCTGGTGGGCATCAAACCCCACACTCCAAGAGCCAACGCCATGCTAAACGTGACCATCAACACAGTGCGTAAAACACGATTCGTCTTCATGATCAGCCTCCTGAAAATTTATTTTCAAGGTTAGCCGGGAACTCCGGCATGATGAGCGGCTACCCGCCAGGATTTCCAGATCGCTCCTATCGTGCAATTCTCGCTATCTCACATACGAACTTCCTCCTTACTAAAAATGAATCAGTGGAATAACAAATACAGCGTCTCACAAAATTCCATACTTTGCCTTGCACCTTCTGGTTTTCAAGAAAACATAGGATTCCTACCCTACCGTTCGTAAGCTTGACCCTTACTGAAATTAAGGGATGGGGCGGTTTCGCCACCATGCTCTTTACTATATTAGTCGTTTTTTCCGCCCAAAAAGTTCAAAATTCGTGCCCCGGAGGACGCAAACCGGTCACGCCGGCTCCGTGCGCCATCACCCTGTCGAACTGCTTCCTTTTCGTCTATTATACACCCACCCTGTGCATGGGTAACACGCAACAATCCGCGACTTTATGGTATACTCCTCACAGGAGTGCGCATGAGCCTGATCGAACTGCACAACGTCCATTACGCCTACACCCTGCCCGATGGCAAGGCGCTACCCGCCCTGCGCGGCATATCCCTGCGCATTGCGGAAGGGGAATACGTCGCCATCGTCGGTGCGAACGGGTCCGGCAAATCCACCCTGGCCCGCCACCTCAACGGCCTGCTCCTCCCGCAGCAGGGCGAGGTGCGCGTGGCGGGCTACGACACCCGCGACCGCGTGCAGCGTCGCGCCCTGCGTCGCCTCGTCGGCATGGTTTTTCAGCGCCCCGAAGATCAGCTCATCGCCGCCACCGTGCAGGATGACGTTGCCTTTGGGCTGGAAAATCAGGCCCTCCCGCCGACCCTCATCCGTCAGCGCGTGCGCGAGGCCCTCACCTGGGTTGGCCTGTGGGAGGCGCGCACCCGTCCCCCCCTGAACCTTTCCGCCGGGCAGATGCAGCGCGTCGCCTTAGCCGGCGTGCTCGCCCTGCGTCCGCGCTGCATCGTCTTCGACGAGGCCACCGCCATGCTCGACCCGGCGGGGCGCCGCACCGTGCGCGACCTGATGGCCCGCCTCCACGCCGAGGGCATCACCATCATCACCATCACCCACTTCATGGAAGAGGCGGCGGAAGCGCAGCGCGTCATCGTGCTTGACCGCGGGCAGGTGGTGCGCGATGGCGCGCCCGCGCAACTCTTCACCTGCGCCGAAGCCATCGCCCCTTACGGCCTCGACCTGCCGCCCGCCGCCGCCTTGAGCTGCGCCCTGAAGCGCCACTTTCCCGCCCTGCCGCAGCCCTTGCTCGACGTGCCCGCGCTCGTGGACGCCCTCGCGCCGTTGCGCCCGACCCTGCCGGCGCCCCCCGTCCCTGTGCCGCCCGCGCCGCCATCCGCACCCCCCTTCATCGAAGTCCGGGGATTGGGCTACACCTACGCCGCGGGCACGCCGCTGGAACAGCCGGCTTTGGTGGATGTGGACCTCACGGTGACGGAGCGCGCCGGTTATGGGTTACTCGGCGCCACCGGCTCCGGCAAATCCACCCTGCTCCAACACCTCAATGCCCTGCTCCGTCCGCAGCGTGGACGGGTGCGCGTGGGGCCTTACGACCTGAGCGACCCGGCGCTCGATGCGCGCCTCGTGCGGCGTGCCGTGGGCCTGGCCTTTCAGATGCCGGAAATGCAAATCTTCGAGCAATACGTCGGGGATGAAATCGCTTACGGCCCGCGTCTGCTTGGCCTGCCGCGGGAGGAACTGCGCGCGCGCGTGCGCTGGGCCATGGAGCTGGTGGGCCTGGACTTTGAACGCTTCAAGGATCGGCTCACCTTCGCGTTGAGCGGGGGGGAACGGCGCAAAGTCGCCCTCGCCTCGGTGCTCGCGCTCAAGCCCACCACGCTCTTGCTGGATGAACCCACGGCGGGATTGGATCCGCTTTCGCGCAAGGAGCTGCTGCAGCGTCTGCGCGTGCTGCGCCTGGCCGGTCTCACGCTGGTGCTCTCCTCGCATCAGATGGACGACATCACCGCTCTGACGGAGGAGGTGAGCGTGCTGCACGCCGGGCGTGTGGCTTTAGCCGGGCGCGTGGCGGATGTCTTCGCGCAGGGGGAAGCGCTCCACGCCCTGGGGCTGGAGACGCCCGTTGTGGCGCAGCTCGTCGCCGCGCTGCGCGCGCGGGGCTGGCCGCTTCCGCCCACGCTGTTGCGGCAGGAGGAGCTGCTCACTTACCTGGCGCGCTGGTTGGGAGGAGGGGAATCGCATGAGCGAATTTGAATTTGCGCGCCTCGTCCCTTTGGGCCAATACTGGCCTACCGACTCCCTGTTGCACCGCCTCGATCCGCGCGCGCGCCTGCTGGGGGCTTTGCTGCTGCTGGTTGGCCTCACCGTGGCGCCGCGTCTCACCGGCTTGCTGCTGGGATTGGGCATCCTGGCCGTGCTCTACCGTCTGGCGCGCATCCCGTTGCGGGAAGGGGGCCGCTCGCTGCGTCCGGCCCTGCCGTTTTTGCTCATCCTGGCGCTCTTGCAGGTCATCTTCAACGTGCGCGCCGATACGACCCCTGTATGGTGGCGCGTCGGCGCGTGGCAATTCACCCCCGCCGATTTAGAGGCGGCGGCGCTCCTGCTCCTGCGCTTTGCGGATCTGGTGCTCGCGCTCAACCTGCTTTCCTTTTGCCTGGCGGATACGGAACTCGTGCGCGCGCTGGAGGCGCTGTTGCGTCCGGCGCAGGGGCTGCTGCCCGTCCACGACGCGGTGTTGTTGGTGCAGGTGACGCTACACTTCATCCCGCTCATGTTGCGGGAAATGGAGCGCATTGCCAAAGCGCAGGCTTCGCGCGGGGCGGAGTGGGGCACGGCACGGGGCGGACCATTGCGCCGGGCGCGTCTCATCCTGCCGTTGCTCATTCCGCTCTTCCTCAACGGCCTGCAGCGCTCCGAAAACCTGGCGCTGGCCATGGAAGCGCGCGGTTACGATGGCAGTCAGCCGCGCACCTCGTGGATCGAGTTCACCTGGCGCGCGCGTGACACCTTCGCCCTGCTCCTTGCCCTCGGTCTGGCGTTGGGGGTGGGGGTGGGGTGAACTGGAAGCTGGAAACCGTAAACTGGAAGGAGAGTGTTATGCAACAGGACGAACTTTTACGTTACATTTTTGAAAACCATCGTACCATTGCCGTGGTGGGCATGTCGCGCCATCCCGACAAGCCCGCTCACTACGTCCCGGTCTACCTTGAGGAGCGGGGCTACACCATCTACCCCGTCAATCCCACCGTGGATGAAATTGACGGGCGCAAGAGCTACCCTTCCTTGCTGGACGTGCCGGGGGACATTGACATTGTGGACGTGTTCCGTCGCTCGGAGGATGCGCTGGCGGTGGTCGAAGAAGCCGTGCGGCGGCATCAGGAACGCGGGGATGTGCGCGTCATCTGGCTACAGCTCGGCATCGTCAACGAAGCAGCGCGTCAACTGGCCGAAGCGGCGGGCATCACCTTCATTCAAAACCGCTGCATGTACGCGGACCACGCGCG
>DAOUBT010000049.1:0-5945 GCA_034432595.1 Anaerolineae bacterium | reverse complement strand
GGCCTGCAACCCACCCTGCAAGAAGCGCTGGCGTACATTGCGCACAGTGCCCTTGCTGCACAAGACCGCATCGGCAACGTCCTGGTCCGTGTGCTTCTGGCCCTGGCTACGGTCGCTCCGAAGCAGGATACGCGCTCTGGTATTGGTACGGGCCGACGTGCTGCCGCTGCGAATCAACTGCTCAAGTTCTGCCCGCTGTTCAGTGGTCAGTTCAACATGCGGATGCTTACCCACGCCATGCAGTATAATCGCATAGCCAAGGAAAGTAAAAATCTAGCCTAACGCGGCAATAGCCTTTTGATATGCGTAATCGCACTTTTTCCAGGTTTGACCACTGACCCGGCGTTCTGACGGACGCCTTATCCGCAGCGTGCGGCTAAAAGCTCAACAGGATGCCGTTGCTGCGATAGCGACGCGGAATCTGGGTATGAATCGAGGTCAGCACCTCATAAGGGATGGTCTCCGCCCAGCGCGCGATCTCCTCTGCGCCGATGCGCGCCTCCCCCTGCGTGCCCAGCACCACCACCTCATCACCAATCGCCACATCGGGGATGTCGGTCACCTCGACGACAATCTGATCCATGCTCACCCGTCCGCGGATGGGCGCGCGCTGCCCGTGGATGAGCACCGCGCCGCGGTTCGAGATGAGGCGATGATAACCATCCCCATAGCCCACAGGCACCAACGCCGTGCGGATGGGCCGCTCCGTGATGTAAGTGTGGCCATAGCCAATCCCGCTGCCCGCCGGCAGCTCTTTCACCTGCACCACCGTGCTCTTCAACGTCAAGGCCGGTTGCAGCGTAAAGGGCATGGGCACCGCATCCGTCGGCGCAATGCCATAGAGGAGCAGCCCCGGTCGCACCGCGTCGAGATGGGCTTCGGGCAGAGTCAACACCGCCGCGCTGTTGCAGATGTGGCGCAAGGGAATCTCAACCCCTGCCGCGCTCAGGTCCTGCAACAATGCGCGGAAGGCGTCCCACTGTTTGAGCATGGGACGCCGGTCGGCCTCGTCCGCGGTGGCGAAGTGGGAGAAAATCCCCTCCACATAGAGATGCGGCAGGCGCTCCACCGCGTGGATGAAGGGCAGCACCTCGTGCGGAAAGAGGCCATAGCGCGACATGCCGGTATCCACCTTGACGTGGATGGGCGTCGGCCCCGTCGCCAGACGCGCCAGCTCCTCCGCCACCGGCACATCAATCACCGTCTGCGTGAGCTGATGCTCAATGACCATGGGCAGACCTGAGGGCGGCGTGTACCCCAGCACCAGAATCGGGGCCGTGATGCCGCCCTGACGCAGGCGCACCCCGTCCAACATGCGATGCACGGCTAAGCGCGTTGCACCGTGAGCCAGGGCCGTTTTGGCCACCGCGACCTCACCGTGCCCGTAGCCGTTGGCCTTCACGACGGCGATAATGTCCACGCCCGGGCCAACCAGCGCCTTGACGTTCTCCACATTACTCGCAATAGCCTTAAGGTCTACTTCGACCCAGGTTAAAATCCCCGGCGGGGGTGGCAGGAGACCCATCTCACCCATGCGTGACGTTCGCCTCCGCAAAATCGGCAATCAAGGCACCGATAAACTTCACCCCCTCGAAATAATCCTCCACGCGCACATTCTCATCCGGCGCATGGAAACGCGCGCCCGGATAGCCAATCCCGGCCAGCACAGCCGCTGTCCCCAGATCGGTCGTCAGGGGCGCCATGGGACCACTGCCCGGAATCATCGGCCAGACCACGGGCGGCTGTCCGTACACCGCCTCAGCCGCGCGGATGGCAGCCTGCACCACCGGCGCGTCAATCGGCGAGGCGGCGGGACGCATCCCATGCATGGCGATGACCTCAATATCGTCAAAGCCCTGCGCCTTGAGATGCTCCCGCAGCAACAGCTCCACGGCCTCCGGCGTGAGGTCAGGCACGAGGCGGAAATCCAGCTTCACCATAGCGGTGGAAGGAAGCACCGTTTTGCCACCCTCGCCTGTATACCCCGCGCCAAAGCCGCAAATATTGCAGGTGGGGCCGTAAATGAGCCGCTTGAGCGCGGCCAGGCCGGTTTCGCCGTTCACGAAAGCGGGCAAATCCCATTGGCGACGCATCGCCTCTTCCTCAAAGGGGATGCGCTCCAGATAAGCCAGCTCCTCCGCGTTGGGTTCGCGCACCAACTCCATAAAGCCGGGGATGAGGATGCGCTCCTGCGCGTCTTTGAGCGTGGCCAGCGCCTGCACTAAACGCCAGGCGGGGTTGGGGACAATCGCCGCGTACATGGAATGCAAGTCCACGTTCGCGCCGCGCGCGCGTAGCTCAAAATAAGCAATGCCCTTCACGCCCAGATGCAGCACGGGACGGTCGGCCTCGTCTTTTTCGCCCGTCTCCCACAGGCAGCCGTCGGCGCGCAGCAGCTCAGGATGAGCCTGCGCGAAGGGGATGAGGTGCGGGCTGCCGACCTCTTCCTCGCCTTCGATAACCCAGGTGATGCGCAGCGGCAGCGGTCCGTAAGTCGCCAGCCAGGCTTCCAGCGCCTGCATGCGCGCCCACAAATCCCCCTTATCATCGGCCACGCCGCGCGCGTAGAGTTTACCCTCGCGCAGCGTCGGCTCAAAAGGCGGCGTCGTCCACAACTCCAGCGGATCGGGTGGCTGCACGTCGTAATGATTGTAAAACAACAGCGTGCGCTCGCCCTGTCCGATCTCGGCAAAGAGGATGGGCGGCGCCCCCTCTTCCATGACGAAACGCTGCACCCGCGCCCCCAAACGCTCCAGGCGCGCTTCGACCAGCGCCGCCATCGCGTCAATGCCCACGCCCTGCGCAGCGATACTCGGTTGCGCCAGAGCGGTGCTCACATCCGCCAGAAACGCCTCGCGATGGTCATCCACATAACGAAAGAAAGCATCCAGGTTCATACACGGCTCCTTATCCCTGAAATCACACCCTGACGTGACCCAACCTCTTCCCAAGCGCGCGGGGCGCTTTACTCCGTGGGTGCCGCCGCCAGGCGCGAACACCCCACCATCACCTCATCCGGCACATGCAGGATGTTGCGGTAAACAAACCATGCTGTCCAGGCCATGAGCAGGCCTCCCAACACGCCCAGCGTCCACGTCCCCAGATAATCCAGCAGCAAACCACCCAACGCGGGCGTGACAATTTGCGCCAGCGTCTGGAACGAGGCGGCCAGGCCCAGGGTTCCCCCCACCTCGGTGCGGTAAACGGCCTTGGAGAGCAAGCTGCTCGAAACCACGTTCAGCACGCCCGCCGCCAGAGCGATGGGCGCAAGCACCACTAACAGGCTTCCCACATTGGGGACGAAGGCCCACGCCAGCAACCCGGCACTCAACAGCGCGGCGGAAGCAAAGAGCAACTGCTTTTCACTCCAGCGCGCCGTCAGCCGCCCAATCGCCACACCCTGCACCAGCACCGCCAGGAAGCCCACATACGTGAGGACATACGCGGTGCTTTGCGCTCCCAGTTGCAGGCGCGTTTTGGCATAAAGAGCAAAATTCGATTGGAAAAGCGTGAAGGCCAGCGCATAGAACAACGTCACATGCAGCAAAGGCCCCATGCAGGGATGGCGCAGCGCGTTCAACATCGCGCGCGCATTGACGCGCGTGGTCGGATGGCCTTGCTGAATCGCAGCGCGATGTTCGGGCGTGAGAGATTCCGGCACCCACAGCGCTACAGCAATCAGGTTCAAAAATGAAAGCCCCGCCGCGACAAAAGCCGGCACATTGTAGCCAAAGCGACTCAGAACCCCCCCCATCGCCGGCCCCACGATGAAGCCCAGGCCGAAGGCAGCGCCGATGAGGCCAAGACCGCGCGCCCGGTTCTTTTCATCCGTCACGTCGGTGATGTAAGCGCGCGCCAGGGCGATATTGCCGCCGAGCAGGCCATCCACCACGCGGCTGGCAAACAGCATCGGCAGGGAGCGCGCCAGAGCCAGCATCATGAACGCCACAAACGTCCCGCTGATGCTCACCAGCAACAAGGGACGCCGCCCGTAGCGGTCGGAAAGCCGCCCGATAAGCGGCGTAGCCACAAGTTGCGCTAAGGCGTTGCTCGTCCCCAACAGGCCCACGAGCGTGAGCGTAGCGCCAAACGTCTCGGCGTAATAGGGCAACAGCGGCAGAATCAGGCTGTAGCCCAGCAGGTCCAGAAAGACAAACGCAAAAATCAAACCTAATGTACGTTTCATAGTCCCCCCACGCTTCACCTGAGTGCGTATCATAATCCAAAACGGCTCGATTTCAACCCCGCGCGCACAACTCCGCCTGTGCGCGTCTTTTTATTCATCCGATCTACCCCCTGAAAGCAGGTGTCCGGTTGACCGGCTAAAGGGCTGCCCCACCCGTCGAAACCATCTCTCAATGTCCATGATCCGCCGGCAGCGCAGCGCCGAATCACCCGCATCAGCCGTTACCAACGGGGTATGGTATAATAAATTTTTTCCGTCTCACCACCCATCTAAACGGAGGAGTGACGATGCGTTTAGGCATAGATTTCGGCACAACCCATTCCGGCGTTGCCACCTTCGATGGGGTGACGCTTCACACCGTGCGCCTTGATGCGGCCAACGAAAACCCCTACGTCATGCCCTCCCTCATCTACTTCGACCGCAACTACAACGTCAACCTGGGCACGGCGGCGGCGCAGGCTTACCTGGATAATGAAACCGGGCGGCGCATCGTGTGGGAAAAACGCGATATCGGCGCGATTCAAATCATCGTGGCGGGGACGGGCAGCAGCCCCATCGTCTACTGGCAGGATGTCAACATCCTCACCGACGTGGGGGCACGCGGACGCCTGCTCCAATCCATCAAAACCGCCCTGCGCGACCCCCATTACGAGGGCACGCGCATCTTCGACCGCTACTACACTGCGGATGAACTCATCGCCTTGCTGCTCGGTGTCATGAAGGCGCAGGCCGAAGCGCAGCTCGGCACATCCTGCAGCGACGTGGTGTTGGGCCGGCCCGTGCGCTTCTCCGATGACGCGACAGTAGACACGCGCGCCGAGGAAATCCTCTATCGCGCAGCGCGTCTGGCCGGTTTCGCGCGCATCACCTTTCAGGCTGAACCCATCGCCGTGGCGTGGCTGCACCATCGGCGCACCGCGCAGCGGCAACGCGCCCTCATCTTCGACTTCGGCGGCGGGACGCTGGATCTCACCGTGGCGGAAATCGGCGGCGAGGCAGCCCCGCGCGTCTTAGCCACCCACGGCCTGCTCCTCGGCGGCGATGACCTCGACCGCGCCATCATGCGCTATCTGCTCAAGTACTTTGGCGCTCAGGCCATGGTGGATTTCGGACGGCGCCCCTTCCCGCCGGAGATGCTCGATCAGCTCCTGAGCTGGCAAACCATGCCGGAACTTTCGCGTCCCGGCCCGCTGAGCCAGATCAAGCAATTCCAGAAAACCAGCACCGACCCCGACGCGATGTATGCCCTGGAGACTCTGGTCACGCAAAACGTGGGCTTCAAGCTCTTCCGCGAAATTGAGCGCACCAAACGCGCGCTGACGGACAACCTGTTAGCGCGCTTGGATTTCGACTATGACGCTATCGCCATCCACGAGCGCCTGTTGCGCCGCACCTTCGAGGGCCTGATTGCAGACGACCTCGCGCGCACTGACGCCGCGTTGACGCACGTCCTGACGCAGGCCGGCGTGCCCGATTCAGCCATTGACGTGGTCCTGCGCACAGGCGGCAGCTCCTTAGTCCCGGCCTTCAGCGCGCTGCTGGAAGAGCGCTTCGGCTACGCGCGCGTGCAGGCCCTCGCCCCCCTCACCTCCGTGGTGGGCGGCATGGCCATCACGGCTTATGAGGATGCGGGCCGCACGCCGGAGTACCTTGAGCGGTACGCCCCCGTGCTCGCAAGCGTCGAGGCGTTGAGCGGGCGCGCCTACGAACCCTGTGTGCTGCGCGCGCGTATGCGTGCCTACACCGACCGCGACTATCC
>DAOUBT010000048.1:0-17442 GCA_034432595.1 Anaerolineae bacterium | reverse complement strand
CGTTCGCGCGCTATGACGACCTTCTAGCGCAAAGTCCGTCCCCGCGCTGGCTGGAGGATGCGCAAATTGCCAGGATAGTGCAGGACGAAATTCATGCCTTGCATCCGCAGAATTATCGCTTGATAGGTTACTGCATCATGCCCAATCATGTTCACCTGCTGATTGACCTGCTCGATATACCCAACCCTGTTCCGCTCAAGGATGGGCAACATTACAGCGCGCTCAGCCATGCCATGAAATTACTCAAAGGACGTACTGGTCACGCCTGCCGAAAACTGATTGGCGGCAGTGGAGCGTTCTGGCAACACGAAAGTTATGACCATGTTGTCCGCAACCAGCGCGAATTTGAAAACATCATCAGCTATATTCTGAACAATCCGGTCAAAGCCGGCCTGGTAAAAGACTGGAAAGAATGGCCCTATTCGTTTTTACGTGAATTGTAGCAACGCCAGTCATGCCACAAGTGGCACAAATCTCACAAGTGGCGCAAATCTCCGATTTGCCACGCGCACGCAAGTCACAGACCTGCGCCACAAGTGGCACAAATCTCACAAGTGGAGCAAATCTCTGATTTGCCGCGCGCACGCAAGTCACAGACCTGTGCCACAAGTGGCGCAAATCTTACAAGTGGGGCAAATCTCTGATTTGCCACGCGCGCAAGTCACAGACTTGCGCCACAGATAGCGCAAATCTCTGATTTGCCACGCACGCAAGTCGCAGACCTGCGCCACAAATGGCGCAAATCTCTGATTTGCCGCGCGCGCGCAAGTCTCAGACTTGCGCCACAAGTGGCGCAAATCTTACAAGTGGGGCAAATCTCCGATTTGCCACGCGCGCGCACGTTACAGACCTGCGCCACAAGTGGCGCAAATCTCTGATTTGCCACGCACGCAAGTCATAGACCTGTGCCACAAGTGGCGCAAATCTCTGATTTGCCGCGCGCACGCACGTCACAGACCTGCGCCACAAGTGGCGCAAATCTTACAAGTGGGGCAAATCTCTGATTTGCCGCGCGCACGCAAGTCACAGACCTGCGCCACAAGTGGAGCAAATCTCTGATTTGCCACGCGCGCGCAAGTCACAGACTTGCGCCACAGACGGCGCAAATCTCCGATTAGCCACGCCCGCAAGTCACAGATTTGCGCCACAGATAGCGCAAATCTCCGATTTGCCGCGCCCGCAAGTCATAGACCTGTGCCACAAGTGGCGCAAATCTCCGATTTGCCACGCGCACGCAAGTCGCAGACTTGCGCCACAGACGGCGCAAATCTCCGATTTGCCACGCCCGCAAGTCACAGACTTGCGCCACAAGTGGCGCAAATCTCCGATTGGCCACGCCCGCAAGTCACAGACCTGCGCCACAAGTGGCACAAATCTTACAAGTGGGGCAAATCTCTGATTTGCCGCGCGCGCGCAAGTCGCAGACCTGCGCCACAAGTGGCGCAAATCTCTGATTTGCCACGCCCGCAAGTCGCAGACCTGCGCCACAAGTGGCGCAAATCTCCGATTGGCCGCGCGCCCGCAAGTCGCAGACTTGCACCACAGACGGCGCAAATCTCCGATTTGCCACGCGCGCGCACGTCATAGACCTGCGCCACAAATAGCGCAAATCTCCGATTGGCCGCGCGCGCAAGTCATAGACCTGTGCCACAAGTAGCGCAAATCTCCGATTTGCCGCGCGCACGCACGTCACAGACTTGCGCCACTTGCTCACCCGCTCACGCTGTGTATAATGGCCCCCATGACAACGCCATTACGTCAACAATACCTGGATCTGAAAGCACAATATCCCGATATTATTCTGTTTTTCCGATTAGGGGACTTCTACGAGACCTTTGATCGGGATGCGGAAATCGTCGCGCGCGAGCTGGATATTGTGCTCACCTCACGTCCCGTGGCGAAAGGGGAACGCATCCCCATGGCCGGGGTGCCCTATCACGCCGTGGAGACGTATTTAGCGCGCCTCATCGAGAAGGGCTACCGCGTCGCCATCGCGGAACAGATTGGCGAACCCGACGGGCGCGGCCCTATGGAACGCAACGTGCTGCGCGTCGTCACCCCCGGCACGCTGTTAGAACCGACCCTGTTGGACGAAAAGCGCCCCAACTATCTCGCCGCCATCATCATTGAAGGAACGCGCGCGGGCATCGCTTACGCGGAAATCTCCACCGGCGAATTCGCCACCACGCAACTCGAAGCGGAAAACGACGACATTCTCCTCGCGGTACGCCGCGAACTGGCGCGCCTCAGCCCGCGCGAAGTGCTCTATCCGCAGCTCGCTTCCTGGAAAGAACGCGCACCGCAGCAGCCCGCTACACGTCCGGAGATGGAGCTGCTCGGCCTTGGGGGGATGCATTTCACGCCCTGGCCGCTGTATCGCTTCGAGGAGAGCGGGGCGCGGCAGGTGCTCAATGAGCATTTCGGCACGCGCACCCTCAGCGCCTTTGGTTGCGAAGGTCTGCCCTTAGCCGTGCGCGCCGCGGGAGCCGTGCTCGCCTATCTGCAAGAAACGCAGCGCGGATTGCTGCCGCAGATTGTCGGCCTGCGCACGTATAACACGGCGCAGTTCATGCTGCTCGACGCTTCGACCTGGCGTAATCTGGAAATCACCGCCACGCTGCGCGGCGAGAAGCGCGGCTCGCTCCTGGGGGTGCTGGACGAGACCCTCACCGCGATGGGCGGACGCCTGCTGCTAACGCGACTCCGTCATCCCCTGATGGATAGTGCCGCGCTGGAAGCGCGCCTGAATCAGGTGGAGCTTTTCGTGCGCGAAGGCTTGACGCGCGCGCGCGTGCGGGAAACGCTCAAGGGGATGCCGGACCTGGAGCGCATCGTCAACCGCGTCATCGCCGGCAAGGCCTCGCCGCGTGACGTGTTGGGTGTGAGCGCGGCGCTGCGCGCCGTCCCCGCTTTGCGCGCGCTTTTGGGGAGCTGCGGCAACGCGCACGCGCAGCCCTTCATCGCTGCCTTGCAGGCGCCGGAAGGCCTGGCCGACCTCATCAGCAGCGCCCTGGTGGATGATCCGCCCGCGCAGGCGAACAACGGCGGTGTGATTCGCCCCGGTTTTTCGCCGGAGCTGGATCAACTGGTGCGTTCGACGCAAAGCGCCCGCGATTGGATCGCCGGCCTGGAGACGCGCGAGCGGGAGCGCACCGGCATCCGCAGCTTGAAGGTGGGTTTCAATAAGGTTTTCGGCTATTATATCGAGGTGAGCAAAGCAAATGCCGAGCGCGTGCCGGCGGACTATATCCGCAAGCAGACCCTGGTGAACGGCGAACGCTATATCACGCCGGAGCTGAAGGAGTACGAAAGCCTGGTGCTCAACGCGGAAGAACGCATCAATGAGTTGGAGTTGCGGCTCTTCCGCGAGCTGTGTGCCGAGATAGCGCGCCACGCCCCACGCCTGTTGCAGTTAGCTACCACGCTGGCCGAGTTGGACGTGGCCGCTGCCTTGGGCGAGATTGCCGTGCAACGCCATTACACGCGCCCGACCTTCGATCATCAGCCGGTGCTGCGCATCATCAACGGACGTCATCCCGTGGTGGAGCGCACGCGCAGCGAACCTTTCATCCCCAACGATCTGGTGATGGACGAGGAAAGTCGCATCCACATCATCACCGGTCCCAACATGGCAGGTAAGTCCGTCTACCTGCGGCAGAATGCGCTGATCGTGCTGTTGGCGCAAATCGGCAGCTTCGTCCCCGCGGACGAGGCGCACATCGGGCTGGTGGACCGCATCTTCACGCGCATCGGCGCGGCGGATGAGCTGGCCGCCGGTCAGTCCACCTTCATGGTGGAGATGGTGGAGACGGCCAACATCCTCAACCACGCCACGCCGCGCAGCCTGCTCATCCTGGATGAGGTGGGGCGCGGGACGAGCACGTATGACGGGATGGCCATCGCCTGGGCCGTGGTGGAATATCTGCACAACCACCCCGAACGACGCGCGCGCACGCTCTTCGCCACGCACTACCACGAACTCATCACCATGGCCGATACCCTGCCGCACATCCGCAACTACAATCTGGCCGTGAAGGAAGAAGGGCACGACGTGATTTTCCTGCATAAGGTGGTCCCCGGCGGAGCGGATCGTTCGTATGGCATCCACGTCGCACGCCTCGCGGGCATTCCGGCGCCGGTCATCCACCGTGCGGAGATGCTGTTGCGTCAGTTGGAAAGCGGTGAATTCCGCCCCGGTCAGGCGGATGAGGAGGAGGTCTTCCAACCGGTGCTCATCGCGCAGGAGCATCCCATTTTAGCCGAACTGCGCGCGTTAGACGTGAACAGCCTCACACCCTTAGAGGCCCTCACGTACCTCTACACCTGGCAAAAACAGCTCCAGGGAGAAAAGAAGCGGCGCAAATAGCCGGGGAAGTTACACGACCAACGTGATGAGCAGGTCATTCACGTGGGTTCCCGTGGGTCCGGTACGCACCAATGCGCCCACCGCGTTGAGCGCGGTGTAGCTGTTATTGTCCGCCAGCGCGCGACGCGGTTCGATGCCCGCCGCGCGTAGCTGTGCCACGGTCTGCCCATCCACAAACGCGCCCGCGGCATCCGTCGGGCCATCGCGCCCGTCCGTGCTGAAGGCGAGCACCCCCACGCCCGGCACATTCTCCAGAGCCAGGGCCGCGGCTAAGGCCAGTTCTTGATTGCGCCCGCCGCGTCCCGTTCCGCGCACCGTCACCGTCGTTTCGCCGCCCCACACCAGGGCAGCAGGGACGGGCAGCGGCCATCCCTGCTGTTGGATGCTGCGTGCCATCCCGGCCACCACGCGGCCCACCTCGCGCGCCTCGCCCTCAAGATGGGTGCCGAGCGCCAGGGTACGATACCCCAATGCCTGCGCTTCCATCAGCGCGGCCTGCACGGCATGCCGATTAGCGGCCACAATGTGTGAGGTCACGCGCGCGAAACACGCATCCCCCGGCTTGGGTGTTTCCGGCAGCGCGCCCCGCATCCCGGCTTGCAGATGCTGTTGCACCGCCGGCGGCAGCTCCGCGATTACCCCGTAATGCTCCAGAAGCGCCCAGGCCCCGGCGTAGGTTGTCGGGTCAGGGGATACGGGTCCGGAACCAATCACCGCCAGGTCATCCCCCACCACGTCCGAAAGCACCAGGGCCGTGATGGAGCGCGGCGCCCACAGGCGCGCCAATCCACCCCCTTTGAGGCGTTCCAGATGCTTGCGCACCGCGTTAATTTCGTAGATGGTCGCCCCGCAGCGCAGCAGGGCCTGCGTGGTGGCCTGCACGTCGGCCAGGGTCAACCCCGGCGCCGGGGAAGGGAGCAGCGCCGATGCGCCGCCGGAGAGCAACAGGAGCAGGTGCGCCTCCGCGGGGGCCTGACGCGCCGCCTGTTCGACGTAAGCCGCGGCGCGTTCACCATCGGCATCGGGCACGGGATGGCCGGCCTCACTTACGGCCCAACCGGACGGGAAGCGCATCCCTGCGGTATGGCCGCGCGGCGTGACCACCAGGGCATACCACAGGTGCGAGGCCACAAAGGGATAGGCGGCCAGGGCCATAGCCGGCGCCGCCTTCCCCACCGCGAGAAGCCACGTCGGCGCGGGGGGCAGCGGCAGCGCGGATAGGGCTTGCGTCACCGCGCGCGCCGGATCCACCGCTTGCAGGGCCGCACGGCACAAGGCCATGGCATGGGAACGCAGAGGCATCATGCTTCACATCCTTTCAGGTTACAAGCCGCGCGCAGGCCTCATCGTTGCCATGTCCAGAGCAGACCGATAAGGCCGGCATCGCTTAAGCTTCTTGAGTTGTCCTGTGGCTATTCGCGCAACTTCGCCAGGGCTACGGTAGCGGCCAGTTCAGGCGTAACCGCGGGATCCGAGAGCAGTTCCAGCAGCCCGGCCTGCAAAGCGCGGCGAATGCTCTGCTCCACCAGGGGGGAAGGGGCAAGCACGCCCGCTTCCAGGATGCTGCCCAACAGGTCTTCCTGCTCCGGCGGGAGCTGCCAGAGCGCGAGGGCAGCGCGGCTCACCGGCAGCATCTGCGCCGGCGTGCTGAGCATACTCACCCGCTCCGGCGCTGTGAGCCAATCCAGCAGAGCGAGCGTGGCCTCGCGCCGCAGGGGGTCCTGATTCACCCGCCCCCAGGCCCAGAATTCCGTCACGGGCGTTATGGTCGGCGTGGAAAGCACCGGCAGGGGCATGGCGACCCCACGGCTGCTCGGCTCCGCCCAAAAGAGGCCGCCCGGTGTCACCGCCAGGGTGCCCTGTCCGCGCGTGAAGGCTTCCCAACACGCCTGCGCGTCCGTGAAGGTGCGCACCTGCGTCGCCCTTATCCAACCGCCTTCCTGCAGGGCGCGAATAAAGCGATAGACGGTTTCCAGCGCCGCGCGCTCCAGGTAGGGATTGCCCCGTTCGTCCACAATGGGCGCGCCGGTGCTGAGATACCAGGCCATCAGCGCGGGATCGGCTAATTCCTCGCTGCCGGCGGGAAAAAGCACCGTATAGCCATCCACCAGGACCTTGTCCCAGGTGACAGGCAACGCATCCGGCGAACGAGGAACGACCACAGCATGTTCCACGTCAACCAGGTAAGGCACGCCATACCAGATGCCACCAAAACTTGCGCCTTGCTGCCCAAAGGGATACCAATCCGCGCTGCGCTCCGGCGCAACGTCCAGCGGACTGAGCAGGGCTTTCTGATACGCTTCCCGTAGCGTCGCCGCATCGAATAGGACCAGATCGGGCAAAACCGAAGGCGCCACCGATATGGCGGTGCTGATTAAATCCACGATGCCGCCGTCGCCGCTCGCTTTTTTGAGATGGAGGCGCACCGAGTACTGCGGATAGAGCTGCTCAAAGGCGCGAAGTTGCTGTTGTAAGGCCTCGCCTGCCGGCGCATCGAGCGCGCTCACCCAGCTATCCGGAACCCATACATCCAGCATGATGCGCGTCAGCGGCGTGGGGGTGGGGCTGGCAGGCGGGCGCGGGGTCGCCGTTGGCGTTGGCAACACGGTCGGGGTTGGTGTGGGCAGAACGGTACAGCTCGCCAGGAATACGCCCAAAAAGACAAGACAACGCCAGCCTTTCATGCCACGTCCCTTTCTCCCTCTGGTACTAAAGTCCTGTTGCTACCAGCCGGGCCTGTGAATGATTTGCGCTATAATCATAGCATGAAATGCTTTGATGCGAAACAGGCACAGCCGCTCAATCATGCGCTGCGAGCAGCTCTGCATGGCCCGCTGCCGGGAGCGCAGGCGCAATTGCTCATGGCTCCCGCCGGTCGCTCTCTCACGCCGGAAGCGGGGGTTGAGCCGCGCCGGGCGGCGGTGCTCATCCCCATTTTCCCGCAGGCAGGAACGCTGCGCTTGCTGTTGACCCTGCGCTCCGAACGGCTGCATCATCACAAAGGGGAAGTGAGCTTTCCGGGCGGACAATTTGATTGCGAAGATGAAGACCTTTCGCAAACAGCATTGCGAGAGGTCGAGGAAGAGTTGGGTATCCCGCGCACCCATTTCGCCCTGCTGGGTCACCTCACGCCGCTCTACGTCCCGCCAAGCCGGACTTTAATCACGCCTTATGTGGGTTGGGCCGATGAGCCACCGGAAATCCGTCCCAATCCGGACGAGGTGGCGCGCACGGTCGAAATCCCTTTAGCGGCTTTCTGGGAGCCGGAGATGCGCCAAATCGTCACCTTCACGGTGAACGGCTGGGAGTTGCGCGCGCCCGCTTATCGCTATGACGGCGTAACCATTTGGGGCGCGACCGCGATGATGCTCAGCGAATTACTCACCCTTCTCGATGGCCTCACGGAGGGCAAAGCATGAGCTTTCTGCGCAGCATGTTCCCCGCGTCCGGCACACCCGATCGCTTTCTGCTTTTCTGGAAAGCGTTGGCTCAACTGCTGCCCGACCTGCCCGCTGACCCTCCGCCGGGGCAGACGCCGCCGACTTTGCCCGCGCCGACCTTTGAAGAGCCGGTTTATCGCTCGCTGGTGAACCTCATCGGCGCGGAAAACCTGGCCACAGATGCGGAAACGCTCACGCGCCACGCCTGCGGCCTGAGTTACCGCGGTTTTGTGCAGCGCCGACTCGGTGCAGCGTTACCGTTAGCCGTCGTCTACCCGGAAACGGAAGCGCAGATCGCGTCCCTGATGTTGTGGGCAGCGGGACGCGAATTGAGGCTGCGGCCATGGGGCGGAGGCAGTTACACACCGCCCCTGGCCCAAAGTGAGCAGGCTTATCTGGTGCTGGACCTCTCGCGCCTGCATCGCATTCAGCGCCTGGACGCGCAGAGCGGACAGATCACCGTGCAAGCCGGCATCCGTTGGGGTGCGCTGGAACAGGCGCTGAACGCGCAGGGCCTGACGACCGGTTTGCATTTTCCCGCCGCCGAAAGCACGGTCGGTGGCGCCTTGTCGGTGGGGGCGTGGACGCCGTTCTACCTGGAGGGCGGCCTGTTTGCGCGCGTCCTGGCCGTGCGCGGCGTCACCCCTGCCGGGCCGCTCATCCTCACGCGCCCGGCGCCCGGTGAAGCAGACGCGCGCACAACGTTGCTGGGACAGGCCGGAGCCTGGGGCGTCATCACGGAGGCCACTTTGCGCATCGCGCATCTGCCGCAGGAAACCCTTATAGGGGATGTGGATGTGGCGGACTGGGATACCGGCATCAACGTCATGCGGCGCTTGCTGCAATTGGACCTCCCCTTGACGTGGGCGCGCCTCACGCCGCTGTTGGAATGGGGGCTGCTCACGCCATCTGGATCCGGCCACGGGCGGCTGTCCCTGTCCAATCTCCGCGAGCAGGGCCGCCTGGACTGGATTCGGCTCAACCTGGGATGGAGCGGCCGTAGCGAAATCAACACCCCCATCCGAAAAGAAATTGAACATCTGCTCAAGCAGGAATTTCCGGAAACCAGCTTCAGTTTCCGCAACGGCGAGCATCGAGAGGCACTGTGGCCCCCTCGCTGGCTGGATGAGCTGCGTCTGTGGGAACGCGGCCTGCTGATGACGAACCTGCAGGCTCTGGTGCCCTGGAATCGCGTGGCGCCCTTCCTGCGGGATTGGGAGCGCGCGCTCAAGAGCATCACTCAGGCGCGCCTGGGAGCGAGCTGGATTTCTTCGACCATCCACGTGCTGTTTGAAGGCGCCCTGGTGCGGACGCGCATCCTGGCTTATCCGGCAGAACAGGACGCCGGGCTGTTGCTCTCCCATCTCGACGCCATCGAGGCCGTAGCGCAAACGATACGACAGCGCTGGAATGTCAACAATCCCGCCGAAAAGCCCTTGCGGGCTATCCGGGAGCTGGTAGCGGACTATTTCGATCCGGAAGGTGTGTGGATGCGGTAGCGAGTCCACCTGCGCCTGACTATGGACGGCAGCGCAGACACAAGCATGGACGCGCAGGGGGGACGTCACCCAAGAGGTCTAAGCTTGCTATCGGTTTCAACAGGAACAGGGCGACCTGAAAAGCAGCGCGCGGACGGCTTGCGTTTACCTCAGGCGCTGACGCGGTGAGGGGCGCGAACGCGGCGTGACGATATGGCCGGCAAGGTCGTACACCAGCGCCTCATCAATGTGGACCGTCACCATCCTGCCGATCGGATGCTGCCCCGGTATGAGCACTAAACCATCAATTTCCGGCGCGTCGTACACCGTGCGCCCGACCGTCAAATCATCGCCCTGACCTTCCAACAGGACGGGAAGACGCTTGCCCACAAAGCGCAAGTTGCGCCGCAGGGAAATGGCCTGTTGGGCCACCATCAGCTTCTCACGGCGCGCTTCCTTGACTTCCTCCGGCACATCATCACGCAGGGCGTAAGCCGGCGTGCCCTCTTCGTGGGAGTAGAGGAATACGCCCACGCGGTCAAATTCCATCTCCTGCACAAAATCCACTAAAGTCTGGAACTCGTCCTCGGTTTCGCCGGGGAAGCCCACGATAAAGGCCGTGCGGATGGCGACATCCGGGATGGCGGAGCGCAGGGCCGCGATGGTGCGGCGCACCTCATCAAGGTTATCGGGACGGCGCATCCGCCGCAACACGGCAGGATGGGCATGTTGCAGGGGCAAATCCACGTAAGGTAAAATCTGCCGCTCGCGCGCCATCAGCTCAATCAGGCGCGGCGAAATGGCGCCCGGAAAAGCGTACATCACGCGAATCCAGGGAATATCCGGCACCTCGGCGACAAGGCGCTCCAACAAGTGCACCAGCCCGTCGCGCAAGCCCAAATCCAGCCCGTAAGTCGTGCTATCCTGTGAGATGAGGATCAGCTCCAGGATGCCCTGTTCCTGCAGGGCGCGCGCATCATGGATAATGGCCTCGATGGGACGGCTCACTGCCGTACCCTTGATGTGCGGAATGGCGCAGAAGGCGCATTGACGCTGACAACCATCGGCAATCTTCAGAAAGGCCGAAGCGCCCTGCACGGCGTAGCCGGCGGTGCCCGCCGTTTCGGGCAGGGCGAAGGCGTCGCGCGTGATGTGCAGCAGCGGCGTGCGCTCCTTACGGAGGCGCAGGCGCTCGATCAGCGACACGATAGCCGGCCAGGCGCGGGTGCCGAGGACGCCATCTATCTGCGGGACCTGATCCACCAGACGCGCGCCGTCGCGCTGTGCCCAGCAGCCGGCGGCAATCAGCACCTGATCGGGGCGGCGCTGCTCCGCAAGCTGCTGCAACGTCTCCAGGGATTCGGCGCGCGCGGGCGCAATAAAGCCGCAGGTGTTCACGATGAGCACATCGGCCTCCACAGGCTCTTCCGTGCTCGCGTACCCCGCGGCTTCGAGCAAACGCGCCATGGCGTGTGAATCTACCGTGTTTTTCGGACACCCTAAAGAGACGATATGAAAGCGTTTGCCGCTCATCAGGGCTGTGTCTCTCCAGTAGGGGTCCAGGCACGGCGCACAATCTGATCCTGCGCGCCCAGCGTCCCCCAGAGCGTATCGTTCACGTAGAGGAGGAAGGAACCGGCGCTCCCTGTTTCCACCAGCACCTTTTCCTTGCCCTGTGCGACCAGGGGCGTGCCCGGTGTAGCAATGCCCTGGAAGACAACCACGCCATCCGCCGTCAGGCGAACCCAGGCATGGATTTGCGCTTCCAGGCGGATGGTGACCGTGCCATCATCCGCCGGGACGAAGGTGGGTGGAGGCGTCGGCGTGCCGGGTTGCAGCGTCACAAGCTGCGTCGGTGTCGCTGTCGGGAGAGGGGTCGCCGGTGCCGCGTGGCCCAGTAAAGAGATGCTCAAAGCGGTGAGCGAAACCACCAGGAAGATGATGGCCAAACCGACCAACAGTTGGAGCTTACCGGTGGAGAAACGGGAAGCCACAGGCGGTTCGACATCCATGGCATCTATGGGAGCGAAAGCGGAAGGGCGCTCCAACACGGGACGACGCGCTTCCTTGGGCACAGCGTGGGAAGGTGGCTGCATGGGACGGCCAGCGAGATCCGCCTCATAGCGCGCAATCGCTTCCTCCGGCGAAAGCCCTAAGAAGCGGGCATAGTTGCGCAAAAAGCCACGGATTTGCAAATCCCCCGGCAAAGCCGCATAATCCGCCTGTTCCAGCGCTTTGAGATAGCGCTTGCGGATGCGTAATTGCGCCTCGACATCTTCCAGCGTAAGGTTGCGGGATTCACGCGCGTGCCGCAACCATAAACCTACCCCTTCCGCCATTAAGCCTCCGCTTCAATTTCAACCCGGACGGTGGCGTGAACGCCGCCCTCCAGTTTGACCGGAATCACATGTTCACCCAACTGCCGCAAGGGTTGCTCCAGCTCCAGGCAACGCTTATCGAAAGGCCGATGCAGGCGTTGCTCGATGGCTTCGGCAATTTGTTGCGCCGTGATCGAGCCGTACAACCGTCCCTTATCGCCGGCCTTGGCCTTGAAGACCAGGGTCAGTTCGCCCAGGCGAGCCGCGAGCGCTTCAGCCTCAGCACGTTGGCGTGCTTTCTTATCCTTCTCAGCCTGCAACTGCCGTTGCGCTTGCTGAATGGCCGCCTCGGTGGCGATATCGGCCAATCCGCGTGGCAGAAGATAGTTCCGCGCGTAGCCCTCGCTTACTTCTTTAACGTCATTGACACGTCCCAGGCCGGGCACATTCTTTCGCAAAATGACTTTCATGGCAGCACCTCCGCATGGCATGGGTGTCGGCGCTAATCATACCCCAGAATGGGAAAAGGGCAATCGGCCCATGCCGCCCTGCGGCGTGACGGTTTCACGTGAAACATACGCAACGCGCGGATGAGGGTCCGTTTGTGCAGGGGTCTCCCCCTTGTGGATGACCAAAAAAGCCCCTCTTTTGCAAGAGGGGCTACGAGTTTTGCAAGAGGGGCTATCGTGACTCAGCCCAACAGGCGGGTCTGCAACGCCAGGAGCAGACGGGTAAAGCGCTGCGAGAAGGTTGGGCGTTCGAGCAAATCCAGACCGGCCTGATAAGCGCCCAATCCCGCCTGCCGTTGCCCGGACTTGAAGAGTGCCACACCCAACGCCATGAGCGTCTCGCCCTGCCGCTGCCGGTCGTTCAACTCGCCGAAAATTTCCGCGGCGCGCCGCCAGGCTTCCAGCGCTTCCTCGCGCTTTTTGAGCGAAGCGTAAATGCTCGCCATGTTGCCCAGGGTTTGCGCCTCGCGGGAACGGTCCTGCAGGCGGACGAAGGTGCGGCGCGCTTCCTCCAACGCCTGTAAGGCCTCATCCCAGTGGCCCTGTTTGCGGTGAATGACCCCGATATTGTTGAGCATTTCCGCCGCTTCCAACTCGCGGCCCTGTTCAGCAAAGTGTTCCTGCGCTTCTCCAAAACGTCGCGCGGCTTCTTCCAAAAGCCCTTCGTTAAACAGACGCAACCCCTCAGCCTTGAGGGTTTCCGCAATGTTTTCTGACATTATTCCACCTCCTTACAATTATCCATGCGTGGCTTGGGTTAGAAGGTGATTTCGAGAATCCCTTCCGCAATTTGTCGCAGCGCGCCAGCGGGCATACTCGCCAGCTTCATCGCCACCTCGATGTAGCTCTGATTGATGGGCTTGAGCACAAATTCGCGCATCTCCGGCGGCAGCTCCAGGAATTGGGCGAACTCCTCGTGTCGCCGGTGCCATTCTCCCACCTTGTTATCGCGTTCCAGGAAGTATTCGAATTGCACGCCGAGCGTGCGCGCCAGGGATTCCAACAGGGCCAGGGGAACAGGCTCTTCACCGTACTCGAAAGCTTCCAGTTGCTCGATGGGAAGCTCGGTCATCGCAGCAAGTTCCTCCAGCGTGCGGCCCGCTTCCAACCGGGCCTGTTGCAGGCGCACCCCCAGCAAGCGCTGACGCAGGGGAATAAACAGCTCGGCCCGCGGCAAATCGGGGGTCTCCTCTTCCACCTCTTCAGGGTTGAGGGGGCCATCGCGCAGCTCACGCAAGGGGGCGTCCAGGTAGCGACCTAAAATTTCCAGCTCCGGCAGGGAGATATAAGCCGTTCCATCCTCGTAAGCGGCGTAAGTCTCCGGTGCCACATCCAGCACGTCCGCGCATTCTTCAATCGTGCGGCGCGCCCGCTCACGGGCTCTGCGGATGAGAATCCCCAGGGTGCGATTTCTGAGATCCAGATTTTCTCGATTGACCATGCTTTCTCCCCCACGTTGAGCGAGCCTGATGGGTTCACCTTAACTTCAATACGTTTACATTATAGCATGGGTTAAAACAGGAGCAACACGCCGTTACCTCACTTTTAGGGTATAATAGAGGCCGCTTGCACAATCATACCTTACGAGTCACAGCATGGACGATCAGATTCGACGGATAGACATTGAACAAGAAATGCGCAACGCATACCTCGATTACGCCATGAGCGTGATCGTGGCGCGTGCGCTGCCGGATGCGCGCGATGGCCTCAAGCCGGTGCAGCGCCGCATCCTCTACGCGATGTACGACATGGGCATCCGTCCCAACAGCGCGTACAAGAAATCCGCGCGTATCGTGGGTGAAGTGCTCGGTAAATACCATCCCCACGGGGACGCGGCTGTGTACGATGCCATGGCACGCATGGCGCAGGATTTCTCGCTGCGCTACTTGCTGGTGGATGGACAGGGCAACTTCGGCTCGATTGATGGGGACGCGCCCGCGGCCATGCGTTATACCGAAGCGCGCCTCACCCCGCTGGCCATGGAGCTGCTCAACGACATCGAAAAAGACACGGTGGATTGGGTGCCCAATTTCGACGGCACCCTGCCGGAACCGGAGGTGCTGCCGGCTGCTTTGCCCAACCTGCTCATCAACGGCGCTTCGGGAATCGCCGTGGGCATGGCCACCAACATCCCCCCGCACAACGTTGGTGAAATCATCGCCGCGCTGACGTACCTGCTGGAGCATTGGGACGAACGTGATGAGGTGAGCGTCGAAACCCTGATGGAATTCATCAAGGGGCCAGACTTCCCCACCGGCGGCGTCATCATCGGTGTGGATGCGCTGCGTCAGGCTTACGCGACGGGGCGGGGACAGCTCACCGTGCGCGCCGTGGCCGAGGTCGAACCGTTGGGCAAGGACCGACAACGCATCATCATCAGCGAAATCCCGTATCAGGTCAACAAAAGCAGCCTCATCGAACGCATCGCCGAGCTGGTGCGCAACGAAAAACTGGATGAAATCAGCGACTTGCGCGACGAGTCCGATCAGCGCGGCCTGCGCATCGTCATCGAACTGAAACGCGGCACACAGCCGCAAAAAACGCTCAACCGTCTCTACAAATACACCCCGTTGCAGAGCACCTTCAGCGTCCAACTGCTGGCCCTGGTGCAGGGGACGCCCCTGACGCTGCCGCTCAAGCGCCTGTTGCTCATTTTCCTGGAGCATCGCATCGAGGTACTGGTACGCCGTTCCCAATACGAGCTGCGCAAAGCGCGCGAACGCGCCCACATCCTTGAGGGACTCTTGATTGCCCTCGACCACATGGATGAGGTGGTGCAAATCATCCGCCAATCCCCGGATGTGGAGACGGCGCGCACGCGCCTGATGGCCGCATTTGGACTGAGTGAGGTACAGGCGCAAGCGATTCTGGACATGCCCCTGCGCCGCCTCACCGCGCTGGAGCGGGAAAAGCTGGTGGCGGAATACGAGGCGTTGCTGCGCGAAATCGCGCGCCTGGAAAGCCTGCTCGCTTCGCCCCTGCTGCAGCGGGAAATGATTCGCGCCGAGTTGGAAGCGCTGCGCGAACGCTACGCGGACGCGCGCCGCACGCGCATCGAGGCCAACGCCGCGGAAATGCTCGAAGATGAGGACTTCATCCACCATGAGCGCGTCATCGTGCCCATCACGGCTCAAGGTTACATCAAGCGCGTGCCGGCGGAGCAATACCGCGCGCAGAGTCGCGGGGGCAAAGGCGTGATTGGCATGACCACGCGCGATGAGGATGCCGTGCTCTACGTCCTTTCGGCGGACACCCACGACACGCTGCTCTTCTTCACCGATAAGGGCAAGGTCTATCAGGAGCGCGTCTATCAAATTCCGGCGGCCGACCGCACGGCCAAAGGCTCCTTGCTGGCGGGGCTGATCGCGCTGGCGGCGGATGAGCACGTGACCGCGGTGGTCGCCGTCCCCGGCTTCGACATGGAGGGCTATCTCACCCTGGTGACGCGCTACGGGCGCATCAAGCGCGTGCCGCTCAAGGAGTTCGCGAACGTGCGCGCGAGCGGCCTCATCGCCATGGCGCTGGAAGAGGGCGACACCCTGGGCTGGGCACGCCTCACCGGCGGACAGGATGAGCTGATTCTCATCACCGAGCAGGGACAGGCGCTACGCTTCCCGGAAGAGGATGTGCGTCCGATGGGGCGCACGGCAGCGGGCGTGAAGGCCATCACCCTGGAAGAAGGGGATGCGGTAACAAGCATGGAGGTGGTCCTGCCGAAAGCAGATTTCCTGGTGGTGGCGGTGAACGGTTACGGACGGCGCACCGCGCTGGAGGAGTTCACCCTGCAACATCGCGGCGGGAAGGGGCTGCGGGCCTTCAAGGTGAGCGCGCGCACCGGCCCGGTCACGTCCGGACGCATCGTGCAGGAAGAGGATGAGGTCATTATGATTTCCGAAGGCGGGCAAATTTTGCGCGCGCGCGTGGCCGACATTCCGCGCATGGGACGCGCCACGCAGGGCGTGCGCCTGATGGATCTGAAAACAGGCGACCGCGTCGCTTCGGTGGCGCGCCTGGCCGAAAAATGAGATCGTAGCAGTTACCCAGGAGGGATGCCTTGAGCTGGCTTTGGGGCTATTTCATTCCGCTCGGTTTGTTGCTGGTGTTCTGGAGCGCGCTACCTGCTGAGAAAGCGCGGCGCGTCACCCCCTTAGCGGCGCTGGCCGTGGCGCTCGCCATCGGCGGCTACGCGCTGACCGGGTTCGCCTTCCATCTGGGCGGGGCGGGCGTGGTGATGCCCGACCCGGCCTTAAGGGGACTGGATCGCATCTGGTCGCCGCTGGATCAGGTGCGCGGCCTGGGCTGGGGGATGCTCGGCCTGGCGGGGTTTGCGCTGGCTGGGGATGCGGTGACGCCCAAAGCGCTGGAGTTATTCCTGACCTACCTGCCCTTGTTGAGCGCGGCTGTGACGATGCTCGCCCTGGCCTTGAACGCGCAGCGGCGCTGGATCATGCTGCTGGCAAGTGGGATGCTGGCCTTTTTCGTCTGGCCCATCGCGGCGTGCTGGGTGTGGGGCGGCGGCTGGCTGGCGCAGTTGGGCATGACGCAGCAATTGGGCCACGGCATGGTGGATTTCGGCGGCAGTGCTTTGCTTTTCTGGCTGCCGGGCGCCTTCGCCGCGGGGACCTTGCTGCTGCTGCCACGGCGCCCCGTCACAGCGGAACCGGCCCTGCCACAGGCTTACGCGCCGATATTGGGCACCATCGGCGCATTTCTGGCGGTGCTGGGCTGGATGGGCTGGTCCCTGGGAGCGCCCTTCCACACCTACGGCGCCACGCTGGACACGGGACGCACGGCGCTGGTGTTGTTGCTGAGCGTCGCCGGCGCCACCTTGAGCGCGCAGGGGTACGCCTGGCTGGTGAGCGGGGAACCGGATGCCCTGCTCACGGCGCGAGGGATGCTGGCGGGGTTGACGGCGGCGCTGGCCGGGGCGCCTTTCTTCACGCCCGGCGCGGCTTTCCTGCTCGGCTTGCTGGTGGGGATCCTGGTCCCCTTAGCGCTGTACCTGGTCACAGAGCGCTGGCGCTGGCAGGATGAGGCGGCATTGGTGGCGCTGGCTCTCAGCGCGTCCCTGGTGGGCCTGCTGGGGGCAGGGCTTTTTGCGGACGGGCGCGCCGGTCAGGGTTGGAACGGGATCACTGCCGGCGCGGTACGCGGTTTGCTCATCGGCGGCGGCGCGGCGCAATTGGGCGCGCAACTGGTGGGGACGCTGGCCCTGGGCGCGTGGGGCTTGCTGTGGGGCGCTGCGCTCGGCGGGGTGATACGCCTGACGCAGTCAAGCGGCGCGCGCTCGTCCGAAGCGCCCGGCCCGCTGGCTTCTTCGCCTGACGAAAC
>DAOUBT010000047.1:0-36783 GCA_034432595.1 Anaerolineae bacterium | reverse complement strand
GGTGACGTTGACGGCGCGCCTGGGTACCTTGAGCACCACGCTGCCCGTGACCATCGTCCCCGCGGCGCCGGTCACGCTGACCGTGACGCCCAATCCCCTGGTGCTGGTGGTGGGAGAGAGCACGACCTTAAGCGCAGTCTTGCAAGACACCTATGGCAACGCCTGGCCCGTAAGCGTCGAGACGTGGAGCAGCGATATCGGTGAGGTGGATGCGAGCGGGCATTTCACGGCGCCGCTGCATCCGGGGACGGGATGGCTTACCGCGACTTACGCCTCGTTTGTGACGCGTGTGCCGGTCAGGATCGGGTCCGGAGAAGCGACGCGGCTGGTCATCAGCCCGGCAAGCCTGACCTTGCCGGTTGGGACGCAGCAGACTTTCACCGCCCACGCCGAGGATGAGTATGGGAATGGGGTTGACTTGCCCGGTACGCTGAGCTGGTCCGCCGATGCGAGCATCGGCACGATCACACAGGCGGGTCTGTTCACGGCAAAGACGATACCGGCCACGGGGTCTGTGTATGCGCAGGCCGGGAGCCTCTCCGCGCAGGCGGCGGTGACGGTGACCCCGGGAGCAACGGTGCGGGTGGCGGTTGTGCCTTCATCCCTTACCGTCACCGTTGGCACGACCGCCACGCTACAGGCGCAGCCTTTCGATAGTTACAATAATCCCACAGCGGACCCGGTAACGTGGGTGGCAAGCATCGGCGTGATAGATGGACAAGGGCGCTTTACCGCGCCCACCTATCCAGTCTCTGGCTGGATCACGGCCACGGCGGGTAATGTGAATGTCACGGTGCCGGTTACGGTTCTGCCGGGTGCGCCGACGCGCGTGACGGTCACGCCCGCTCAGGTAACGCTGCGCACGCGCGATAGCTTCGCCTTTAGCGCGGAAGTTGTTGATCGCTATGGCAATCGCCTGCCGGATGTCGGGGTGCAGTGGTCAGCTACCTGCGGCAGCATCAATGCGCAGGGCCTCTATACCGCACCGCTGCGACCATGTCGGGACACGGTCACGGCTGCTGTGGATGCGATTACGGCTACAGCTACGGTTGACGTGCGCGCCGTGGTGTACCTGCCCCTGACCTTGCGCGGGGCAGCGCAGGCGGGCGCCTTGCGCGCGCGATAGGACTCCAACAAAAGCGGCCCTGGTGTATCCGGGGCCGCTTTTTTTGTGCCCCGGCGCGGCGCCAACAGGGCCGTGGCGAAACGGTTTGGCGCGTTTTCAGTTTCCGTCTGGAGCTATGCAGGGTTGGCAGGTCTGATGTGCGGCGCGAGTCCAGAGCGCGACGAAAGCTAACCTTTTCATCCGCCATGGGCGCGCAAACAACGGATGAGCCGTGACGTTGCTCAAAGGTTGTCAGGATGTCAAAAGCAGGTAGAATGCCTCTCCGTGAGTGAAATGAGCCGCCATCACCTGAGTCGCGACTCGGCCCTGCTTTCCGGTGCCGGGTTGGTCAGCCGCATCCTGGGCCTGGCGCGCGAGGTGCTCAAATCGCACTTTTTTGGCGCTGGAGCCTGGGTGAGCGCTTTCGACGCGATTTTTGATTTACATACCCTCATGTCCGATTGGCTGGTCGGGGGATTGCAGGCGCCGGTGCTCATCCCCACCTTCACACAACAGGCTGCTTTACACGAAACCGCGTGGCGTCGCCTGCTGGGTATCCTGATGGTGCTTTATACTCTGGTCTTCGGGACGGTGGCGCTGGCCTTTGCCCTGGCGCCGCGTTTCTTCTTCACGCTGGTCGGCGGCGGCTTGCAGGCCGCCTTCAACCCGGACCTGATGCGGCTCATGGCCCCCCTGGCCTGGGGGCTGGGGATGCTGGTGCTGCTCAGCGCGGCGTTGTATGCCCGTCAGCGCATGCTCGCGCCGGCCCTGGCCCCCGCCCTGTTCAATCTGGTGATGATTGCCGTCTTGCTGCTGGGGGTGCGCGCGGGATGGGATGGGCGCGTTCTGGGCCTGAGCGCTACGGTGGGCAGCCTGGCCGCTGTGGTGTGGCTTGGAACGGCCCTGCGCGCGACGCCGCCCCTTTTGCGCGCCTGGCGGGAAAGTTTCCCCGCCTTACGGCAGATGGTGCTGCTCAGCCTGCCCTTGCTGGCCGCCACCGCCCTGGATCAGTTGACGGTTGGCTTGCGCCTGAACCTCATCTCCCGTACCGGGCCTTCCGGCATTGCCTGGAGCAAGTACGCCACGTTTGTGATGCAGGTGCCTTTTAGCGTGGCGGTGTTGGCCGTGGGCATCGCCGTGCTGCCCTTGCTCACGCAGGCGGCGCTGGCGCAGCGGGAAGAGGAGGTGCGCGTGCTCACCGTGCAGGCCATACGGCTGAATCTGCTGCTTGTGCTGCCCTGCCTCACGCTGGGTCTGGTCCTGGCCGAGCCGCTGGTAGGGGTTCTTTATCAGCACGGCGCTTTTACGTTGGATGACACGCTGCATACGGCGCAGGTGTTGCGGCTGTTGTGGTTCTGGCTTTTAGCCGCGGCTTTCGATCAGCCGCTCAACATGGCCTTTTACGCGCATCGCAACACCCTGTATCCGGCCCTTGCCAACACGGCAGGCGTGGTGGGCTACATCGCGTTGGCCCTGCTCAGCGTGGCGCTCTGGGGGCCGCGCCTGCTGGTGCTCACCGCGGTGTTTGGGTTGCAATTGGGGATAAAGGTCACGCTGATGCTTGGGGGATATCTGCGGCGTTACGGCTCGCTGCGCGGGGCAGGGTGGAGCAGCGCCGCCCAACTGATCGCGGCCAGTCTGGCCGGCGGGGGCGTGGCCTGGGGCTTGCGCGCCTTGTTGGAGGAGCGGCTCGCGCCGGTGTGGAGCGGCTGGCTGATGCTGCTGCTCCTGGCCGGGGGCGCTGGTGTGCTGGTCTATCTCGCCCTGTTGCGTTGCTGGCATCAGGCTGACTTGATGTTGTTGCTGAGCAGTATCTGGCGCCCTTCGCGCCAACTTGAGGAGAAGGAGTAAGCCCATGGAGTACACAACCTGGCTTGCCATGGCGCAAGCTATCGTGAAGGAAGCCTGGATGAACGTGCGGGAAAAAGCGGGCGGGCCTCACGCCTTCACGCTCAAAGGCTACCGCAACCCGGTCACGGAGACGGACGAGCAGTTGAACAGGCTGATTGTGGATGCGCTGCACGCTGCCTTTCCAAACCATGGCATTGTGAGTGAGGAGAGCGCGCCGGAGCATCTTGAGGCTGAAGTGGTCTGGTGCGTGGACCCGCTTGACGGGACGACGAATTTCAGCCGCGGGCTGCCGCTGTTTGGCATCTCCCTGGCGGCTTTGCAACGCGGCGTGCCGGTGGTGGGCGTGGTCTACGATGGCCTGCGTGACGAGCTGTTCGCCGCGGCGCGGGGACACGGCGCAACCCTGAACGGCACGCGCCTGCACACCTCCGGCGTAACGGACCTGGAAGCGGCACTGGTGGCGGTGGAGTGGCCGCGCGATAATGCTCTGCGCTATCAGGTCTGGCAGCGCATGGGGCGACTTTTGCCGCGCGTGCGCTCTCTACGGGCGTTCGGTTCGGCAGCGTTGGGGATGTGTTACGTCGCAGCGGGGCGCGTGGATGGGTATTACGCGCTTTCGCTTCAACTGTGGGATCAGGCTGCGGCAGTGCTCATCGTGCAGGAGGCGGGCGGGTGGATTGCGGACGTTGAGGGGCAGGCCTGGACGTTGCAGACGGTAGCCCCCCTCATCGCGGCCACCCCTGCATTGGCGCAGGCGATGTTGACCTGCTGGGAGGAGGTGAAAGCATGAAACGCTTCTGGGGATGGCTGGTAGGCCTGAGCTTGATGCTGGCGCTGGTTTCCGGCGTGCGCGCGCAGGCTGAAGTGCCTGGTGAGGCGAATACGTTGCTATCGCTGCTCAATCAGGCGCGCTTGCGCAGCGGTCTGACCCCGCTGGCCTGGTCGCCGCTGCTGGCGCAGGCGGCGCAGGTCCATGCTGCGGACATGGTCCGTACCGGACGGGTGGACGGCATCGGCAGCGACGGCAGCACACCGGTGGACCGCATCCTGGCGACGGGCTACAAAGCCTGGAACGACGGCATGATGGTGCAGGAGTTACGCTGGATGGGCCTGGGTACGCTGGAGGACGCGCTGCGCTGGTTTTACGAGGACGGGACATCCTGGGCGGCTCTGATGGGCACGTACCGGGAAATCGGGATAGGCTACGCTGAAGGAGAGGACGGAGTGCACGCCTGGGTGATCACGTTGGGCGCGCGCCCCGGCGTGTTGCCGGTTTTCATCAACGATGGCGCAACGGTAGTGACATCGCCGGTGGTAGCCTTGCGCCTTGCCAACGAGGACGCTGTGCCGCTGGGCGAGGGCAACTGGATGGGACGCGCGATTGAGGTGCGCGTGAGCAACACGCTGGATTTTACGGATGCAGCCTGGCAGCTCTGGACGCCGGTGTTGCCGTGGGAACTGGCAGGGACAGAGCCGGGGGAGTACACCGTTTATGTGGAGTTCCGGGATGGGGCACGGCGCACGGCGCTGGCTCAGGCCACGGTGCGCCTGATTGCGGCGGATGCGGTGACCGTGACGCCCACGCCCACGCTGCCCCCCTTCATCAACCTGACCCCACAGCCCACGCCGACCCTGGCTGCGACCCCAACGCCAATGCCCGTGGCAACACGGCCCACGCCTACGCCGACGCGCGCGCCGCTCCCGACCTGGACGCCGTTGCCCGCAGAGCGGATGGCGGGGACGCGCGCGGTGGATGTGCCCTTGTGGGGGGTGGTGGTCTTGCAGCTTGTGGCGCTGCTGCTTTTGGGCGTGGTGTTTTTACGCCGACGTTAATGGGGAGGAGCGATGATGACACGTGTCCCTTATCCAGAAAAAGCTTTGGCGATTTTGCGCGATTACGTGCTGATTACGCTGGGAGGGATTTGCATTGCCCTTTCGGTGGATATGTTCCTGGTGCCCAATAACGTGGTTTCGTCGGGGATAACTGGCCTGGGGATGATCGCCCATTTTCTGTGGGGCTGGAAAATCGGCGTGGTGACCTTTATCCTCAACATTCCGCTGCTCGTTGCCGGGGTGCGTTACGCGGGCGGGATGCGCTTTTTCATCCGCACGGTGTACGCGGTGGTGGTGATGACGGCGGCGATTGATTTGCTGGCCGCTCACGTGCCGCCGATTACCGGCGATCCGCTTATCTACACCTTGTTTGGCGGCTTGCTGGATGGCCTCGGCGTGGGGCTGGTGCTGCGCGGCAAGGGCACGACGGCGGGGACGGATATCATCGCGCAGTTGGTGAACCGCTTTATGGGGGTTTCTTTCGGCGTGGTGCTGTTGCTGGTGAACTCGGTTATCTTGCTGGCCGCGGCGGCGGTGACGGGGCTGATGCCGGTGCTCTACGCGCTGGTCGTGGCGTTTGTCTCCAGCCGCGTGGTGGATTCGGTGCAGGAGGGCGTGGGCTTCGCGCGCGCTGTGTTCATCATCACCAACGAGATGGAAGCCGTGCGCGAGGCGATTTTCAACAATCTGGATCGCGGGGTGACGATTATCGAGGCGCGCGGTGGCTACACGGAACAGCCGCGTCCTATGCTTTTTGTCACCGTCACCCGCGGTGAATTGATGCCGCTCAAGCAAATCATCGCCGAGATTGATCCCAGGGCTTTCGTGGTGGTCACGGATGCGTATGAGGTGCTGGGACAGGGCTTCCGTCCGATTAAGGCGGAGGGGTGAGGACGTGCTGGATACTGGAAGCTGGATACGGGTTTTCAGCTTCCAGCTTCCGCTCCCTATGCTTCCAACACGGCCTTAAGCGCCGCGATAGCGACTTCCACCATGCTATCTTCCGGCTCGCGGGTGGTGAGGCGTTGCAGCGCGAGGTTGGGCGCGATCAACACGCGGATGATCGGGTTCTGCGCGTGGCGTCCGCTGAAGCGCAGCAGCTCGTAGGAGATGCCCACAATGACAGGCAGCAGCACTACGCGCGAAAGCAGGCGCAGCACCAGCGCCGGCTTGCCCAGAGGGGCGAAGACCAGGATGGAAACGATGACCACAATCAGCAGGAAGGCCGTGCCGCAGCGCGGATGGGTGGTGGAGTAGCGCTGTACCGCTTCGACGGTGAGCGGCGCGCCGTCCTCATGGGCGTTGATGGTTTTGTGTTCCGCGCCGTGATAAGCAAAGACGCGCCTGATTTCGGGGACTTTTCCCACCGCCGTGATGTAGCCCAACAAGATGGCCAGACGGATGAGACCTTCCACCACGTTGAAGAGCAGAGTCTGACCTTCCGGCACCACCCACCCCGCGAGCAGGGAGGGCAGCGCCATGAACAGCACTAAAGCGATGCCCATGGAAAGCACCCCCATGCCGATGCCGGTGGCGGCGTTCATTTTGTAGTCCGGCGTCTCACCCTGTTCGGCAACCTCGGCGGAAAAAAGCAGCGCGCGCATGCCCAGCCCCAGCGAGTCCCATAACATCGGTAACCCGCGCAGGAAAGGGATGCGGCTGATAGGCCCGGTATAGAGGCTGCCTAAAGCTTCGGTTTTGACCACGATATGCCCATCCGGGTGGCGCACGGCCACTGCGGCGCGTGTTGCACTGCGCATCAACACACCCTCGATGAGCGCCTGTCCCCCGTAAGTCCAGCCTAAAGGCTTGCGTTCTGTCTTCAATTCACCCATCGTTGACTCCTGCATCGTTTTCGCCATTATAACACATCGCCGACGTGAAAACACGTCGGCGATGTGAGTATGGCGTGTTGCCGTTTATTCAGGGCGGGAAGCCTGAAAACGCGCTCCCTTACCGCGCTTTTTGCCAGGCCTCCAGCAGGGCGCGGCGGCCCAGGACGCGCGCCATTTCAAGGCGATACTCGCGGCTGCCGCGGTAATCTTCGTACCCCTCAATGCCCTCAAGCCCGCTTTCCAGCGCCGCTTTGATGTGGGCCTCGTCCAGCAACTGACCGCGCAGTTGTACCTCGACTTTGGGCAGGCGCACCGGCAGGGAGGCGATGCCTCCCACGGCAATGCGTACTTCAGCCGCCAGCCCTTCATCTACTTTGATATAGGCCGCAGCGCCTACAATCGGCTTATCCATGGGGGATCGGCCCACCGTGTGATAGCTCAGGGCGCTGCGCGGCGGGAGCCGCTTCAGGCGCAGTTCCGTGAGCAGCGCTTTCACCTTGATGAGCCGCTCGCGGTAAGCGACAAAGCTCGTGAAGGGCGCGACATGCACGGCGGGATCAGCGTACACCACCTCCGCATCGCAGACCAGCAACACCGTCGTGAGCGGATCCGCCGGTCCGGCGACGATGAGCGTGCCGCCGAGCGTGCCCTGCTCGCGCAGGTTGCGCGACTGCGTCAGCTTTGCCGCTCTCACCAGCACCCCGTCACTGAACGCTGCCGTTTCGGGATGTTCGATGAGGGCTTGTAGCGTGGCTGTGGCGCCGATGCGAATCTGCTCCAACTCGCCGCTAATCGTGTTCAGGCCCAGGTTTTGCAAATCAATCACCGTGGTCAGGGTGGGGTCCCCTTTCGCCACAATCCACGCCCCGCCGCCAAGGTACTGTGCCGCGCTATTCGATTGGGCCAAAGCCACCGCATCTTCAATCGTCTGAGGTCGTTCATAATGCTTCAGTTGACGTAACATAGGCGCTCCTGTCTCTGGGATGAGGTAAGCTAAGTATACTCCATTCCGCAAAAGTTCAAGGGGTCGGACGGCCTACATCACCACCTGCCCCATGGCCGAGACATCGTAACCCGGCAGGGCAGCGACGGCCCGGCGGAACTCTGCCTCGTGGAGCAAGGCGAGGAGCGGCTGCAAAAGCGCGCTCTCGTAATGCGCCACCGGGATGACCAGATCGTAGCGTTCCTGAAACAAGGGGATGAAATCCAGCCCTAACGCCTGCGCCGCGGCGGGGATGCCCAGTCCGCAATCCGCGCGCCCGGCAGCCACCGCCGCCGCCACGCTCAGGTGTGTGTATTCTTCCTGATCGTAGCCGCGCACCTGCGCCGGCTCTATGTTCAGGCGTTGGAGATGATAGTCCAGGAGCATGCGCGTGCCCGCGCCGCGTTGCCGATTCACGAAGCTCACATCAGCGCGGCGCAGGTCTTCCAGCCCGCGGAGGCCTTTAGGGTTCCCGGCGCGCACCATGAGGCCCTGTTCGCGTCCCACCAGCGTGATCACGCGCACCGGCACCTCCGGCAGGTAGCGGCGGATGTAGCTCACGTTGTACTCCCCCGTCTCCGGGTCGAGCAGGTGGCTGCCCGCCAGATGCGCCTGTCCGCGCTGCAGGGCCACCAGGCCGCCCAGGCTGCCCACATTCGCCGAGGCCAGACGCCGTCCGCGCACGGCTAAATATTGGGTGATGAGGTCCAGCGTCATGTCGTGGGAGCCGATAGCGAAGATCGTCTGCTCCAGCTCGTGCATGGGACGGTAGAGCCGCACCGTCACTTCGGTGTTAGCGTCGTATCCCTGCTGACCGTGCGGCACGATGACGATGCCATCCGCGCGCACGAGGGAGGTGATGACGCCTGCCCCGCGGGAGAGGGGCGCGGCGAGCCACGTTTCGCCCACGCGCCCCACCGCCACGCGCACATAATCGTCATCGCCGGCGGGAGAAGCCAGCTTGCGCGTGAGGCGTGCTTGAAGGGTGGGAGGCTGGTGCGCGGCCCGTCCCTGCCAGCGCGCCAGCAGCGGTTCGACGAAAATCTCACCCGTCAACGCGGCGGAGACGGGATAGCCCGGCACGCCGATAATCGGCACGCGGCGCCCGTCCACGTGGAGCATCCCCAAAATCACCGGGTGGCCGGGGCGGACGGCAATCCCGTGGACCAACAACTCGCCCAGGGTTTCCACGATGCGCGCCGAAAAATCTTCCGATCCGGCGGAGGAGCCGGCGTTGAGCAGCACCAGGTCATGGCTGCGGGCGGCTTCCTCCACCCGCGCGAGAATCAGCGCAAAATCATCCGGCGTAATCGGATAGCGGGTAGCCACCCCGCCCCATTGCATCACCTGCGCCGCCAGCACCAAGGAATTGTATTCGATAATGTCGCCAGGCCGTGGTTCGACGCCGACCGGAATCAGCTCCGTGCCGGTGGGGAGAATCGCCACGCGCGGCTGGCGCGTCACGCGCACGGTCGCGTGACCACACGCCGCGATGGCGCCCAGGTCCACCGGACGCAGGACGTGGCCAGCGGGCAGCACCAACTCGGTGGCGACGATGTCCTCGCCCAGAGGGCGCACCGATTGCCAGGGGCGTGCCGCGGCGCGGATGCGAATGGCCGCCGGATGGCGCAGCTCAACGGTGGGACGCCCCTCTTCATCCAGCGGCTCTACCAGCTCAATGGGGATGACGGCGTTGGCCCAATCGGGCAGCGCGTCGCCGGTATCCACGTAGCGCGCCTGCGCATCGCAGCGCAGTACCAGAGGCGCGGTAGGCATCGCGCCGAGCGTATCGTCCGCGCGCACGGCGTAGCCGTCCATGGCGGAAGCGTGGTAATGAGGCGAAGAGATGCGTGCCCAAACCGGTTCGGCCAGGGTACGCCCGATAAGGGCTTCGCTTAAAGGTAGGGTTTCGCTATCCAACGGGCCTTCAAGTCCGGCTGTGCGCAGCGCTTTTTCCCAGCGTTGCTGCGCTTCATCCAGAGGAATATCGTGCAGGTAGATACTCATGGGATATCCTTCCACATTAGAGTTGATGTCTTAGAGAAGCAGGAAGCTGGAAGCTGAACACATCCAGCATCCCGTCACTCCCACAGCACCACATCCGCTTCCTCGCCCAGGGCGAGGCCTGTGGCGTCGGCGGGGACTTTGAGCAGGCCGTCGGCTTCCGCGAGACGGAAGATCAGGTTGCTTTTGTAGAAAATCGGCTCTGCCTCCCAGCCGGAAGGGGTGGGATGCAGGCGCACGGGCCACCAGTCCTCGCGTCCAGCCTCGGATGCGAGGTTGACCGTGACGCGCGCGCGCACGATCGCTTTGGGGCGTGAGTGCGTCACCCCTTGCAGGTGATCAAGCATCGGCACGACGAACAACCCGGCGTTCACTAAAGCGCTTACGGGATTGCCCGGCAATCCGACCAACGGCTTGCCTTGCGCTGCGCCGAGAATGGTGGGACGGCCCGGTTTGGTGCTCACCCCGTGGACGAGCACCCCCGGCGCGCCCAGGCCGTTGAGCACTTCCGCCGTGATGTCGCGCGTGCTCGCCGAAGACCCTGCCGTCACGACCAGCGCATCACAGGCGGCAAAGGCGCGCCGCACCGCCTCCTCCAGAGCGTGGCGCTCATCCGGGATGATGCCGTACAACACCGCCTCGCCTCCCGCTTTGGCGATGAGGGCGCTCAGGGTGTAGCTATTGACATCCCGCACCTGCCCCGGCGCGGGGCTACGCTCCGGCGGGACCACTTCATCACCCGTAGCAAGGACGGCCACGCGCGGACGTTGGGCCACGTGAAGGGCGGTAATGCCCAGCGCCATCAACGCGCCGATTTCGGCGGGACGCAGGCGCACGCCTGCCGCGACCACCTCCGCCCCGGCCCGCATGTCCTCGCCGATGGCTATCACCCCTTCTCCCACGGCAACAGGGCGCAGGATTTCCACCTCGCCGACGCGGCTCACCTGCGTGTATTCGACCATGACGACGGCGTCAGCACCTTCGGGCAGCATCCCGCCGGTGTGGATGAGCGCCGCCTGTCCGGGACGCAGACGGAAGCCTGCCGCGCCGCCCATCGGTACCTCGCCGACAAGCTCCAGGTAAGCCGGCAGCGCCTCCGAAGCGCCGTAGGTGTCCGCGGCGCGCACGGCGTAGCCGTCCACCTCAGAGCGGGGGAAGGGAGGAACGTCCTGAGGTGCACGCACGCTTTGGGCCGTCACCCGTCCAACGGCCTGAGATGTGGGTAGCACCTCGGTCGGACTGCGGTGGGTCACCGCTGCCAGCCAGCGCGCGCGGGCTGTATCTGGTGGTAAAAGGTGCAAAAATTCGGGCATGACTGGAATCCTCGCTGATGTGTTTTGAGCCGGTTTATCCAGGCTTGGGACGGGGGTATTATAACCTGTTTTTGGGCAAATCGTCAAACCGGAGGCTGGCGGGACGGGGAGAAGCGTCAAAGGTGTTGCCAGCCGGAGGCTGGGGGTACGGGGAGAAGCGTCAAAGGTTTTGCCAGCCGAAGGCTGGCGGGACGGGGAGAAGCGTCAAAGGTGTTGCCAGCCGAAGGCTGGCGGTACGGGGAGAAGCGTCAAAGGCTTTGCCAGCCGGGGGCTGGTGGTGCGGGGAGAGGCGTCAAAGGCTTTGCCAGCCGGAGGCTGGCGGGACGGGGGAAGGCCCTTGCGGTTCCGCTTGACAAACTTATTCAATTCCCACATACTTGATTTATCGTTTCTCGTTCAAGTGAGGTGTGCGATGATCCGAGTTTCTGGCCCCTGGTTTAAAGATGAGCATGGCCGCGTTTTGATTTTGCGCGGGGTCAACCTTGGTGGCAGCTCTAAAGTGCCCACGCATCCCAACGGGGCAACGCACTTGCCTGAAAGTCTCGCCAATCCGCGCGCGGTCTCGTTTGTGGGACGGCCTTTTCCGCTGGAGGAGGCGGATGAGCATTTTGCCCGCCTTAAGCGTTGGGGCTTTACGTTTTTGCGCTTTCTCATCACCTGGGAAGCGATCGAGCACGCCGGAGCGGGGCAGTACGATCAGGCGTATCTCGATTACCTGTACGCGGTGGTGCGCAAAGCGGGCGAGCATGGCCTTCACGTGTTCATAGATCCGCATCAGGACGTGTGGAGCCGCTTCACGGGTGGGGATGGCGCCCCGGCCTGGACGCTGGAGGCGGTGGGTTTCGATCCCGCGGGCTTTGCGGCGACGGGGGCGGCGTTAGTCCACGCGCTGCACGGGGACCCCTTCCCGACGATGATCTGGCCTACCAATTACGGCAAGCTGGCCACGGCGACGATGTTCACGCTGTTCTTCGCCGGTTCGGTTTTTGCGCCCGCCACGCGCGTGGACGGCGTGCCGGTGCAGGAGTTTTTGCAGCGACATTACATGAACGCGATCTTGCAGGTTGTCGAGCGTTTGCGCGGCCTGCCCAACGTGGTGGGCTACGATACGCTCAATGAGCCGTCGTCGGGGTACATTGGCTGGGAGGATGTGCGCACCCACGGCAAGGTGATGTTGCGCAAGGGCTTGATGCCCACGCCCTTGCAGGCGATGGCTCTGGGGGAGGGGATTGCTCAGGATGTGGAGGTGTGGGTACAGGATTTGCGCGGTGAGCGCGTGGCGAGGCGCGTGCGTGTGGATCCGCAGGGCGTGCGCGCCTGGCAGCGTGAGGCGGGCTGTTTGTGGCGTGCCAACGGCGTCTGGGATGTGGATGAGGCTGGCCGCCCTGTGGCGCTGCGTCCGCGCCATTTTGCGGAGGTGTCCGGTTACACGGTGGATTTCACGCGCGATTTCTACCGTCCTTTTGCCGTGCGTTACGCGCAGGCGATTCGACAGCTCGATCCGGATGCGTTGATTTTCCTGGAGGGCATTCCCAACGAGACGACGCTCACCTGGTCACCGCAGGATGGGGAGAATGTGGTGAACGCTTCCCATTGGTACGACGGCTGGACCTTGTTTAGCAAACGCTTTTCACCGTTGTGGAGCGTGGACGTGTTTCGGCGCAAGCTCCTCATAGGCGAACGGCGGATTCGCGCGGCTTTTGCGGAGCAGATTGCGGATATCGTGCGCGTCTCTCAGGAGCAAATGGGGGGCGTGCCCACCTTGATTGGTGAGTTTGGCATCCCCTTCGATTTGAACGAACGGCGCGCCTACCGCACAGGCGATTACCGCGCGCAGGCCGCCGCGTTGGATCGTTCCTTCCGTGCCATGGAGGCGAATCTGGTGAGCGTCACGCTGTGGAACTACACCGCCGACAATACGCATGAGCGCGGCGATCAGTGGAACGGCGAGGACCTTTCGATTTTCAGCGTGGACGACCGCCGCGACCCGCAGGACCCCGATAGCGGCGGGCGTGCCCTGGATGCGGCGGTGCGGCCCTATCCGCGCGCCGTGGCGGGCATCCCCCTCACCTACGGCTATGACTACCGGCAGCGTCTTTTCCTCTTGCGCTTCCGCCATGATGCGACGGTCACAGCGCCGACGGAAATCTTCATCCCACAGCGTCTCAGCGCGCGTCATTGCCGTGTCCGCGTCTCGGATGGGACGTATGAGCTGAAGCCGGAAGAAAGTGTGCTGGTGTATCATCACACGGCAGCGCGGACGGAACATGAGGTGGTGATCACGTTTTAGGGCGTTAGCGGCCTGATGTTGTAAGGTGCCTGCAGCGCGGGCCGGTGAAGTTTGCCAGGTTTGGGTTCGACGACCCGACCCTTAGACCAACTCAAGAGGTGTTTATGACTGCTCTCGACGTTCTTGTGCTGGGTAACGTCACCCTGGATGTGATTTTGTATCCGATTGACGAGGTGCCGCGGCATCGTTCGCTTTCTTTTCAGCACGTTGCGGTGAGCGCGGGCGGCTGTGCCTCCAATACCGCGGTGGGATTGGCTGCGCTGGGCTTGCGCACGGGGCTGATTGGCTGTATCGGCACGGACGCGGCAGGTGATCTGGCGGTGGCCACATGGCAGCGTTTTGGCGTGGATGCGCGCTTCGTGCAGCGGTTACCCGATGTGCCTACAGCGGTGAGCGTGGGCCTGGTGGATGGCGAGGCGCAGCCGCGTTTTCTGCACACGCCGGCGGCGAACGCGCATCTGACCGTGGAGCGCCTGAATGTAGCCGCCTGGTTGGAGACGGGCGCGCGCTGGCTGCATGTCGGTGGCTTCCTCATCACCCTGGGCCTGCTGGACGTGCGCGTGGGGGAGGTGTTGGCGCAACTCAAGGCCGCGGGGTGGACTGTTTCCCTGGACATTGTGCGCGCGCATCATGGCCGTCCCCTCGATGCCTTATGGGCAGCCCTTCCCTATGTGGACGTGTTTTTCTGCAATCGGGAGGAGGCGCTGTGGCTCGCCGAAGCGACGGACGTTACACGCGCGGCGCAAAGTCTGCGCGACCGCGGCGCCGGGACCGTCATCATCAAAACCGGCGCGGAAGGGTGCTTGCTGGCACGCGCGGATGAGATGCATACGGTGCCGGGCGTGCCCGCTGCCGTGCTGGATACGACCGGCGCGGGCGATGCTTTTGACGCGGGCTTCATCGCGGCGCGCCTGCGCGGTCTGGATGAACTGAGCGCCTGCGCTTTTGCCAACCGTGTGGGTGCCGGTACGACGGAGCGCGTCGGCGCCCTGGCTCTGTGGGAACGTGAGGAGCAAACTCAGGGCTTGCGCGAGTCTATTTTGGGATATAATTTGAATAGAGCATAGAAGCTTTTGCTTTTACGCGCTATGCTCGATGGGTAAGGGCCTGCAGAGACCTGTTTGCAAAAGCGGAGTCAGGAAATATAGCGTTCGTTTGGGCTTGAGTGGGGTCCCGCTCATTTTGGGTAGCTCTTGACGAACGATGCTGTTGAGCATTCTCGCGTCGAGGACACGGGCTTGCGTGAGCGGTCGCCCTTTTTTATCTCTTTCGATGGTGTGGTATATGAACAAGGACCCCGTCGCTTATCATTGTGAAGACTGTCCACCGGAACTGATGGCCGAATGCCTGCGGCAGGTGGAAGCGCTGCGTCAACAAGGGGCCAATCTGGAAGCTATTGGAAGCGGTCCTTACACGGATGAAACGGTTTACGCAGTGCGTCCGATTTGCCTGCGCGTGCAAGAACAACAGGGCAGCAAACGCAGCCTGCGCGAGCGCTTGCGCCGCGAGCCGCAACCCGAACCACAACCCGAACCACAACCTGAAGCGACTCCCTCCCCGCCGCCCAAGAAACCGCAGACCGCTCCCAAAGTTGCTTCCACAGGGACGGCAGCCATCCCCGCCATCCTGTACGTGCCGGACACACAGCACCGCATTGCGCTGCCCGCACAGGGGAAACTGGTTCTAGGCCGTGCCGACCTGCCCAATCTCCTCTCCCCGGATGTAGACCTCACGTTTGATGACCGTTACGGCTCGATTTCGCGCTATCACGCCAGCGTGCTCTCCCGTGGTGAGGGACATTATGTGCTGACCGACCTGGATAGTCAGCATGGTACCTGGGTGAATGGCGTGCGTTTACAGCCTCATCGCGAAATCCGCATCAGCGTTGGGGATGAGATCCGTCTGGGGAGTTGCCTGCTGCTGGTGGCCGAGGTGCCTGCGTCATGGAAGGCGAAGCCACGCAGCGGGGCCTACCAGTATTTTTTGTACTCCACCTACACCGGCCACGTTTTTGCCCTGCCGTGCAGTGGAGAATTGCTGCTCGGACGCTCAGATCAGCGTCGGGGCATCTATCCTGACCTGGATTTGAGTCTGGAAGGTGAAGCGGCTTATGGGGTTTCGCGCCGTCATGCGATGATCACGTGTGGGGAAGAGGGTTTCTATATCACCGATTTGCAAAGCTCTAACGGCACCAAGCTTGATGGTGTTCCCCTCGTTCCCCATCAGCCCACGCTGGTACGCCCTGGACAACACATCTGGTTGGGTGGCCTGGTGTTGAATCTGGATGTCATGGAATAGCGCGTCAAACGGTGTAACGGCTCAGCCTCCCTGGGTTGCGATGCAATAGAACATTCATGGGGAGGGGGCGCGGGCATGGCCTTCGTCCATCTCAAGTCTACCCCATGGGTAGAAATCATCGAATACCCTATCCCGGCTGGCGCTTGAACGCGCGCCCGAAGGACCCTTTCTGGACCCTGCGGGTATCCACGAATGGCACGGTCGCGACTTGAGGAAGAGTCCTTAGCGGTGACTTCAATTGCTGTTCTGCTGCTGCAGGTAAGCAGGTACAAAACGGTTTGATTTTATCCACTCACCTCGTCATGGGGGATGTTGATTCACGGGAGGGGCTATGGAACAGGAGGTCAGGCGGCTTTCAACCGGTATCACCGGGCTGGATGAGATTCTCAACGGCGGGCTTTTGGCGCAACACACCTATCTGGTGCGCGGTGGGCCGGGAGCAGGCAAAACGACGTTGGGCTTGCACTTCTTGTGCGCCGGGGTGACCGCCGGCGAACGGGTGCTCTATGTGACGCTGGGAGAGAGTGAAGCGCGTTTGCGTGAGCACGGTGAGCGCATCGGGTTTGACCTGCGCGGGGTGAATTTCCTCGACTTGAGTCCGGCGCAGGGCTTTTTCACCGAAATCGAATCCTACGACATCTTCTCCCCTTCAGAAGTAGAACGTGCTCCCCTCACGCGCCGTATTGTGGAAATCGTGCGTCAACTGCGTCCGGCGCGCGTTTTCATTGACTCCATGACGCAGTTTCGCTACCTGGCTACAGACAGTTTCCAATATCGCAAGCAGGTGCTGGCTTTCCTGCGCTTCCTGACCGAAGAGGGAGCCACCGTCATGTTCACTTCTGAGGGCAGCGCCGAGGCGCCGGATGCCGATTTGCAATTCCTTTGCGATGGCATTCTTAACCTGGACGTGCGCGAGGAGATGCGGGTCATCGAGGTCTCAAAACTGAGAGGCTCGGTTTTTATTGGCGGTTTTCACACCTATCGTATCGCTCACGGTGGGATTACGGTGTTCCCACGCCTTGAATTGCCGGAGCGCACTGCTGAATTTGTGCTGGATGCCATTTCTTCCGGCGTGCCGGAACTGGATGAACTGTTGCATGGCGGATTGGAACGCGGCACGGTCACCCTTGTGACCGGTCCAACCGGCTCCGGCAAAACCACGTTGGGCCTGTTGTTCATGAAGGAAGCCGCCGGGCGAGGGGAGCGCTCGGTGGTGTACACCTTTGAGGAAAACGTGGACTCCTTGCTGGCGCGTTCTCAGGCTATCAACATCCCCGTGCGGGCCATGATGGCGCATGGCATGTTGGAAGTGATTCCCATCGAACCGCTGCGCTATACGCCGGACGAGTTCGCGCGCCTGGTGCGACAGGAAGTTGAGGAGCGCCATACGCGCATTGTGATGCTCGATAGCATTGCCGGGTATCGTCTGTCCATGCGCGGAGCTGACCTGGTGCAGCATCTCCACGCGCTCTGTCGCTACCTCAATGCCATGGGGGTGACAACGCTGCTGGTCAACGAGGTCGAGAAGATCACGGGCGAGTTTCAAGCCACCGAATTGGGCATCAGTTATCTGGCGGATAACATCATTTTCTTGCGTTATCTTGAAGTCAACGGAGAACTGCGCAAGGCCATCGGTGTGCTCAAGAAGCGGCTGAGCGATTTTGAGAAAACCCTGCGCGAATATGAAATTACCCGCTACGGCGTCAAAGTGGGCCGCCCCTTGACGCAATTGCGCGGCCTGCTGAGTGGGGTGCCGGAGTGGAAAACGTCGTAGAGGCCGCCATGGCTGCCCGTCCGTTGATCCTGATCGTGGCCACGCAGGCGCGCAACGGGGAGCTGATGCAGTCTGTCCTGGAGCAGGCCGGTTACGCGGTTGTCGTGGCGCAAACGACGACCGCATGGGAAGAAGCTCTTTTGACTTGTCCTGCGGTACGTCTGGCCCTGGTGGATATGAGCGGTTTGCGCGCCGGCTTGTCGCACGGATGCGCGGCATTGCGCGAACACGGCATCCCTTTTGTGCTGATAGCGTCGCGGAACGAGAGCGGCGCGCATGAACTGGCCTTGCAGTTCGGTGCGCGCGGCGTGTTGATGAAGCCCCTCACGCCTGCCAAATTACTGGAGGTCGTGCGGGCCTGGGTTGCGCAGGAGGAAAAGCCAAAACCTTCCACGGTTTCCCCCGGCGTAGCAAAGATGGATGGAGGTGTGAGGGTGGAGCGGGTTGCCTTGTTGCTGGAATCTTCTGAAAATGCGCGGCTTTTGCAGGCCTGGTTGGAGCCACGCTATCAGGTTGTGACCGGCGCAGCGGATGCCCTTCTGGAAGAAGGCGCTTTTGATTTGGGGATGCTGGACGCTATCACCCTGACGCGCTGGGCTTCAGTCATTCAGGCCCTGCGGCATAGAGAAGCGCCGATCTGGTTGCCGTTTCTGTTGCTCACCCCGCGCCACGAACTGCGCCTTGCGGCGCAACATATGTGGCAAACGGTGGATGAGCTGATTCTCATGCCGGTGGAGAAGCTGGAGCTGCAGGCGCGCGTGGAGATTTTGCTGCGGGCGCGGCGGCTTTCGGTCGAACTCTCCTGCCGTTATCAACGCCTGTTCGATGGTGTCCCCATCGGCCTGTACCGCGCCACGCCGGAAGGACGTTTGATCACCGCCAATCCGGCTTTCCTGGACATGCTCAAGGCGCCCACCGTCGAAGCGATTCCACCCCTTGGCTGGTACGTGGATGCGGAGGACCACGGGCGCCTGATCGAGAGGTTGGACAATCAGCCTAAGGTCTACGGCGTTGAACTTCGCCTGCACGCGCTCGATGGTGAGGTCTTTTGGGGACGGTGTAGTTTGCAAGGATTGAGAGATAGCGCTGGCCACCTGGTAGCGTTAGAGGGGGCCATTGAAAATGCGGATGAAATTATCCGCGCCCGTGAAGAACGCGAAAGGTGGATACAGGCCATAGCGGATGAAACGAGACGAATTCAACAGATTCTGGCGACGGTGCCGGAAGCGGTTATTCTCCTGGAAACGGCGGGGCGCATCTTACTTGCCAATGCCAACGCGCGCGCCATACTCCCTGACCTGTCAGGGGTCAAAGGAGAAGGAGACATCCTGACCCGGCTGGGTGACTCTAGCCTGCAGGAGATTCTTACTTCGCCGCCGGTACGTGGTTTGTGGCACGAAGTGAAAAGCGGGCAGCGCCATTATGAAATGCTGGCGCGCCCCGTCGAAGGGCTGAGCGCCGTGGAAGCGCAATGGGTGTTGGTCATCAAGGATGTGACGCAAGAGGTCGAAATCCGCACCCGCATTCAGCAACAGGAACGCCTCGCGGCGGTGGGACAGCTTGCCGCCGGCATTGCCCACGACTTTAACAACATCATGGCGGTCATCACCCTCTACGCGCAGTTGCTGGAGCGCGCGTCCAACCTCGATGCGCGGCAGCGCGAAAATGCCCTCACCATCAAACAACAGGCCGACCATGCCACGCGCCTGATTCAGCAAATTCTTGATTTCAGCCGACGCAGCATTCTGGAACGGCGTCCCTTTGATCTATTGCCTTTCATCAAGGAACAGGCCAAGCTCCTGGAGCGGACCCTGCCAGAAATGATTCGCGTGCACCTGGATTACCGCGATGGGGAATATCGCATCAATGCCGACCCCACGTCGCTACAGCAGATGCTGATGAATCTGGCCATCAACGCGCGCGATGCCATGCCGGACGGCGGAACGCTGACCTTGAAATTGGAGCATGTGGTGGTCAAAGCGGGGGGGGCCGCCCGCTGTGCCCGATTTTCCCGAAATCGCTGTGGGGGCATGGATACGTCTGACGGTACAGGATACGGGGACAGGCATCGCGCCGGAGATTGTGGCCCATATCTTTGAGCCTTTCTTTACGACCAAAGCGCCGGGCAAGGGCAGTGGCCTGGGATTGGCGCAGGTCCACGGTATTGTAGCGCAACATGATGGACACATCACGCTGGAAACGGAAGTAGGCAAGGGAACAGCGTTTCATATCTACTTCCCGGCCCTGGAGGTCAGCCCGGTGCTGAACCATGGAGACGAGACAGCGCTGCCCCTGGGACATGGCGAGTGGATTTTGCTGGTTGAAGACAACGCGACGGTGCGCAGGGCGTTGCAGATTAGCCTGGAGCAGCTCAACTATCACGTTCTGACGGCCGTGGACGGGATTGAAGCGCTGAAAGTGATCAAAGAGCAGGATGCGCGACTTTCCATCATGCTTTCGGATGTGGTCATGCCGGGGATGGGAGGCATCGCTCTGGTGCGCCAACTGCGGAAAACTGGCTGGCGTAAGCCCATCGTTATGCTCACCGGCCACGCCCTGGATGAAAACCTGGAAGCGCTGCGCACCTCGAATCTGATTCAGGCCTGCATTACCAAACCCGTGGTCCTGGAAGAGCTGGCACAGGTGCTGAACGATTTGTTGTAATGCACCTCCGTGAGGCGTGTTGTACCGCGTTAAAAGGTCGTCCGGGCTGTTGCCGCTTGCGGCATCCGGACGACCTGACGCCTTAACGTTCATACCTCGCTATTCTCCCCATTCTCCGTTTTTGTGTTACAATACACCCATATGCAAGAAGCTGCTGATCGGGAGTCAGGCATGTCGGTATCATGGATTAATAACCGCTACCGCATCGTGCGTGAGCTGGGACACGGCGGAATGGGCACCGTGTACCTTATCGAAGACACGCTCAACGCCGATCAAATCATCACGCTTAAGAAAATCCGCCGTGACCTGTTGGACGAGCGTGCTCTGACGCAATTCCGCTACGAATTTGCCGCCTTAGCGCAGCTTCGCCATCCCAATCTGGTCGCCGTTTACGACTTCGGCATCACGGAAGACACGCAGGAATACTTCTTCACCATGGAGTACGTCCCTGGTGAGGACCTGGTCAGTTACGCCTCACGGCGGCTGAAGGAAACACCGGGCGATTACGATTGGATTTACGACATCACCGTGCAGGTCTGCCGTGCCCTGCAATACATCCATTCGCGTGGCCTCATCCACTACGACATCAAGCCGCGAAACATCTTCGTCATGCCCGATGGCACGGTAAAGCTGATGGATTTCGGCCTTATTGGACGGGCGCGCGCGGAAGGGCCGCTCAAGCTGCGCGGCACGCCCGATTACGTCGCGCCGGAACTCGTGCGTGGCGATGCGGTGGACCATCGCGCCGACCTGTATTCCCTGGGCATTACGCTGTACGAAATCGTCACCGGCAAGCTCCCCTTCCAGGGGGATAGCACCATGACCATCTTGCGGCAGCACGTCGAGACCCAACCCGAAGCCCCGCGCCATTTCAGCGCCGACGTGCCCGAAGCTCTGCAAACCATCATCCTCAAGCTGTTGGCGAAAGACCCCATCAACCGCTACGCCAGCGCCAACGAGATTATCCGCGCCATTAACAACCTGACCGGGCGGGACTACCCCATCGAAACGCGCGAAACGCGCCTGGGTTATATCCAGAGCGGCAGCTTTGTGGGGCGCGAGTTCGAGCTGGCGCGCTTGCAGGGCCTGCTGATGCGCACCCTGCAGGGGCAGGGCCGTCTGGTCTTCATCGGCGGGGCGGCGGGGATGGGCAAGAGCCGCCTGGTGCGCGAGCTGCGCCTGCGCGCTCAGTTGCAGCGCGTCTTCGTGGCCGAGGGCGCAGCGGAGGAACACGCCCGCGCGCCCTATTACCCGTGGATCACCATCCTGCGGCAGCTTGTGGTCTTCCAGTTGGGGCGTGACGCGGAGCTGGTGCGCGCGCACGCGCCCTCTCTGGTGCGCCTGATGCCCGCCTTGCGGGATATCCTTCCCGAATCGCAGGACCTGCCCGCGGCGAGCGACCGCGCCAGCCTGGTGCAATCCGTGGTGCGCTTCATTCTGGCTACGGGCCATCCGCTGCTCATCATCCTGGAAGATTTGCACTATGTGGATACGGAGAGCCTCGAATTGCTGCGCGCGCTGGGCGAGCAGGTTCAAGAAAGCACGGTGATGGTGTGCGCGCTCTTCCGCGATGAGGACGTGCGCGAGGGCCATCCGCTGCGCTCCTTCCTGCAGCAGGCGCGCATCATCAGCCGACGCCGCGAATCCCGCCACAGCAGCACCCCTTCCACCGTGGTGGGCGAGCAACCCTGGGATGTGTTGCGCCTGGAGCCGCTGGATGATGAAGCCACCGCTGATCTGGTGCGTTCGATGCTCGGCGTGCGCGAACTCCCTGCCGGCCTGCTCGAACGTGTCCTGTTGGAGGCGGGTGGCAATCCGCTTTTCATCGAAAGCCTCATGCACAGCCTGGTGGATGAGGATTTGCTGGTCTACGACGGCACAACGTGGCGCGTTGACCTGGACTCCTTTACTCACATTCCCACCAGCATTCAGGAAGTGGTGACGCGCCGCCTGCAACGCCTGGACGCGCAGACGTTAGACGTGTTGCAATGGGCGGCGGTGATGGGCCTGTGGATTGATCTGGAGCACCTCAGCGCGGCGACGGACATGCCGCCAGAGCAGGTCTTTATCTACATTACGCAGGCCGCGCAACAGCACGTCCTGGTGAGCGACGAGCAAGCCGGCGTGACCAGCTATCGCTTTGCCACCGATCAGATGCGCGCAGCCATGTACGACCGCCTCTCGGAAGAAGAGCGTCGCTATCGTCACCGGCGTGTGGCGGATACGCTGCGGGCCACGCATCCAGAAGACGAAGTGGCCGAGTTGCTGGTCTGGCATTACGAGCGCGCCGGTGATCGTGATGCGTTGCTCACTTACGCGCGGCTGGCTGCGGACAAGGCGCGGCAAGTCTACGCCAATCAATCCGCGGTGGATTACTACACCCGCGCTCTGGCCGCCCTGCCGGAGGAACACGATCTGCGTCTGGAATATGAACTGCGCGCTGGACGCGCGGATGCGTATCGCTTGATGGGCATGACGCAGGCGCAGCAGGCCGACTTACAGGCCATGGCCCACATGGCGGCGCAGTTGGATGATGTCCATCTCAAAGTGGAGGTGGTGACGCGGCAGGTGCGTCTGGCCAACGCTTTGGGCAATCTGAACGAGGCACGCGCCGCCGCACAGGAAGCCCTGGCGCTTGCGCAGCAGGTGGGGGATCAGAAGCTCGAAGCGTCCAGCCTGATTGCCCTGGGCGACGCGCTTTTCTCCCTCGGTGAACATCAGCAGGCGCAAGGTTATTACGAGCGCGCCATTACGTTATACCGCTCGGTGGTGGAGGATAAGCCGAATCTGGCGCGCGCGCTGCTGGATTTGGGCAACATCCATCGCCGCGCCGGTCACCTGGAGGAAGCCGGTGCCATGATCCGCGAGGCTCTGGCGCTTTTCCGTGAAGTGGGGGATCGGCAGGGCGAAAGTGACGCTTATAACGCGCTGGGCATCCTCTCCTCCGACTATGCTGAGCAGCGCCTCTATTACGAACATTCCCTGGCCATCTCGCGTGCCATCGGCAACCGCAGCGGCATGGCGCGGACTTATAACAACCTGGGCTTGATTTATGCCGGGCTGGGTCTCTACACCCGCGCGCGCGAATACCTCGAACAGGCCGTGCAGATTCAGCGCGATTTACACGCTCGCGCCAGCCTCACTTACACCCTCGAAAGCCTGGGCCGTGTCTATCTGGATACCGGCGATTACCTTCAGGCGCAGCAGGTCTTTGAAGAAGGCCGCGCCTTAGCGATGGACGTGGGCGACCGCTGGACCGAATCCATCTACTGGATGGGGTTGGGACGTGTGGCACTGATGCGCGGCAATCTGGCCAGCGCGCGTGAGATGCTGCGCCATGCCTGCGAGATGCAGCGCGAGATCGGCACCCTGGGTTATCTGGCCGCTTCCATGGCCTGGCTGGCGCGCGTCTACCTGGAGCAGGGCGACTGGCGCATGGCTGAGCAGACCAGCCGCGAGGCCTGCGCTTTGTTGGAGCAGGCCGGGGACGCCGGGGACTTCCCTGCGCAGGAAATCTGGTGGATTCGCTATCAGGTGCTCAAGAACGCACCGGAACGCACGCCTGATGAGCCGCTCGACGATGAGACCTGGACAGCCTTAGATCGCGCGCGGGAGGCGATGTTCGCCGGCGTGGCCACCTTGAGCGATGAGGGCCTGCGCCGCAATTACTTCAACAAGGTGGCTGTCAACCGCGACATCCTCATCGAATGGACGCGACAGAATAGCAAGCGCAAGGAAGAGGTGGGCGCGGAGCCGGCGCCGGAGGCCGCGGCGGAAATCGAAGCGCCGGGCGCCATGACGAGCGCTGACCGATTGCAGGAGCGGCTGCGGCGCGTGCTCGACATCAGCATTCAAATGAATGAGACGCACGACGCTGAGGCCCTGCTTAATTACATTATGGATCAGGTCATTGAGTTGAGCGGGGCGGAGCGCGGTTTCCTGGTGCTGCTGGATGAGGACGGGCGCATGGATTTCCGCGTGGCGCGCGGTATTGCCATCGAGGACATTCAGCAGTCGCGCGCACAAATCAGTTACTCGGTTCTGGGAGCGGTGACCCAATCCCACATGCCGGTGTTGATTCAGGACACGCTGGTGGATGAGCGCTTTGGGCAGCAGAGCAGCGTGTTGCAGCTCAACTTGCGCTCCGTGTTGTGCGTGCCTTTCCTTTCCGGCTCGGAGCTGGTGGGCCTGATTTACGCCGATAACCGCTCCATCAGCGGGCGTTTCTCACAGGCCGATGTGGATTTGCTGATGATTTTCGCCAATCAGGCCGCGACGGCTATCGAGAACGCGCGCCTGTACGAGGCGACGCTGCGCGCCAATCGCGAGTTGGAAGCCTGGGCGCGCACCCTGGAAGAGCGCGTCGCTGAGCGCACGGCGGAATTGCGCGCGGCCAATCAAACCCTGATGCGGCGCGCGGCGCAGTTGGAAATCACCAGTCAGGTGGGACGACAGGTTACCTCCATTCTCGACCCGGCGCAGCTCCTGCCGCAGGTGGTCAACCTTATCAAGGAGCGCTTTGGTTACTATTTTGTGGGCGTGTGGGTGCTCGATGAGCGTTCCGGACGTATCAGCCTGGCTGCGGGGACGGGCGAAGCGGGCGCAACGCTCCTTGCGCGCGGCTTTAGCATCGCATTGGAGACGACGAGTCTGTTGGCGAGTGTGTGCCGCACGGCTCAGCCGCGCATGGTCAACGACATGCGACAGGCGCAGGATGTCTTGATGCTGCCAGAGCTACCCGCCTCGCGTTCGGAGCTGGTGTTGCCGCTGCGTTTCGGCAACTTTGTGATGGGTGCGCTCGATATTGTGAGCGAGCAAGGGAACGGTTTTACCGCCGAGGATCAGATGGTCTATCAAATCCTGGCGGATCAAATCGCGGTGGCGATGCGCAATGCGGAGTTGTACCGCAACGAGCAGCGGCGTCGTCGCCTGGCCGAATCCATGGAACGCGCCGGTCGCGTGCTTTCGAGCAGCCTCAAGTTGAACGAGGTGCCGGTGCGCATCCTCGAACAACTGGCGGAAGTGGTTCCCTATGGGCGTGGGGCGCTTTTCCTGCGCGAGGGCGAGCAGCTCACCCTGATTGCGCAGCGCGGTTTCCCCGATGACCCGCGCGTGGCGATGCTTGCCGTTCCGATCCGCTCCGGCGATATCTTCCAGCGCATGGCGCAGACGCGCGATTTTGTGCGCGTGGATGATGTGCGTGCGGATGCGGGGTGGTCGCAGGTGGATTGGCTTCCGCTGCACGCCTCCTTCCTGGGCATCCCTCTCATCGCACAGGATGAGGCCATCGGCATGATTTCCCTCACGCGCGAGGCGGTGGCGGCCTTCACGGATGAGGATGCGACGCTGGCCAAGGCGTTCGCCGGACAGGCTTCCATCGCGTTGGAAAATGCACGTCTCTACAATGAGATTACGCGCCTGAACGAGCATCTGGAGCAGAAGGTGCGCGAGCGCACGGAGGAACTGAATCGGGCTTACACAGCGTTGGAGCGCCTGGATCGCACCAAGTCGGATTTCATCAATGTGGCGGCGCACGAACTGCGCACCCCACTCACGGTCATCAAAGGCTATGCACAGGTGCTGGGCACGGCTGCGGATCCCAACTCCCCGCAAAGGTCCCTGGTGGAGGGAATTCAGCGCGGGGTGGAACGCCTGCATGAAATCGTCAACAGTATGTTGGATGTGGCGAAAATCAGCACCGAGCAACTCGCGCTTTACCGGCAGCCGGTCAAATTGGCGCACCTTATTGATAACGTGGCGCTGCACTTCCGCGAGGCGCTGCAGGAACGCTCCCTCACCCTGAGGGTTGAGGGTGTCGAGACGCTGCCCATCGTCTACTGCGACCCGGATATGATGTACAAAGTCTTCTACCACCTGGTTGTGAACGCCATTAAGTACACGCCGGATGGTGGGCGCATCACCATTACAGGCAGGCATCTGGCGGATGCCGATCCGGAGATGGTGGAGATTGTGGTGGCCGATACCGGCATTGGTATCGCCAAGGAGCATCAGGAGCTGATTTTCGAGCGCTTCTATCAGACGGGTGAGGTTTCTTTCCACTCGTCCGGCAAGACCAAGTTCAAGGGCGGCGGTCCCGGCCTGGGGCTGGCGATTGCCAAGGGCGCGGTGGTCGCGCATCAGGGCCGGATTTGGGTGGAAAGTGAAGGGTGTGATGAAAAGACTTGTCCGGGGAGTCGTTTCTACGTGCAGATTCCCGTGGGCAAGAAATAAAGCTGAAGGGGACAAGGGCACGCTGCGGGGTGCCCTTGTGCTTTGCATGCTCATGGTTTGGGGGAAGGTTGGCTCGGATGGCTGGTCTTAAAGGCTTTCCAGCGAATCATGGATAGGGGCCTGCTATAAGGTGAGGCAGAAAGATGACCAGGCGTGAACCGGCAACGATAGAGCGCTTAATTGAGCGAATGCGCGCCACGGGAAAGAGCGAGGAGGAATGCACGCTGGTGCAGGAAGCCTGGGCGTATGCCGTGCGCATGCACGAAGGACAAAAGCGCGTCTCTGGCGAGCCTTATATCACGCATTGTCTGGAGGTCGCTTATCTCCTGGCGGATCTGGGCCTGCCGCAAATCAGCGGAGGGGTGATTGCGGCGGGGCTGCTCCATGATGTGTTGGAGGATTGTGCAGAGAAGGGCGCCACCATCGAAGACCTGACGACGCGCTTCGGTCCGCAGGTTGCCATCTGGGTAGATAGTGTCACCAAGTTGAAGGAGATAGACCGCCAAAGCGGCCTCGTCGTGGACCACGAGATTCCTGAGCGCGCCGATCGTCCTATTGGCGGCCATCAGCGTGACCAGCAGGAACAGGAGAGTTTGCGCAAACTCCTTATCGCTATGGCGAAAGATCCGCGCGTGATTTACATCAAGCTCGCTGACCGCCTTCACAATATGCGCACGCTGGACAGCATGAAGCCGGAGCATCAGCGCCGTACCGCGCGTGAAACTCTGGAGATTTTTGCTCCCCTGGCTAACCGCATCGGTATCTGGACGTGGAAGGCGGAGCTGGAGGATCTGGCGTTTCGTTATCTGGAGCCGGAGAAGTTTTACGCTATAGTCGAGCAGTTGAACGCGCGCCGTGATGAACGCGAGGCGCGCGTGCGGCGCTATCGCGAAAAGCTGGAAGCCCTGCTGCGCAAGGAGGGGATTCAGCATTTTGAAATTCAAGCCCGCGCCAAGCACATTTACAGCATTTACCGCAAGATGGAACGGAAGCAGGTCGAGCTTGATGCAATCCACGATCGCGAGGCGCTGCGCGTGCTGGTGGATACGGAAAGCGAATGCTACGTCGTGCTGGGCCTGGTGCATCGCACCTGGCGCCCCGTTCCCGGCGAGATGGATGATTATATCGCCAACGCCAAGTCCAACAAGTATCAAAGCCTGCATACCGCGGTTTTTGGCGATGATGGCGAAACCATCGAAATCCAAATCCGCACCTTTGAAATGCATGAGGTAGCAGAAAAAGGGGTGGCGGCGCACTGGCGGTATAAAGAAGATGGGATCACGCTCGATGACTCGATGGTCTCCTGGATTAACTGGATGCGTGAGTCGGCGGAGGCGCTCAAGGGGGAAAGCAGCGATGTCTTCGTGGAATCCATTCAGCGTGAGCTGCTTTCGGACTCGGTGATTGTGTTCACGCCGGATGGCAAGGTCATCGAGCTGCCGAACGGGGCGACGCCGGTGGATTTTGCCTATCGCATCCACACCGAGCTGGGGCACTCTTGCCGTGGGGCGCGGATTGTGAATCGCGAGAACCGCGACGGGGTCATTGTGCCGCTCAATTACAAGCTGCAAACGGGCGACATTGTGTACATCATCCGGGGGCGGCAACGAGGGCCAAGCCGCGATTGGCTGGTGGAGAATCTGGGCTATGTGCGCACCCCACGTGCCAGACAGAAAATTCGCCAGTGGTTCCGCAAGCTCGATCGCGAGGAGAATATCGCCATAGGGCGGGGGACCTGGGAACGGACGCTCAAGCAACTGCATCTGAAATTTGACGTGGAGCAAATCCTGGAGCTGCTGCGGCAACGCGGCGAGCGCTATGCGGATGCGGACGATTTCTTCGAGGCGCTGGGTGTGGGCGATTTGAGCATCGGGCACGTCGTTCACGTCATCGAACAGCACTTTAAGGCGCTGGAAGCGGAACGCGAACGCGAGCGGATCGAGCAGGCGGTTATCGAGTCTCCGGTGCCGCCCAAGATGGTGGCCATTGACATCATGCAAAGCGGGGATTTACTCTCCCGACGCGCGCGCTGCTGCAATCCCCTGCCGGGACAGGCTATCCGCGGTTACATCACGCGCGGACGAGGCATCTCTATCCATGCAGCGGATTGCAAAACCTTGCAACGTCTGATCCAAGAAGAGCCGGAACGCATCGTCGAGGTGACATGGGGCAAAACGGACCGCCTGCCGGTGCAACTGGCCATTCTGTGCCGCGACCGTCATAACATGCTGTATGATATTTCCGGCGTGTTCGCCAATGAAAAAATCAACATTTCCGGCATCAGCACCGGCAAAAGAGACCGCTACAATATTGTCCCCGTTTACGTTGGTTTTGAGATTGACGACCTGGCTCACCTCACGCGCCTGATGGAAAAGCTGGAAGCCATCCGGGACGTGATTAAGGTCGAGCGCGTCGGTTAATTTCCCCTACATCTTCTCTGCGTGGAGGTTTCCTTCTCCATGTCTTCGGCAACCATTGCGCTTCTCACCCTGTTGATGACTTTAATCGCTGCTATGTATGCGTCGGTGGGGCAGGCGGGGGCTTCGGGCTATCTCGCAGCCATGGCGCTGTTGGGCGTCCCATCCAACATGATGCGCACCACGGCCATGGTGTTGAATTTACTGGTTTCGGCTATCAGTACTTACCGCTACACGCGCGCGGGCCTGCTCCGTTGGGCCTTGTTCTGGCCCTTCATCGTGACATCGGTGCCGCTGGCTTTTGTGGGAGGCTGGTTGACCCTTCCCGCGTCCATTTACCGCCCCATCGTTGCGCTCGTGCTTTTATACGCGGCTTATCGTCTGGTCTGGACCACCCTGCCACGTGTTCAACAGGAGGAGCAGGAGGTCCGTCCCTTGCCGTTACGTGAGGCATTAGCCTGGGGGGCGGGAATGGGGCTGCTGGCGGGCATGACCGGCATCGGTGGTGGGATTTTTCTCAGCCCGTTGCTTCACGTCAAGCGCTGGGCCGCGCCGCGGCAGGTTTCAGCACTCTCTTCGGCCTTTATCCTGGTGAATTCAATAGCGGGCCTCATCGGGCAGCTCAGCCATTGGCCGCAGTTGGCGGGGGCACTCCCAATTTGGGGCGTCGCTGTGGTGATTGGGGGTTACGTGGGGGCAGAATACGGTGCGCGTTCTATCCGCCAAACCACCCTCAAGCGCCTGCTGGCCGGCATTCTGGTCTTTGCTGCGCTGCGCATGGTGTTGGCGTAGACGGGGAGCGCGCATCTCCACCCACATTCAGCTCCCCAAATTGAGGGAAGCGGGGGCCGCCTTTGTCGTTACGGCTTGCCTGAGCCCGGCGGGACAAGGCTAAATGACAACGCCCCTCGTTATGACGAGGGGCGTTGTTTTTGATGGGTTGCGTGCTGCTACGGCGTGGTCGGCACGAGCGACTGCCACACGTCGTACATTTCACTGCGTTCCGTGCGCGCCTGCTGCAGCCAGTCATTGTAGAGCGCGTCAATTTTGCTCTTAAGCACGCTCTCGCTCAGGTCGCGAACCTCATGCCCGTTGATGTAGAACAGCAGGTAGCCGCCATCCGGCGCAGGCTGTGGCTGTGACATCTTGTTCACCGGCGTGTTGAAGATAACCTTTTCCAGGTCGGCACTGAGCTGAGTGCTGTAGTATCCCACCGGTTGCCATTCCGTCATGGCATACCCAAAGGTCTCCTCATCATTGTCATCCTGCAGCGCCTTGACAAGGTCATCCACCTTTTCGCCCTGTTGGAAGCGGTCATAGATGGCTTTTGCTGCGGCCTCATCCGGCAGGCGGAACAGCGTCACCAGAACCTGATCCGCGCTCTTTTCCAGATTGGCGCCCAAAGCTTCCTGCAGCTTGCTGCGCAGCAGCTCGGCTTCGATCATGGCGCGGAACTCGCTCTCCTTGAGCTTGCTCACCTCAAGCCAGTTCGTCTTGAAATTGTTGTACACCTCGTTGAACTCCGCCTCGCTCGTCAGCACACCGCTGGGGAGATTGGTGGTGTCGGTGTACACGGCGGTGCGGTCATACCCCATCATCTGCTCGATGTTGGCCTGCACCTCATCCGCGCTCACGCTCAGGCCGCGCGCGGCGGCTTCCTGCCGCACCAGTTCCTCTTCAATGATTTGGTCCAACACCTGACCGCCCAGCAGTGTTGCCAGTTCCGGCTTGAGCTGGTTTTCCAGGCTGCTCGCCTGAACCTGGAACTGTTGATAGATGGATTGCGTCTGCTCGTCATTGGGGTCAAGCTGGGCCAGGATATTCTGATACTGGGCCAGTTGGGACTTGATCTGCAGGCGCTGATAGCGCACGCGCGCCTGGAAATAGTTGGCCTTGATGGTGGTATCGCCCACCCGCGCCACAGCCTTATTGGGCTTGAGCACCAGCTCATTGACAGCGCCGAAGATGAGAACGCCCACGATGAGCAGCACCACAACCGCTGCAATGATCTTGATGCGTTGCTCCCAAACAGCTTCCTGTTCCCGGCGTGAAATCTGTTTGCGCGTCTCAGTAGCTACAACGACTTTTTGTTTCCCCATGCTTTCTCCAGGTAGATAGAGATACCGGGCACAGGTTGCCCTATGCCCGGCTTCAAACGGACGTGGTTAGCGCTCCGGCGTCGGTTCGGCGACGTAGGGGAGCAGGGCTACAATGCGCGCGCGCTTGATCGCAGCCGCAACCCGGCGCTGATGCTTGGCGCACAGACCGGTCTGGCGGCGAGGGCGAATCTTACCGCGCTCCGTGATGAAGCGCTGCAGCGTCGCGACCTCTTTGTAATCCATTTCCTGAAGGCCCTCGCTGCACATGTAGCAGCTCTTGCGGCGGCGCGGAGCGAAACGCCCACTCGCCGGACGGCGGCCTTCACCATTCCCACGACGATAGCTCTGCTGATCCTGATTATAACCGTTCACCATGTACTCCTCTTTTTGCTTTTTTGAATTCAGTGTCAGGCTTCAAGGGAGGTCTCGTCAGCTTCGAGGGTGAGCTCTTCCAGCTCTACCCCCTCATCCTCGTACCCCATGTCGGAGGAAGTATCCTCCAGGAAAATCAGCTCCTGTGCCACCAGCTCGGTGCGATAGTGCGTATCGCCCTCGGCGGTTTTCCAGGAGCGCGTCTGCAGGCGCCCTTCTACATAGACCAGGGAGCCTTTGTGCAAGCGTTTCTTGCACAATTCGGCCAGGCCGCCCCAGGTGATGACGTGGAACCATTCCACCTCTTCGTGATTGACGCCATCATTGCTGGTCCAGCCGCGTGTCGTCGCCACGTTGAAGGTGCTCACTGCGCGTCCCGTCGCTGTAAAGCGCATCTCCGGATCGCGCCCTAAGCGCCCGATAATCATGACTTTGTTGAGGCTACGGACCATGCTTGACCGCCTTTATGCGAGATGCGCCTTAAGCTTCTTCCGGTTCCGTCTCGTCATTCACCGCTTCCGGCTCGTTGGAGGACTCGTCCGCGGCGACTTCCTGCACGGCAGGCTCAGCCTTGGCGGCGGCCTTCTTGCTCACCTTGGGGGTATCCAGCGTGATCAGCTCGCGCATCACACCTTCGGCCAGGTAGAGATTGCGCTCAAACGCCTTCACCTTGAGGGAATCCATCGTGAAGCGGATCAAATAATAGTGGCCTTCGCGGTAGTGCTGAATGGGGTAGGCCATGCGGCGCAGGCCCCAATCCTCGGTGTGATAAACCTCACCACCGGCCGCCTGCAGGTAGGCGTTCACCTTACCCAACAGGGTGTCGAAGGCCGCGGAGTCAAGCTCCGGATTGGCAATAAACAGTAACTCGTAATTGCGCGTTCCCAATGTTTACCTCCTTTTTCTTTCCTGGGTTTGCCTCCCGGTTGCGCAGCCGGGACGCGAAAGAGCAAGGCCAATACTACCACAAAACGGCCCTTACGCAACCATCCCGGAGAACGCTGCGGCGTGGCCTGCGAGCTGCAGACCACGCCGCACGATGCAACCCATGCCGGGCCGTTTTTCCATACTCCCAGCCGACCCGGTCAACTCGCGCCGCGCCTTAAGCCTGACCTTTCTCCGTGCCGCGAGCCTGCTCCAACAACGCCGCAACCAGATCGAAGCGGTTGAAAGCGGGCATGATGTACACGCCTTGCACCAGGGCTTTCGCTGCGCTGATGAACTCCGCTGCGATGCGCACCCCCTCCCACATCGCCTCGTTGCCGGCTTCCCGCATTCGTTGCCGGAAGCGCTCCGGAATCGTGATGCCCGGCACCTCGTGATGCAGGAACTCCGCGTGGCGGTAGCTGTAGAGGGGCAGCACCCCCACAATGAGCGGACGTTCCAGCGGTCCAAAGCGCTCTGCGTAGCGTTCCAGATAGTTTTGCAGCGTTTCCAGATCAAAAACCGGCTGCGTCAGGATAAAATCCGCCCCGGCTTCGAGCTTCCCACGCAGATTGCGCAGCTCCTCATCCAGGTCCATCGCGGCGGGATTGGCCGCGCAACCCACAAAAAATTGCGTGGGCTGATTCAGCTCCGCCCCACTGTAATCCCGTCCCTGATTGAAATGCTCCTTGATGAGCTTAATCAGGCCCGGCGTGATCAAGTCGTAGTTATTTGATGCCTGCGGATAATCCCCGATGGTGGTCGGGTCACCGAGCACCACGAACACATTGCGCACCCCCAGCGCATGGGCCGCGAGCAAATCCCCCTGCAAGCGCAACAAGTTGCGTCCGCGCGTGGGGAAATGCAACGTCGTCTCGACGCCGAGCTGCTGTTGGATGAGCGCGCACAAGCCCCACGGACTCATACGCATCCGCGCCATCGGGCTATCCGCCACGCTGATGACATCCACCCCGGCCTCGGCCAGCAGACTGGCCCCGGCCAGCAACTTCTTCGCCGCCGGCCCCCGTGGCGGGTCCAACTCCGCCATGTACACAAACTCGCCCGCGGCGAGCTTCTGAGCCAGGCGCGAGGGATGCTCATCCGCAGCCACGCTTTCTTCCTCCTGCGGCAGCGCGCTCAAAAGCTGCAGTGCCGCCGGCGCGGGCGCATCCAGAGCAGCGCGCATCGCGGCAATGTGCGCTGGCGTCGTGCCGCAACACCCGCCTACCACCGTCGCGCCGATTTCGCGGAAAGCCTGCGTGTACTCCGCGAAATACTCCGGCCCGGCGGGATACATCACGCGATCCCCCACCTGCTCCGGCCACCCCGCGTTGGGCATCACACTCAGGCGCGCCGCAGGCACTGCCTGCCGCATCTGCTGCGCAATGCGCAACGCCTGCGCCGGACCGACCGAACAGTTCACGCCAATCACATCCGCACCGGTTTCACTGAGCACCCGCGCCACTTTAGCCGGGCTATCCCCCAGCAGCGTCACGTTATCGCGCGTGAACGTCATGGACACCAGCACCGGCAGGTCGCACACCTCGCGGGCTGCTGCTACCGCCTCGCGTGCCTCGTACAAATCGCTGATGGTCTCGATGAGGATCAAATCCACCCCCGCCTCCACGAGGGCGCGGATCTGCTCCGCAAAAGCGGCGCGCGCTTCCTCGAGCTGTACGCGCCCGAACGGTGCCAGGCGCACGCCCAGCGGCCCCACATCCCCGGCGATGAGCACCGTCCGCCCCGGGAACTCCGCCGCCACGCGCCGGGCCAGCTCCACACCCGCGCGGTTGATGGCGCCGAGCTGCGTTTCCAGGTCGTGCCGTGCCAGCTTAAAGCGATTGGCGCCGAAGGTATTGGTCTGAATCATCTCCGCCCCGGCCACGAGATACGCGCGATGAATCTCCGCCACCAGCTCCGGCTGCGTCACATTCAACGCATCGAAGCACGTCCCCAGGCTCACCCCGCGCGCGTGCAACTGCGTCCCCATCGCCCCATCGCTGAGCAACGGCAGTGGGCCGGCCTCCAGGCGCACCAGAAAACGATTGTTGTTCATACTTTTCCCCCTTGTCCACGGTATCTCACACGTTTATACTACATTTTTAGAATTTGGGATTACCAAAGAGCTATACCGCTTCGGCTCAAAAATCCCTATAATAAAAATACACCTGTAACACGGAGTCACATCATGGACAAGAACGAAGAGCGGATGGACCTGTCTACCCGCTTTCTTCTCGGAGGAAGTGGGATTGTGGTGGCGCAACTGGCATGGCTGCTCGTTGCCCGGGCCTGGCCCTGGCCTGTGTTGTTCATAGGGGTTGGGTTGATTGGGGCCCTCGGTCTTGTGGGCCTGGCGTTTTTGGCCCATGCCGCTTTGCGGCGGCAGGCGGAGCAGCTTCGCGCCTGGTTTCTGCAACCCCTCCTCCCCGACGAGGCCGAGACACCCGCCCCGCCGCGCGTTGGGGACGAGCTGTTCCCTCTGGTGGAGGCCGGCATAGTGTTGCGGGAGATGCAACGTGCCCTCACGCACGAGAACCGACGTCATCAACAACAACTGGAGGACTTCGCGCGCAGTTTGATGGACTTTGGCCGTGAGTGGACGCTGGAACATGACATCAGCCTGGTGCTGGAGCGCATTCTGTTAGAGGCCAAGCGTCTGTGCCATGCCGATGCGGGAACGCTCTACCTGCGCACGGATGAGGACGCGCTGAGTTTTGCCATTGTGCGTAACGATAGCCTGGGCCTTGCTTACGGTGGGAGCACAGGAGTGGCCGCGCCCTATCGCCCTCTGGCGCTGCGTCCTGGCCCCAACCACAAACCCGGCTACGGACGACATATCGCCTGTCTGGTGGCCCTGAGCGGAAAGATTTCGAACATCCCGGAACACGACACGGTAAGCTTCATCGCGGATAACTACATGGTCAATTCCCTGCTGACGGTGCCGATGAAGGACAGTTAGGGACGGGTGATGGGTGTGTTACAGCTTCTCAACGCGCAGGACCCTCAGACGGGCGCGCGTATCCCCTTTGATGCCCACATGGAGCAGATGGTGGAATCCTTTGCAACCCTTGCCGCCTCGGTGCTGGAGCTGTTCTGGCCACTGAAGGAAAAGGCGGCTTCCGGGTAACGGGGCGGGCCGGGTGCGTTTCAAAAAAGCTCAATCTATCGTAGGGGCTATGGTTCGGCAGGGCATGAAAGGGGTGGGCGATGGTCATGCCTTCGCCCACCCCGATTCCGCCTGAATGGGCTATGGTACTTAACTGCAAAGGCCGCGGAAGCGGGTTGAGGCGGCTCTGGCCGCCTTCGGCGGGATAGCCCGCCGGTTTACCGGCGGGCGGGTGCGGTGGTGGCATGGGGATAAATCCCCGTGCACGGTTGGATAGAGGGTCAGGGTATTGGTTGGAACAACGGCAGGAGTTGGGCAGTTGGGGGTAAAAGGAGCGGGAATATGAGTGACGTAGACAAGGTCTGGTGTGGGAAGATGGGTTGGGCAGACGCCGTGAGGAGCGTTAAAGGGAACACAGTTAGCTCGCTGGCCAGTGAAGCTTTGGGTGTTGGTGTTGTACTCGCAGCAGAGTTTATAGGGTGAACCAGGGCCACAACTTGAACAGCTGCCGGCAAGCAAAAACGGTGTTGGCTGAATGCAAAAATCACTGATGTCGCAAGACGTGCTTTTATACCCAAAGTCATAATTATAAAAACAAAACCAAAGCCACCTTTTGTTATCAAATTCATAAATACATTTATGGTTATTATATTTTTTACAGTAGTCATTACAATCATTTTCGTTGAAAAAACGTGTTGAATCAGTATCATAACAACATTGGTTTGCATAACATTTATTCCAGGGTCCTAAATCTCCACATTTAGTTGGACAACCTGAGGAAGAACAACACTCAGGATCAGGATAAGAAAGGTTGCCGCAACGGGCGCCCGGTTGAATAGTGACGCATACTGCTTGCAGGTTTTTAGTAAAAAACAAAAAAAGGAAACTAAAGAGAAAGACTGTTATCAGCCTGGTCTTCATACTTTAAATATATAAAAAATCAGACCAAAAGTAAAGGTTTAAGGTGCGTCTATACCTTCAGTAATGACTGGAACATAGAGGGGGTTTGGAGAAAAAAGCTTTTTATATAAATCTTTAAGGTATCTGACAAGCCATGAATTTTGTTGAAAATCAAGAAGGGCTGTGGTTTGCACATATGGAACATCTTTTGGAAAATTTAAATCAGGGGTAAACTGATAAGTAGTAGGATGATTTTCACCAAAAATGGTTATGTCAAGTCCTGTTATTATCTGTAATATAGCTGGTCCTCCGGAAAAGTTAACTGTGGTTGTTGTTTCAGCAAAATTAAAAGCATTAAAAGAAGAGCTGTTCTTAATGTTGTTGGCGATGGTATCGTATATTCCGCCATTAAAAGCATTAAAAACCGGTGTGTCACTTTTTCCATTTGTATCAATATAAAATTCAAAAGGATGATACTGACTTTCAGGTTTTTCATCTACATAGTTTCTAATAATAAATTTGAAAACATTATTATGTCCTTTTTGAACTGCTTCTTGACTGGTGTTTGTCCAGTCATAATTTGGATCAATGCCATAAGGCGGAATAATCACTATATAAGAAACAAAAGCAGGAGCTACTTTAGAGAGGTCACAAACAGAGTTTCCGAATAATTCACTTGGAAAAGACCCATTTCTAAAAATTTTACTTTGATCATCGTTGTTTTGAAAATAATCTCGAACATAATCTTGATTAAAAAAAACAACTCTTCCATAAATATCATTTAT
>DAOUBT010000046.1:0-20707 GCA_034432595.1 Anaerolineae bacterium | reverse complement strand
GGCGAAGGCATTGCCTTCGCCCACCCCCCAGGCCTTTCGCCCATCCCAGGCCTTTCGCCCATCCCAGGACTTTCGCCCATCCCAGGACTTTCGCCCACCACCAGGACTTTCGCCCATCCCAGGCCTTTCGCCCACCCCTCAGGACTTTCGCCCACCCCCCAGGACTTTCACCCATCCCAGGACTTTCGCCCACCCCCAGGCCTTTCGCCCACCCTCTGAACTTCCGCCCATCCGGCCATGACCTTTGCCTACCCCCGTGGCACCGGATGCCTGCTGTGCTCCGGGCTATGCCAGCGTGGTTTTTATTCCTCGTCCCGAATCCAGCTGTCGCGCGCTGCCTCCCAGGCCGCCATCATTTCCGGACGCGGGCTGACGATGACCGCTTCCGCCTCTGCCGTGAGGGTGCCATCGGGCAGGTAGATGGCCGCGTGCGTCTGTGCCGAACGGGCACGGCGTTCCACCACCCGCCCCTCGACCCGCAAGGGCACACCCGTGGGCGTGGGGTGACGGAAGCGCACCTCCAATTTGGCGGTGACCCAGAAGACATCCTCGGCAGCTCCAACATTGATGGCGCGTCCGGCAGTCTCATCCAACAGGGTGGCCAGGATGCCCCCATGCGCGACACCCGGATAGCCCTGATAAGCCTCATCCAACACCACTTCGGCCCAGACGATGCCGCGCGCCGGGTCTTCGTAGAAGTGCAGGTGCAGGCCGTGCGGATTTTCGCGTCCGCACACGAAACACATGCGCGAGGTGGCCTGTGCGCGCGTGCTCATTTGTCCTCTCGCATGTAGGCCTTACCCAGGGCCGAGGGCGCGCCGATTTGATGCCGGGCCGTGCTGCTGACGGTGATGACCACGAGCATCAGAATGGTCACCAGATAGGGCGACATGTTGAGGAAGGCGGCGGGAACGACCGTCCCCGCGGCTTGCAGGCGGAACTGAATGGCGTTAATGCCGCCAAAAATGATGGCGCCCCAAAAGCTGCGGCCCGGATTCCACATGGCAAAGATGACCAGCGCGATGACAATCCAGCCGCGCCCACCGGTGATGTTCTCCACCCAGCCCGGTGTGTAGGCCAGGCTGAGGTGTGCGCCGCCCAGGCCCGCCATCACGCCCCCGAAGATGGTGTACACGTAACGCACGCGCGTTACGTTAATGCCCATCGCGTCCGCGGTGCGGGGGTTTTCGCCTACCGCGCGCAGATTCAAGCCGGCGCGCGTCTTGTACATGTAGAACCAGGCCAGGGGGACTAACAGGTACATGAGGTAAGTGAGCAGGTCCTGATTGAAAAGCGCGCCCACCAGCGGCAGCTTGTCCAGGGGCTCGATGGGTTGAGGCACAATCTTGGAGGCCACCATCCCCGCCAGATAGTAGTTGTTGGAGGCCGGCCCTAAGCGCTGCCCCAGGAAGCTGGCCAGTCCCGTGCCTGCTAAAGTCACGCTCAACCCGCTTACCACCTGATTGCCGCGCATGGTGACGGTGATGAAGGCATGGAGCAGCGCCATCAACCCACCGACCAGCGCCGCGACAAAAAAGGCCAGCGCCAGATTCCCCGTGTGGTACGAAATAGCGAAGCCACTCAGCGCACCCATCATCATCATCCCTTCCACGCCCAGGTTGAGCACACCGGCCCGCTCGGTGTAGATTTCGCCGATGGTGGCGTAGACCAGGGACGTGCCGGCGCGCAGGGTAATGGCCAGAATGGAGGTTAACAGAGCGATCATACCTAAAGCCTCCTTATGGGTTGCGAATCACGCGCAGGCGGTACTCGGTGAAGAGGCTGCCCGCCAGCAGGGGGAAGAGCACCAGGCCTTGCAACACCGTCCCGACCGCGGCGGGCAGGCGCAGGCTGAGCTGTACCTGATCCCCACCGACCAGCAGGCCGGCCATGAGCAGGGCCACCGGGGGCACGGCAAAGGGGTTCAATTGCGCCATCCAGGCGATGATGATGGCCGTGTAGCCGTAGCCCAGCGCAAGACCGTGTTGCAAACGGCGGGAGATGCCGGTCACTTCGCACGCTCCCGCCAGGCCGGAAATGGCACCCGAAAGCAGCAACGCCAGCACGATGTTGCGCGCGATCTCGATGCCTAAATAGCGCGCTGCGGTCTGATTTTCGCCGATGATGCGCAGCTCAAAGCCCCAGCGCGTGCGCTGCAGGATAAACCAGATGGCTACGGCCAGAATCAGCGCAAAGATAAGCCCTAAATGTACGCGCCCCACCAGCCGCGGCAGCCAGGCCGCTTCGGGGAAGGGGGCCGAACCGGGGAACCCGTACCCTTTGGGATCGCGCCACGGGCCATAGTAGAGGTATTGGGAGAATAGAATCGCCACGTAATTCAACATCAGGGTGGTAAGGGTCTCATCCACCTTGAGGTAAGCTTTCAGCGTGGCCGGAATGCCCGCCCACAGCGCCCCCGCCAGGATGCCCAGCAACAATGCCGTGGGGAGCAAGGCCCAGGCGGGCAACCAGCTCGACCAGAAGAGCGCCACCCATGCCGCGGCGACGCCACCCAGCACGATTTGTCCTTCGGCGCCGATGTTCCAGAACTGCATCTTGAAGGCGATGGTCACGCCCAGACCGGCCAGCATGAGCGGGATAGCTTTGACCAGGGTCTCCGTCCACGCCTTGATAGCGCCGTTGGCCATGGCCGCATACGCGGTCAGGGGATTTACGCCCGACGCTAGCAACAGGATGGCGCCCAACAGGAGCGAGATGATGAACGAAAGAATCGGGACTAAAATCTGCACCTGCCGGGAAAAACTCGCTCGCTTTTCAAGTACAAAACGCATGGATTCTTCCTCCTCACGCCTGCGCCACGGGTTGACCGGCCATCATCAGGCCCAACGCTTCAATATCAGCCGTTTCGGCGGGGACGATGCCCATAATGCGTCCCTCAAAGATCACCGCGATGTTGTCCGCAATCGAGAGCAGCTCCTCCAGGTCCTCAGAGATGAGCAGGATGGCTGTTCCCTGAGCGCGCTGCTCCAGCAACAGGCCGCGGATGTACTCCGTCGCGCCCACATCGAGGCCGCGGGTGGGGTCTACGGCCACCATCACCCCCCCACAGGCATCTACTTCGCGCGCAAGAATCACTTTTTGCAGATTGCCGCCGGAAAGGAACTTGACCTGCGTCTGTGGGGAAGGGGTGGCAATGCGGAAAGCCTGAATCATGCGCCGCGCGAAATCCAAAATCCGCCGCGGATCGAGTAACCCACGGCGTGAAATCGGCGCGGAGCGGTATCCTTTCATCGCCAGGTTCTCCGCAACCGCCATGTTGCCGGCCACGCCCATCGCGTTGCGGTCGCCGGGGATGTGGCTCAGGCCGCGTTGGATGCGCGCTAAGGGCGAAAGGTTCGTCACGTCCTCGCCGCGGATGAGCACCTGTCCGCTTTTCGGCTTGCGCAGGCCGGCAATCACCTCCGCCAGCTCCTTCTGCCCGTTGCCCGCCACGCCGGCGATGCCCAGAATTTCGCCCTGACAGATGCGGAAGCTCACATCCTGCAGCGCGGGCAGGCCCTTATCGTTCAGCGCCGAAAGGTCGCGTACCTCCAGCACGGGATCGCCGGGGCAGAAGGGCTTCTTTTCCAGGCGGAAGAGCACCTCACGGCCCACCATCAGCCGTGCCAGGTCCTGTGGCGTGGTCTGCGCCGTCGGCAGGGTCGCCACCACCTGCCCCTGCTTCAGCACCATCACGCGCTGCGAGAAACTCATCACTTCTTCCATTTTGTGGGTGATGAAGATGGCCGACTTACCCTCCGCCGTCATGCGGCGCAACACCTCCGCCAACTCTTCCGCCTCTTGAGGGGTGAGCACCGCCGTCGGCTCGTCCAGGATCAACACCTCGGCCCCGCGGTAAAGCAGCTTGAGAATCTCCACACGCTGTTGCTCCCCCACGCCAAGCTGCCAGATGTAGGCTTTGGGGTCCACCCGCAGGTTGTAAGCCTCACCCAGGGCCAGGATTTTGGCCTCTACCGTGCGCAAATCGGTGATAAAGGGTTCGCTCTCCAGACCCAGGATGATATTCTCGGCCACGGTCATGTTCGGTACGAGCATGAAATGCTGATACACCATGCCAATGCCCAGTTTGGCTGCGTCGCGTGGGGAATGGATGTGGACTTCCTGTCCGCGCACGAAAATGTGACCTTCATCGGGGCGGTAGAGACCGGAGAGGATGTTCATCAAGGTGCTTTTGCCGGCGCCGTTCTCCCCCAACAAAGCCAACACTTCGCCGGGGTACAATTCCAGGTTAACGCGATCATTGGCCAGCACGCCGGGAAAGCGCTTGGTAATGTCGCGCATCACGACTATGGGTTGGGTTGATGCTTCCATATTTTGCCCTCGTTACCGGAATTCGCCACAAGCTGGACTGGCAGGGATGCCTGCCGGACCTGAGCTGAGTCCGCACACCATGCGTGGTTGCGGACTCAGCTCAAGGGACAGGCAAGGGGACGGGGAAATCTCCCCGTCCCCTGCTTTAGGCCTTACTGAATGGAGCCGACGACGCCTTCCACAAACCAATCGAAGTTGAGCATGGCTTCATCGCTCATGCACTGACCGGCGGGGACGCGCTCCGTGCCGCTCTGGTCCTTGATAGGACCGCAGAAGACATCCGTGCTCCCATCAAAAATCTTCTGCTTCGCGGCCTCGACCAGATCGCGCACGTCCTGCGGCACCTTGGGGCTGAACTCAGCCAGTTGGACCACGCCATCCTTCATCGTGCCCCAGTACTGATGCGTGCTCCACTTCCCGTCCATGGCATCCTGTACGGTCTTGATGTAGTACTGACCCCAGTTCCACATCGGGGAGGTGAGCACCGTATCGCCGACGAACTTGCGCATGTCGGAATCGTAGCCGATGCTGAGCGCGCCACGCTCCTGCGCTGCCTTCTGCGGCTCGGTCGTGTCCTGATGCTGCGCGATAATATCCGCGCCCTGATCCAGCAGAGCAATCGCTGCCTCGCGTTCCTTCACCGGATCGTACCAGGTGTTGGTCCACACCACGCGCACCTCAGCCTTCGGATTCACCGAGCGCACGCCCAGCGTGAAGGCGTTGATGCCGCGGATCACTTCGGGAATGGGGAAGGCCGCCACGTAGCCGATGATGTTGCTCTGCGTCATCTTCCCCGCCACGATGCCCGAAAGGTAGCGCGGCTGATACATGCGCCCGAAGTAGGTGGATACATTCGCCGCTGTCTTGTAACCGGAGCAGTGCTCAAAGAAGACATTGGGGAATTCCTGCGCCACTTCGATGGTGGGGTCCATGTACCCGAATGAGGTGGTGAAAATCATGTTGTAGCCTTCTTGAGCATATTGGCGGATGTAACGCGCGGCTTCAGCGCCTTCGGGCACGTTCTCGACGTAGGTTGTCTCCACGCGGTCGCCGAACGTCGCCTCGACCATCTTGCGTCCGCGATCGTGCTCGTAAGTCCAGCCCAGGTCCCCAGGCGGACCAATGTAAATGAAAGCCACCTTAAATTTGGTCGGGGCAGGGGTTGTTTTGGGGGTGCAAGACGTGAGCAGCATCACGAACACCAGGGACAGTGCAACCACAACGGACAGTGTGCGTTTCATAGACGTCTCCTCTCTCTGACTGATGAAATGGCGAAATGAAAGAACCGGTCTGTGCGTGCATCCTTTCATCTAAATCGCTGCGACTCACCTCCTTTCGCCCTTGCGGAGCCGCCCGAACTTACTCCACCGTCAAGACGGGGGTTTCACTTTCCCCAATCTCTGTACCTTCCTCAACTACCTCTTCAGTAGTTTCGACGTGCGTGACGGAGATGCGTTCGCGGGTAATGAGATAGTGGTCGAAATCGTGTGCTACGTAACTCTCCGGGAAAAGCGCGCGCGCTTCGTCGAGTAATTCCGCCATGCGATAGCGCGGCGAGACGTGCGTGAGCACCAGCGTGCGCACCTGCGCCTCCTGTGCCAGCGTGGCGGCTTCGCGCACCGTCAGATGGCCGTGCTGCCGGGCCAGCTCCGCATCCCGTTGCAGATAGGTCGCCTCGCACACCAGCACATCCACCCCCTGCACCGCCGCGGCCAATCCCTGCGTATGCGCCAGATCACCCAGGATGGCTACGGCCAGGCCGGGGCGTTCCGGTCCCAGCACATCATCGGGGTGGATGATGCGGCCGTCGGCCAGCGTGATGCTTTTGCCGTTGACCAGCTCACGCCGGACCGGCCCAAAGGGGACACCCAGCGCCGCCGCCTGTTCGGCCAGGAAAGGTCGGCGCGAGCGCTCGCGGAACATATAGCCCAGGCAACCCGGTCCGCGATGCGTCACGGGAAAGGCGCTCACTTCCAGCGTCTCGTCCTCCCAGATCACGCCGGGGCGGATATCCACCAGCTCAATCGGCATGGGCGGACGCGCGCCGCGCAACACAACGCGGAAAAGCAAATCGGCGGCGCGCTCCAATGTCCAGCGCGACCCCATGATGGTAATCTGCTCCACGACCCCCCAGCGTGCGAAGGTCGAAATCAGCCCCCCCAAACCCAGGATGTGATCCAGGTGCCCATGGGTGAGCAGAATGTAATTCAAACGTCGAAAGCCCAGGCCGCTGCGTAAAATCTGGCGCTGCGTGCCCTCGCCGCAATCCACGATGAAGCGCGCGTCGTCGTGCATCACCACCTGCGCCGGCAGCCCGCGTTTGATGGATGGCGCCGAGGCCGCGGTTCCCAAAAACACCAACTCGAACACGGTGGACTCCCTTCCGCCGCTCAGGGCTTGATGGTGAGCACCCCACGCTCACCTTCTTCGCCTTCGACGCTGGCCTGTGTCTTGAGGAAATGGTTCGCCACCCAGACGTTGGTGAGCAAATGCTGCGTCACCTGTTCGACGGTGGTCCGGCTCAGCGCGTTACACATCATCAACGGGAGGACGATTTGATCGGCCAGGTTCATTTCCCAGAAGGCGCCGCTGCGCAGGTAGTTGAGACAACGCTGCACGGCCTGCTCGGCCACGCTTTCGGCGGGCCAGCCGCGCCTGCCCAGGCCCGAAAAGCCGGCGCGGTGGTGCGTGGTGTGCACGACCAGGACCAGGGCCACCCCCGGCGATGGGGATGTGATGGTGCGCGTGGTAAAACTCACCGGCACACGCAGAACGCTGAGCATCTCGCTCGCCTTTTCGCGCACCCGCTGCGGTATATGCTCCGCCAGGCCGTTGGCGTAGATAAACCCTTCCACACGCTCCACCATAGCGGATTTTGACCAATCCGGCAAGTGTAAACGCTCAACGCCCTCAATGTCAAGTATCACTTCCCCGCCACCCACGGGATAGAAGCCGTGTTTGTTTACAGTCAGGGTGACGCGCGCGCCTAATTTGCGCAACATGGCCAGGTACACATGTTCGAAGTAATAGAGTAACGGACTGAAGGGGACATCCGTGCCGCCGCGCAACACAATGCGGGAGTGTCCCGGCGTGGTGATGAGAGGCGGCAGAATGGTCTGCGCGATGAGCACAACCGAGCCAGCCGAAGGTTCAGGTGCCGCCTCGTTCACATCGAAGACGTATTCACCGTGTTGCGGCGTCTGGTGCGGGTAGAACAGGAGCATGGAGCTGCCAATAGCGTCGCCGCGCAAATCAGCCGCACACAGGCGCGCCGCAGCACGCACGGCCGTCACGTGCTGCGCTTTTAGCCCCGGTTGTTTGCGATTAGCGCGAATCGCCGTGATACGCACGGGTTTGCCGGTAAGAGCGGCTAAAGAACAGGCAGTGCGGACGATTTGTCCCCCACCTTCGCCATGTCCGCCATCGAGTTCAAGCATGTACTCACCTCAAAAAGGGGTTAACTTGTCTGACCTTTATTATACGGCTTCCTGGCAAGTTGACAAATCGGCTGCTTCAAGTATATAGAGAGTTGTTAGCCTGGCAAACTATCGCCGGGCTACAGCATAAGTTGAGGACATCAATGCGTTGAACGGGTCCGAGGGGGCTGCCCGGTATCGGGTGACCTGACGGCCTGACGACTTTCATAACGTAAGGAATTTTTATGAGTGGACTTCGTCTTTACATGGAACAAATCAAGCGCTTCTCGCCGGAGGTGCGCCTGTATCTCATGGTCTCGACGTTACAGGGCATTGGCTCTGGCATTTTTCAACTTTTCTTCAACTTTTACATCCTCAGCCTGGGGTATCGTGAGGACTTCTTAGGTGTGCTCATCAGCCTGCCGGCGTTGATTGGGCTGCTGGTGAGTCTTGCCGCCGGTTATGTGAGCGATCTGATCGGACGCAAGCGCACTTTCATCATCGGCGGGGTGTTGGCCGTGGTCTCACAGGGCATGATGCTGCTATGGCCGACATACTTCATGCTGATCTTCAGCCGCGTCATTTCGGGCCTGGGCAACAGCCTCTTTTCGGTCGCCTCGGCGCCTTTCCTCATGGAGCACAGCACCGAAGAGGAGCGCGTGCACCTGTTCAGCTTCAACAGCGGCCTGGGTACGATGTCCTCCTTCATCGGTACGACCTTTGGTGGGGCGTTACCAGCCTTTTTCGCTGTGCGGATGGGGGTTGCACCCACGTCAAGCACGGCTTACGCCATGGCGATGTGGACGACAACGCTGCTGATGTTCATCGCGCTCGTCCCGTTAGCGCGTCTGCCGATGGAGCAGCGCGTTCAGGCGCAGCGTCCCCGTGAGTTGTTGGAGGCCTTTGCCCGGCAAAAGGTGCTGATGACCAAACTCTTTCTGCCCTCGCTCCTCATCTCCATCGGCGCGGGCCTGCTCATCCCCTTTATGAACATTTTCTTCCGCAACCGATACGGCCTTACGGATGCGCAAATCGGCGCTCTGATGGGCACCGGCGCTTTGGGGATGGGCGTCGCCTTCCTCTTCGCGCCGCTTCTGGCCAATCGTTGGGGCAAAGCGCTTTCGGTGGTCATCACGCAGGGGCTTTCGATTCCTTTCCTCTTCATCCTGGGCTACGTGCACCACCTTGAGCTGGCCATTCTGGCTTACTTTGTGCGCATGGCCCTGATGAACCTTTCCACGCCGATCTACCAGATTATCGTGATGGAGAAGGTGGACGAGAAGACGCGCGGCATGGCCGCGAGTTTGAACGCCATGGTGTGGAACTTTGGCCGCGCCATCAGCCCGGCCTTCAGTGGGCCGATTCAGCGCTACTGGGGGTTTGATCCCATCTTTGCGTTGACCATCGCCTTTTACGCCGTCTCCGTGGCTATGGTGCAAATCTGGTTTGTCCCGCGCAAAGGCGCCGCGGATCTTTCGCCTGCTGGTGAGGTCTCCCACTTGTCATAAAAACGGGGGAACGGCTCAGCCTGCCTGGGTTACGTGGACCATTCAGGCGGAATAAGGGCGCGCGCAGGCTTTGCTTTCGCCCGGCGGGCTATCCTTACGAAAGCGGCCTTGGTCGCCTCAGTCCGCTTCAGCGGACTTTGTAACCCCGGCACGGGAATTTATCCCCGTGTGGGTTTTTCAGCTTCAGCGGGTTTCGCTGGCGGCACGGCGACAGGCAACAAAACTGAGCAGGCACGCTTCCCGCTTCCAGCCTCTCTCCCCTGTGGTATAATCTAATGCACGATACTTTTGCACATAAAACATGGCCTGTAGCCGTGTTTTGGGAGTGGATATGGCGTTTGGATGGGTTAAAAAGCTCTTTGGGGATGCAAACGAGCGCGAACTGGCGCGTTTACAGAAAATCGTTGAGTCCATCAATGCCCTGGAGCCTCGCTTCCAGGCCCTGACGGATGCGGAGTTGCGCGCGCAGACGGACGCTTTCCACGCGCGCCTGTCGGATGGCGAGACCTTAGATGACCTGCTGCCGGAGGCTTTTGCCGCGGTGCGCGAGGCCGGGCGACGCACCATCGGCCTGCGCCATTACGATGTGCAGCTCTTGGGCGGGATGCTGCTGCATCAGGGGCGCGTGGTCGAGATGCGCACCGGTGAAGGGAAAACCCTGGTCGCGACCCTGCCGCTGTACCTCAACGCCCTCACCGGCAAAGGCGTGCACCTCGTCACCCCTAACGACTATCTGGCCAAGGTTGGCGCGCAGTGGATGGGGCCGATTTACCACGCTCTGGGCCTGCGCGTGAGCGTCATTCAGTCCGGCGCGGGCGAACCGGATAAAGCGTCGTACCTCTATGACCCCACCTACGCTTCGGATGATGACCGCTATCAGTACCTGCGTCCCATCACGCGCCGTGAAGCCTATCAGGCCGACATCACCTACGGCACCAACAACGAGTTCGGTTTCGATTACCTGCGCGATAACATGGTGCTTTCCCTCGATCAGTGCGTGCAACGCGAGCTGCACTTCGCCATTGTGGACGAGGTGGATAGCATCCTGATTGACGAGGCGCGCACGCCGCTCATCATCTCCGGCCCGGCGGAAGACATGTCCGAGCACTACCGGCGCTTCGCGCAAATCGCCCGGCAGTTGCAACCCGAACGCGATTACACGGTGGATATTCGTGAGCAGACCGTCATCCTCACCGAAGAAGGCATCACGCGCACGGAAGAGCTCTTGAAGATTCCGGAGGGCCAGAGCCTGTACGACCCCGAACATGCGCAGTGGGTCGCTTATCTCGATAACGCCCTGCGCGCCAAGGAATTTTTCCATGAGGATAAGGAATACGTCGTGCGCGACGGGCAAATCATCATTGTGGATGAGTTTACCGGTCGCCTTATGTATGGACGGCGCTATTCCGAAGGCTTACACGAGGCTATCGAAGCCAAAGAGGGCGTGGATGTGCGCCGCCAATCGCTGACGTATGCCACCATCACCTTCCAGAACTTCTTCCGCATGTACAAGAAGCTGGCGGGCATGACCGGTACGGCCTTTACCGAGCGCGAGGAATTGCGCAAGATTTACGACCTCGATGTGACCGTGTTGCCGACGAACGTGGAGTACCGCGCGCGCTTCGGCGATCTCACCGAGCACGAAGTCCCCCTCACGGAGGCGGGGGTGGCCTTTGCGGGCGTGACGCAAAATGGCCACGAGCTGCGCGTGACGGTGTACGACAGCCCCAAGCAGGAGCGCTACTATCGCCGTCTCGATTTGCCGGATCAGATTTACCGCACCGAACTGGCGAAGTTTAAGGCCGTGGTGGCCGAAATCGAGGCCGCGCATCAGGCCGGGCGCCCGGTGCTGGTCGGTACCACCGCCATCGAGACCTCGGAGCGGCTCTCAAAGCTGCTTTCCGCGCGCAAGATTCCGCACAACGTGCTCAACGCCAAGTATCACGAAAAAGAAGCGAGCATCATCGCGCAGGCCGGACGCCCCGGCGCGGTGACGATTGCCACCAACATGGCCGGGCGTGGCGTGGACATTCTCCTCGGCGGCAACCCCGAAGGCCTGGCGCGCAATGAGATTCGTCAGGCCGGGCTGGATCTGGCGCAAATCCGCGGCGAGGATTGGGAAAACGCGCTCAAGCTCGCTCAGCGCGGCGTGGATCCGACCACGCAATACCCTGAGTCATGGGCTGGTATCCTGTGGAAGTGGGTGCAGCAGTGCGCGGCTGATCGTCAGAAGGTCTATGCGCTCGGTGGTCTGCACGTCATCGGCACGGAACGGCACGAGGCGCGGCGCATTGACAATCAGTTGCGCGGACGCGCCGGGCGTCAGGGTGACCCCGGCTCAAGCCGTTTCTACATCTCGCTGGAAGATGACCTGATGCGACGTTTCGGCGGCGAGCGCCTCAAGCCCTGGATGGAGCGCGCCGGCCTGGACGACGCTCCCCTGGAGTTTAACGTCATCGGGCGCGTGATCGAATCCGTACAGGAGCGCGTGGAAGGGTACAACTTCGATATCCGCAAACACGTGCTGGAATACGATGACGTGGTCAATAAGCAGCGTGCGGTGGTCTACGCCGAACGCCGCAAAATCCTCAGCCTGCCCGACCTGCGCCCGGAACTGATGAAACTGGTGCGGCAGGAGGTCAGCCGCATTGTGGCCGCCCATACGCAGGGCGACCGCATGGACTGGCAGCCGGATGTCTTGTTGAGCGAACTGCGCAAGTTCATCGTGCTGCCGCGCACCCTCGATGCGGCGGCGCTGCTCAAAATGGAGCCGGATGAGATTGTGGATTTCTGCGTCCATGCCGTGGAAACAGCCTACGATCAAATCCGCACCCTGGAAGGACAGGACCTGTACCGCCGCCTGCGGCAGGACGAGATTTCGCTGAATTACCTGCGCGAACGGAACGACGCTTTCGCCCGCATGTTGATCGCTGCGGTGACGGAGCAGTTCGGCGCGGATTACCTGACCCAATACGGCGAGCTGCCTTTCCGCCGGCTGCCGGAGGAAGAGGAACAGCGCCTGGAGCAGCTCGTCATTCAGGTGGCGCGGCTCTACCGCGACCGGCAGGTGATGTTGAGCGTGCTCGATATGCACTGGGTGCGCCACCTCACCAATCTGGACATGTTACGCGAAGGCATTGGCCTGCGCGCTGTGGGCAATCGCAACCCGCTCGTGGCCTATCAGAAAGAAGCTTTCGATATGTATCAAGAGATGTTGGCCTCGGTGCAGCAAAGCATCGTGCGTGGACTGTTGCCGCCGCCACCGGCGGAAAGCGCTCGACCGGCAGCGCGCCGTCAACCTGCGCGGAACATGTCTGCCGCTCCGGCCCGCCGCCTCACCTACAGCAGCGCTGCGACGGCGGCCCCCACGCCTGAACGGGGTCACAAGCTGCCCGGACGCAACGATCCCTGTTGGTGCGGCAGTGGCAAGAAGTACAAGTATTGTCACATGGCATCCGATCAGCAGAAGCTCCACGGTAGCGGCAAGTAGGCAAGGGAGCAGGTATGCGCGAACCGTTTTTTCGTCCCCGTGCAGATGCGTTGGATCAGGAGGCGTTCGCTTTTCTGGAAACCTACGTGGATTCGTTTGTCAAGTGGGACGTGTTGCACTATTTTCACTATCATCCACACTCGCTCAACACCGCCGAAAGTGTGGCGCAGGCGGTTAATCGCCAGGTGGAAGCTGTGACGCTTGCCTTGCACGAATTGGCGGAAGCTGGCGTGTTGTTGGAGACGCGCCTGGGCGAGGTGCTGGTCTACGCGCTGAGTCCCGATCCGGGGGCGCAGTCCGGTTTGCGCGCTTTTATCGAGGCAGCGACGCGGGACGATTTTCGCTTCCGTGCGATTTTTCACCTGGTCCGTGGTCCACTTTGGCGGGAGTGAGGGAATATGGATCCGTTGATCCTGGACTGGGCAAGGAAACTTCCCAAAATCGAGTTGCACCGGCATCTCGAAGGTTCATTGCGCCTGTTTACCCTGCTGGACGTGGCTCGTGAGTACAACATTCAGCTCCCGACGTATGACCCGGAAGCCTTTCGGTCTTACGTGCAAATTGTGGACGATCCGGCAGATTTCCATCACTTCCTGGCCAAGTTCCGCCTGTTGCGCTATTTCTACACTTCCAAAGAGGTGATTCAGCGCATCACGCGCGAGGTGGTTTATGACGCTGCGGATGACAACATCCGCTATCTGGAAATCCGCTTCAATCCGATTGCACAGTCACGCGTCCACGGCTTCAAGCTGGATGACGTGGTGGAGTGGGTGCTGGAGGCGACACAGCAGGCGCAGGAGGAAAAGGGCCTGCGCACCTGTCTCATCCTGCAAATCGGACGTGAGGAGTCGGTGGAGACAGCGGAATCTCTGGTGGACCTGGCCATCACCTACCGCGGGAAGTTGCTGCGCGGCGTGGACCTGGCCGGGGATGAGGTGACCTATCCGGCGGAGAAGTTCGCCCATCCCTTTGAACGGGCGCGCGCCGCTGGTCTGCACATCACCGTTCATGCCGGCGAGGCGGTGGGCTGGAAGAGCGTGCGCGCTGCGATTGAAGTGCTCGGCGCGGAGCGCATCGGGCACGGCATCCGCACGGTGGAGAACTCCGAGGTGGTGCAACTGGCGCGCGAGCGGCGCGTGGCCCTGGAGGTGTGCCCGACCAGCAATCTGCACACCGGCGTTGTGCCCGGCTTTCATCAGCACCCCCTGCTTGACCTGTTCGCCCTGGGCCTGCGCGTGACCATCAACACGGATGACCCCAGCATCAGCAACACCACGCTGAGCGAGGAATACGCTGTGGCCGTGGAACAAATCGGCATGGAGCAGGAGATGCTCTATCAGGCCCTGCGCAACGCCGTTGAGGCGGCCTTCATTCCGGAAGAGGAACGCTGGCAGTTGCGGGAACAGTTTCGCGCCGGGTTGGCGCCTTTCCCCGGCGCGGTTGAAGCCTTCGATGCGGTTCCCCTCTAAGCCGCGCCCGTCTCCTCGCGTACCAGTGAAAAGTACACCTGCTCTAAGGATGGGCGCAGCTCTCCGACGAACAGCACATCCGCCCCAGCCTGCACCAGCGCGCGGATGAGCGCGGGGTTAGCTGTCTCCGGGTCCTCCACATCCGCTACCAGTTTGTTCCCGACGATTTGCACCTGTCGCACGCTGGGATGCGTCTCCAGCACGGCGCTGAGGGCGGGAGTCGCGGCGCGCAGATGGAACACCACTTTGCGCCCGTAAAGCTGCTCCCGCAACCGGGCAGGCGTATCCACGCTGAGCAAGCGCTGTTTGAGCACGCCGATGCGGTCACAGAGACGGTCGGCCTCGTCCAGATTGTGCGTGCACAGGATGATCGTGCGTCCGTGCGTTTTGATTTCTTCGATGAAGTCGCGCACGATGCGCGCCGCTTCAGGGTCAAGGCCAGCGGTGGGTTCATCGAGGAAGAGCACCGGCGGTTCGTGCAGCAACGCGCGGCAGATGGCGAGCTTCTGCCGCATACCTTTGGAAAAAGTGCCCACCAGGTCGTGGCGGCGTTCCCACAGGCCGAGCAGGCGCAGGTATTTTTCCACCTGACCGGGCACATCGCGCACCTCGTAGAGACGCGCGAAGAAAGCGAGGTTTTTGAAGGCGCTCAGGCGGTCGTAAAGGCCCGGCGTCTCGGTGAGCAGGCCCACAGAGCGGCGGATCGCCTCATTATCGCGCCCGACCTCGTAACCGTTGACCACGGCGCGCCCGGCGCTGGGCGCAATCAAAGCCGTGAGCATACGCACGGTGGTGGTTTTACCCGCGCCGTTCGGGCCGAGCAGGCCGAAGACCTCCCCGGCGGGAATGTCAAGCGTCAAGTCCTTGACCGCGGTCACGCCATCAAACGTCTTGGTTAGATTTTCAGTTTGAATCATAGCCTTTCCTTTAAGCTGTTGTGGTAGTTAACGTGAGAACCGGAACCCTGATCTATCGTCTCTTACAGCGCCTCTGGAAGCTCACCCCGCTGGCGAATCGGCTCAGCGGGGTGTGGCCGTTCACCTGGATCACCGCGCCCTTCTGGAGTCGGCGCGCCAATCACGTGGTGACGCTGCCCCTGCAGCAGCCCCTGACCGTCCCGCAGAGCGCGCCGCTGCCGCAAGCCCTGATAGAGGAGCTTATCCACAAGGCCACGGCGCGCTGCATCATGCATCAGTGCTTGTGTCGCAGCGGCTGGCATTGCCAGACCTACCCGCAGGACCTCGGCTGCCTCTTCCTGGGGCCGGGCGCGGCACAGATCCCGCCCGCGCTGGGCCGTCAGGTCAGTGTGGACGAGGCCTTAGCACACGTGGCGCGCGCCCTCGACCTGGGCCTGCTGCCGCTGGTGGCCCATCAAGCCTTCGACGCCCTGGTGCTCGGCGTCCCTTACCGCAGCATGGTAGCCCTGTGCTTTTGCTGCGAATGCTGCTGCGCCGTGTTCCAATCCCTGCGCCTTGGGCCGCAGCGTTTTTGGGATGCGGTTACACGCCTGCCAGGGTTGAGCCTCACGGTGAGCGATGCCTGTCGCGGCTGCGGTTTATGCGCGCGCCTCTGTCCGGTGGGCGCTATTCACCTTGAAAACGGGCGCGCCGTCATCGGCGAGGCGTGCAAGGGATGCGGCCAGTGTCTGACGCATTGCCCGGTGCAGGCTATCTCCTATCATCTTGAAGACGAGGCTCACCTGAGCGAACGGCTCTACACCGACCTGACGACGCGCACGCAGCTTTGACTCAGGGCCTGACCGTGGCGGTGAGCACGGGCGTGGGCATGGGCGTGGACGTGGGCAGCTCCTCCCGCGTGCTCACAAAGATAATGTGCTCGAACTTCATGCTCCACATCAACGCGCGCAGCACCTCGCGCGCGTTTTCCTCCGCCTTTTCCAGGATGCCATCTTCCAGGGCCGCCTGCAAAATCATCTTTTCCGCTTCCTGCCGCGCCGCCGTCTCCAACTGCGGATTCATGCCCACTACACCGGTGCGCCGGTCGTACACGTAGGTGCGGCTGTTATCCAGCGTCGCCACGAAAATCTCCGGTGGCGGCATGAGTATGTACACCGTGCCATCCTCCGTCACCTGCACATCTTTCGGGCTGATGTGGCTCAGATCCACGCCGGCAATCACTTCCCCGTAAGCCACCAGCAACAACTTGTCGCCGAAAAGAAAGCCCAGCGGTCCCTGTCCCGATTCGGCCGTAATCACCTTTTCGATGTGGTACGAAGCCGTCTCCAGGCGGCTTAACTTCTGCACGCGCTCGACGACCGTGGCCGAGCTGGCGTAGATGGTCGGGGTGGGCGGCGGCAGGGTGGGCAGGGTGATAAGGGAGTTATCCTTGCCGGGCGTGAGCAGGCGATAAATCAACCACCCTGTGGCGATGATCAGGGCAAGCATACTGAGCAGAACAAAAATGCGGATTCCCTTATCCATACGAAGCTCCTTTCAGGTCGGCATTGAGAAGTTGCAGGCGCTCTCCGTAGAGCGCTGCGGCAAGCGTCATCAGGCGCTGCCCGTCCCGCGTCAGCAGGGGATGGGCGAAGAGCATGAACGGCTCCGGCGGAAAATGGGGCGCCGTCTGCTCCCACACGCGCGCATGGGGTAGGGGCAGGGCGCCAAGCCGCTGGTAGAAGTGGATGCGCCGCTCGGCCAGCGCGCGCGTTGCGGCATCCGGCTGGCGTTCCGGCAGCTCCACCTCGAAGAACAGCGCCTCCGTGCCGGGACGCAACCGCTCAAGCACCGCATGGTAGAGCTGAGCGCCGCGCCCCTGTCCGCGCTGCGTGGGCGCGATGGCAAGGTACCACAAATACCCCACGGGTAGCGCGGGCGGCTCCTGATACAGCGCGATGCCCGTCAGCTCTTGCGCTTCCACGGCGGCCAGGAAGGTATGCTGCGGCGACGCATCGCGCAACAGGCCCAACAGAAACCCCGCCAGCCCGCGCACCTCTTGCCGGAAACTCAGCTCGTACACCATGAACCACGCTGGCAGCAGCGGATCGGATGTGCCTTGTAAGGCTCGAATGTCCATTGCTTTTCTCTTTTCACGATAGGGTGTAGAGTGTGTTATACTCTGTCCTGCACAGAATGGCAAATGGTAAGGAGCTTTTTCGATGACATCCCGCCGTTTTTTTGTTCCCTTGCTGCTGGCGGCGCTGGCGCTTGCCTGTCAGACGCTGTTGCCTGCGCCCACGGAGTCCCCCACGCCGGGCGTTACTCCCACCGCTACCGTCACCGCCACGCCGCAGACGGCGGAAAGCTTCACGGCGCGCGTGCGCTTCTTCCCTTCCCCCGCCATCAGCGGGGACGTGCTCACCTTCGATGTGCTCTTCCCGACCGACGGCCCCCTTCCCCTGACCGCCACCCTGCACCTGCCCGACGCGGCCCTGAGCGCCAACCCGGCTTCCTGGACGCTGGACGGGGCGCAAAGTGTGCGTTGGGTCTGGGCGTGGGATACGGCCGGTTTTGTGGGACGGGTCCCCGTGACGGTGACGCTGGACTGGGCGCCCGACGTGACCGGAACGCTGCCCTCCGCCCTCACGACCACGGTGACGTTGGCAGCATCGGAAACCCGTCCGCTTTACGAACAGCAGGCGCGTTGGGTGGTGTCCGAACTGCCCGGTGTGCGCCTGCACTACATCGCCGGCAGCGCCGCGGCCCGCGACCTGACTGCCCTGCAACAGCAGGCCACGGATGCTTACGCTGCCATCAAGGAGGCCCTGCAAAGCGACTTGAACGCGCCGGTGGACATCTACCTGCTCGACCGCGTTTACGGTCAGGGCGGATACGCCACCTCGGATTGGATCGCCATCACCTACACCGACCGCAACTATGCCCCGACGCGGCTCGATCTGGTGTTGCGTCACGAGCTGGTACACCGCATGGATAGCGCCCTGGGCTGCGATGGCGCGCTCACGCTGGTGCGCGAGGGGCTGGCCGTGTACCTTTCCGGCGGCCACTACCGCCCGGAGCCGCCGACCTTTCATCTGAGCACCCTCCGCGCGGCGGGGTTGGCGATTCCCCTGACGAAGCTGGTGCGCAACTTCTACACCCATCAGCACGAAATCGGCTATCTGGAAGCCGCGTCTCTGGTGGCGTTTGTGGAAGCGGCCCACGGGCGCGAGGGCCTGCGCACCCTCTGCAGCGCCTCCGCCGCGGAAAGGGAGGATGAGGACGAGCTGGCGCGGCTCACGCGCGCCTTGCCGGCCCTGGGCTACGCGGATGTGGACTCTTTCGAGCGCGCCTGGTGGGCCTGGGCGGAGCGCGATGCCCCTACGCCGCGCGCGGATGAAGCGCTGCGCGCGCTGACCGCCCTGGTGGACACCATGCGCGCCTATCAGGCCGCTTACGATCCCGTCGCCTATTATTTGAGCGGCGTGTTGTACGATCCGGCCTGGGGCGAAACTCACGGCATCACGGCGGATTTTGTGCGGGCACCGCGCGACGCGGATGCGGTGGCCCTGGAATTGCTCCTGGTGCAGGCCATGCGCGCCTATGAGAGCGGCCATCTTGAACGCGCCGGGGCGCTCACGGCGGAGGTACAGGCTGTTTTACGGGAAGGCTTTCCTGCCACAGGTCTGGCGGCGGATGCGCGCGCCATCGCGCAGGCTTGCCTGGATGCGGGCTACACCCCTTACGCGCTGATGCGCTCCGCCCCAGAAAGTTACGTGGTGGAGGCCACCGTCTGGGATGGGACGCCGCGCCGCGCCATCCTGTTGGCGCAGCCCATTGCCGGCGCGTGGCACGTGGTGTTGCTGGCGTGGCTGGATGAGGCATGAATGTGCGGTTTGCGCTGGGCGATGGCAACGCCTGCGTCCACCTGGCCTGGGTTGAAATCAGGCTAGAAACATCCCCAATCCGGCCCGAAAGGTCATCCCCGGATGGTATGTGTCCTCATCTTGCAAAATCAGGGTAACGGCTCAGCCTGCCGGGTTACGATGCCATAGAGCATTCAGGTGGGGTCAGGGTGTTGAAATCATCGGATACCTTATCCACTCGAGTTTAGACAAACGGTCTCGCCCTGACGGTTCGTCAGGGTGAAAAACAGCACTTTACCAATCGCGTATCAAGCGGTTTGCGCCGTTGCGACGCCCTTTTTGACCACTTTGTGGCGTTCTTTGGGCGTTCGGCGCTTGCCTTTGGGCCAGCCGGGAGGTTTTCCGCGCGGCTTGGGTTCTCGAACCGGTGAGCCGATCAGCACGAAAATCGGTTTCAGGCTCTGCCGCACCCGCTGGGGGGTCAGGCGTTGCTGTGGCTTTTGCCAGGGCAAGGGGGTGTCCGCGACAATGGGGCGGGCCAGGAAAAGCATCCAGTGAGCCAGAGCCACCAGCCATGACCAGGTATCGCCTGTTTCGGCACGCTGAAAGCGGGGTAAGGTCCAGCCCAGGTGCTCTTTGCGGAAACGCACGCCCGGCTCGACCGGCCAGCGCTGGACATAGGCGCTCCAGATCGTGTGGGCAGTGACCGCGATGCCGGGTGGGATGGTCGTTGGCGACAGCCAGGCAAACCAGAAAGCTGCGGGAGGTTTGGGGCGTTCTCGATGCACGCTGGCGCGCACAACATCGTAGACCAGAGCGGGTGCTTTGCGTTCGTGCAAGCCATTCCAACGCTCCAGGCATACCTGCCCATACTGTTCGTCCTCGAATTCGATGACTTCATCGGGCGGGCCCCAGCTGGCAGGGTCTTTGAAGGCGAAACGAGCGCCGTGCTTGCGTGGACGCCCGCGCCGGGGCGTCGAGACGGGCGGCGCGGGACGGTACAGCACCCGATCGCGCCGCAAACGGGCCACGATGCCGACGCGCAAGCCTTGCACCTGCTGTAGAAAGCTGGCGTTGCCGTATTTGCCGTCGACCACAGCAATGTCCAGCGCTTTTGGACAATCGTTCCGCAAGCGGGCCAGGGCCTGGATTTGTTCTGCGCCGACAGCCTGGGCTGTCTCCTGGCTGGGAATGCGCCGCACGTCCAGTGGCAGCGACCAACTGGAGTGAGGTTCGGCGCACCACTCGAGCAATGAATAGGGGTAACCCACCGTCACCGTGCCGCCGTTAACGTCACTGGAGGCCTGATAGACGTACTGCAGGTCTGCCAACACCCGACCGCGTGGACGTGGCCAGCAGGAGCTATCCAGCGGGAAGACGCAGATGCCTTGCCGAGGCAACTGGCTCACCAACAAGGCGGGCAAGGCTGCTCGGTCAATCTGGCCATCTTCCACAGCAGCATACAGGCTCGGCCAGCGGCGCTGAAAACGTTCGCTTTGGCTGAGCATGGCGAAGGAAGACACACTGCCCACAGACAGGAGCGCATCCAGTGCCTCGAACAGAGCGTCGCGGCGTGCCGTAAAGACGTGCTCATACACGGCTTGACGAAATGCGATTAATTTATTAATGTTCTCTCTGGTAAGCTCTTGAGTGTTCACAACCTCAAGTATCTACAGAGTGCGGTTTTGTTCAAGGGCAGAACCGCCCCGAATTTTGTCTAAACTCGAGTT
>DAOUBT010000045.1:0-29993 GCA_034432595.1 Anaerolineae bacterium | reverse complement strand
GCCGAATCCTTGAGGATGCGCTGCTGCGTCGCATAATCCACATACACCAGGCCGAAGCGCTGCCGATACCCTTCCTGCCACTCGAAATTATCCATCAGCGACCAGTGGAAATACCCCTGCACCGGCACGCCTTCCTCGATGGCACGCAGCAAATGGCGCAGGTGACGCGCCACATAATCTATGCGCTGCGGATCGTGGACTTTGCCATCTAAGGCCACCCAATCCATGTTGGAAAGGCCATTTTCCGTGATCACAATCGGCTTATGATAGCGTTCGTACAAGAAGCGCGTGCCCCAGTACAGACACGTCTCCACCACCTTCCAGTGCATCATCGTGTGCGGCGTGTGCTGTGGATGCAGCAACACTTCTGGACGGCCATCCGCGCCGGCGCGCACCCGCATGGCATGATAGATGTTCGCCCCGTAGAAGTCCAACGGCTGCGCGATGATCTCCATATCCTTGTCGGTGAAAGCGGGGACGGCTGTGCCATACGCCTTCAAACCATCTTCGGGATAGCGACCCCAAAGCATGGGATCGGTCCACCAGGTATTGTTCCACACGTGGCCGGGCTGCACCGAGAACATGACGGCGCGCGCCGCCTCGATATCCTCCGGCGTCTCGCTATCCGGAATAAAGGTGATGCCCACCGGCGCCGCCCCAATCTCACACGGCTGTGGACTGTAAGCGCGCAGCGTCTGCACCGCGCGCCCGTGCGCCAGCAGCACGTGATGCGCCGCCAGCAACACCTCCGGGAAAGGCAGCTTCATCCCAGGCGCGTGATGACCTTCCTGTAGCCCCGCCCCGACAAAAACCTGCGGCTCGTTGACCGTCATCCAATGCCGCACGCGGTCACCCAAAGCCTCCACCACCACGCGCGTGTACTCGGCGAAGTACTCTGGGATGTCGGGATTCAACCACCCGCCGCGCAGGTAAAGCGCGTAAGGCAAATCCCAGTGGTACAGCGTGGCCCAGGGCTGAATCCCCGCCTCCAGCAGCGCATCCACCAGGCGGTCATAGAACCCCAATCCCGCCGGATTCACCTTTCCCGTGCCTTCCGGCAAGATGCGCGGCCAGGCGATGGAGAAGCGGTACCCCTTCAAGCCGATTTCGCGCATCAGCGCCACGTCCTCGCGGTAGCGGTGATAGTGGTCGCACGCCACATCACCCGAATGCCCCTCGTAAGTCGCCCCCGGACGGCGGCAGAACACATCCCAAACGGAAAGCCCGCGGCCATCCTCGTTCCAGGCGCCTTCTACCTGATATGCAGCCGTCGCTGCGCCCCACAAAAACTGCTCCGGAAAAACCATGAAAGCCCTCCTCGAATAGATCACTCAATCGCAAGTTTACATCATAGCCCACCTGCTCCAGGGCAGGCGGTTGAAACCACACCTGAAAGGCGCTCCGCCTGATAACCGTCCCCGTGGAAGGGACCCGGCGTTTAGCTCTCTTAGCTTTCCTAAAGAATACCCCCAATTCATAAAATGACAATCAGACCCCTGAAATGGTGAAGGCCTGCCCTCTCTTCGCCTATCCCCATACGGGACACCCGCTTGCGCTTGACTTGGCAGCCGACAAGCCTGGGGTATAATCTCCCATACCACATCTCCTCCGGGAGGCAACATGACCAGAAAACTACTGTTTGCGCTGCTGGTAGCAGCGCTACTTTTAAGCGCATGTGGTCGCACAGCCCAACCCCTGCGCGATGATTTTTCCGACCCCACCAGCGGTTGGAGCGTGGGGGCTACGGATGACTTCACGCGCGGGTATCAACAGGGCAAATACTACCTGCGCATAGACACGGCGGATTGGCTCGTCTGGACCAGCGCCGGCAAGAGCTACAAGGACGTGTACGCGCGCGTCACCGCCTTTTCGGAAGAAACGCGCGACAACACCTATGGCCTCATCTGCCGCGCTAACAAGGACCGCTTCTACTATTTCGCCATCAGCGCGGACGGGTTTTACGGCATCTACCTGCACAACGCCGATGGCACCCTCACCCCGCTCACCGGTCCGTCCATGGCCCGCCATACCGCCATCCGCACCGACGGCAGCGCCAACACCCTCGAAGCGCGTTGCGAAGGCACCCAACTCAGCCTGCTCGTCAACGACGTTCCCATCGCCACCGTCGAGGATGCCACCCTGCGCCGCGGACAAATCGGCCTCGCTGGCAGCAAAGGCCGCGACACCCGTCCGGCCATCATCTGGTTTGACGACCTGGAGGTAACCCTGCCATGAAAACCATCCCACGCATCCTTTTGCTCTGCGCCCTTTTAACCCTGAGCCTGAGCGCCTGCGACAGCCTGCACAACAAAGCCTGGGAAGAATCCTTCGACAATGCTGACGCCTGGGTCATCAGCTCGGACGCTGCCGCCGATGTCGCCATCGCCGACGGGGCATTGCGTATCACCATCCACGACCCGGAAGTCATCGCCTGGACCTCGACCACCGAACGCACCTTCTCCAACTTCCGCGCCAGCGTCGAAGCCATCCACGTCAGCGGCCCGCTCGACAACGAATTCGGCCTGCTGGTGCGCATGGATGGCGATAAACGCTTCTACGCCTTCTCCGCCAGCAGTGATGGCTACGTGCGGGTAGCCCTCTATCAGGATGGCGGGTGGACCCTGCTCGGCCCGGATTGGACGCCCAGCGACGCCATTCAACAGGGCGACGGCATCACCAACGTGCTCGAAGTGGAAGCCAACGGCAGCACCTTGACCTTCCGCATCAACGGACAACAGGTTGCCCAAATCACCGACACCACCCTGAAAAACGGAGCGCTCGGCCTCTACGCCGGCGCCTTCAGCGAAGGCGAAGTCGTCATGCAGTTCGACAACCTCAAGGTGGAACCGCTGAAATAAGTGGAAACGCGCGTTTACATCGAAACCTTAGGCTGCCGGCTCAACACCGCCGAAAGCGAGGACCTTGCCCGCGCGTTTGCCGGTGCGGGGTGTCTTATGGTTGATGACGTCCGCAGCGCCAGTTTGATTGTCGTGAACACCTGTGCCGTCACGGCCACCGCAGCGCGCAAGACCCGGCACCGCCTCAACACCCTGCGACGGCTCAATCCACAGGCGCGCATTGCGGCGATAGGCTGCTGGGCCTCGGATACCACCGCCGTTGCGCAAGGCCCGGCCATAGATTGGATCATTCCCAACGCCGACAAGGCGCGCACCGTCGAACGCATCCTGGGGCGGGACGCTGCGCCGCTCCCCTGGGAACCGGGGCGCTGGGGCCACACCCGCGCCTTCCTCGGCGTGCAGGACGGCTGCGACCAGCATTGCACCTACTGCATCACGCGCATCCTGCGGGGACCGGCGCGCAGCAAGCCCCTCGCCGAGGTGGTGCGCGAGGCGCAAGCACGGGTGGCCCACGGCGCGCAAGAAATCGTGCTTACCGGCGTCTGTTTGGGGGATTATGGCCGCGACCTGGGTCTCACCCTGCGCGACCTGCTGGAAGCCCTGCTGCGCGATACCGATATTCCGCGGTTGCGGCTCTCTTCCGTTGAACCCTGGGACGTGGACGAGGCCCTCCTGCGCCTGTGGGAGAACCCGCGCCTGTGTCGTCAGCTCCACCTCCCGCTCCAATCCGGGGCCGATAGCGTCCTCAAGCGCATGGGACGACGCATCACCACGGCGCGCTTCGCCGCCCTGATGCAAAGCGCGCGCGCCATCGCGCCGGAGATGGCCTTCACCACCGACGTGATGGTGGGCTTTCCGGGCGAAAGCGAAGCCGAGTTCGCGCAAAGCCTGGCCTTCATCGAGGCGCAGGGCTTCAGCCGACTGCACGTCTTTCCGTATTCTGAGCGCCCCGGCACGCCCGCAACGCGCTTACCGGACCGGGTGCCCCATCCCGTGCGTGAAGCGCGCGCCGCACAGATGCGCGCCCTGGGCGAGAAACTGAGCCGCGCCTACGCGGAACGTCAGCTCGGCAGCGTGCGTCCCGTCCTGTGGGAACAACGCGAAGGCACCACCTGGCATGGATGGACGGACACCTACCTGGCCGTGAGCGTTGAAAGCGACCACCATCTCTACAACCGCATCACGCCGGTGCGGTTGCTCAAGCTGGAAAACGAGGATCTCATTCTGGGCGAACTGCTATCCGCGCCCACGTAGACGAAAGGAGTGGCATGTTAGGAGAAGCTGCAGTCAACAAACTTTTGGAGCGCGTGTTTCACCTGTCCCCCGCCGAACAGACCGAGGCGCTGTTCGTGGGTTTTGAGGAAGGCCTGACCCGCTTTGCCAACAACGAAATCCACCAACACGTGGCGGAAACCCATCACGCCTTAGTGCTGCGCGTGGCCCTGGGCAAGCGCGTCGCCGCCGTCTCCACCAACCGTCTTGACGACGACGGCATCCGCGCCGCCCTGGAGCAGGCCGAGGCGCTCGCGCGCCTGCAGCCGGAAAATCCCGACTTCCCCGGCTTTACCCCGCCGACGCCACTACCGACCAGCGTGCCCGTCGCCTACGACGAGGCCACTGCTAACGCCAGCCCGCTGCAGCGCGCGCAGGCGGTGGGGGAAGTGTTACGCTACGCTTCAGCGCACAACGTCACCGCCTCCGGCGCGTTCATGACCGGACGTTACGAGTGGGGCTTTGCCACCAGCCTCGGCCACAGCGCCTACCTGCCCACCACTCTCAGCGACCTGACCATCGTCGCCATGACGGCTACCGGCTCCGGCTACGCTTCCGATGCCGCCTGGCACATGGACGCGATAGATGTGGCCGCGCGCGGACGGGAAGCCGTGGATAAGGCGCTGCGCGCCCAGAACCCCCGTCCGCTGGAACCGGGCGTCTATCCGGTCGTGCTCGATACCTACGCCGCGCAGGACCTGCTCAGCTTCCTGGGTGGGGCGGCCAGCGCGCAAAGCGTCCACGAAGGCCAGTCCTGGATGAGCGGACGCCAGGGGCAGGCGCTGCTTTCGGACAAAATCACCATCCTGGATGACCCGCTCGACCCGGAGCTGTGGCCGCTCCCCTTCGATTTTGAGGGCATGCCGCGACAGCGCGTCATCATTGTGGAGCGCGGCGTGGTGGGCGAAGCCGTTTACGACCGGCTCTGGGCGCACAAAACCGGTCACGCGGCTACCGGCCACGCGCTGCCCGCCTTCAATCCCTTTGCGCCAGCACAGGCGATGGGCGGCTTCGGCCCCGTACCGCTTCACCTCACCCTCCTCCCCGGTGAAACGCCCATCGAGGAGATGATTCGCGGCATGGAGCGCGGCCTGTACATCACGCGCTTCAACTACACGCGCGTCGTCCATCCGCGCGAAATGGTGGTGACGGGCCTCACGCGCGATGGCACGTTCTGGATCGAGAACGGCGAAATCGCCTATCCGGTGCAAAACCTGCGCTTCACCCAGAGCTACGTCGAAGCGCTGAAGGAGGTGATAGCCGTGGGCAACACCGCGCAGCGCGAGCGCGGCTACGCCGCTATCAATCGCGCGCCGGCGCTCAGCCTCCCCGCCTTTCGCTTCACCGGAACGACGGGGTTCTAAGGCAGCTTACGCACAACCGGCCCTGTCCCTGCCTGGACAGGGCCGGCTCTTATGCCTGCTCCGGCCTGATGCCCCATCTCCAGAGCCATGTGTCAGCTCCGCGCGGGACGGCACTTCAGGGGTGGGCGAAAGCAAGGCCTTCCCCTCCCTCCCCGCCTGCATGTGCTATTCCAGGCAGACTGAGTAGCTCCACACCCTGAATTTTTTTGAAACCTGTGCCTCACACCTTGTTTTCTGTGCTACAATAAAAAAGCGGGTCGCTGTTGCGGCCCGCCATGGATGCGCTTCAGCGCGGCTGAGGAAACTCAGGCGGCACAGGAGCAGGAGGAGGCGGCGTGGGTTGCGTCGGTGCGGGGTAAGAATAGGGCGGCGGTGTGTAGGGCGTGCCCATAGACGGGTAGGCAACGGGCTGCGTGCCCGCCATCCCCTGCCGTTCCTGACATTGCCGGATAGCGCGCGTGTTCTCTTCCAGCGCTATGAAGAGATTGAAAAAATCAGCGGTGGCGTGGAGCAGGGCGAATTGAATCAGAGCCACGATCAGCAAGGCCAGGAAGCCGACAACGCCCCCCAAAGGGGTCAGCGCAGGTAAACCGAAGTCGGTGAGGGTATCAAGGCTATCGAGCAACGCACCGATAAGAATGCCCACCCCGCTCAGGACACCGGTTACCAGCGTTACCCAGGCGGCAATGCGAAACAACACGGCGACAATGCGTAAAGCGGTGAAGCGTTTTTCCATCAGGCCCTCCTTTCGCAACACGGCGACACGCATGGGTTGGTTCATGACCAAGCGCGTTCTAACCTTGCACCTCACATTGTAATACGATTCACAGACACAGCAACCAAAGGAGTGCCATGTCCATGCGAGTGTGGATTCTCATCTTGCTTGTCGGCGTGCTGGGTGCGGGATGCGCCCACAAGCCCGCAACCGCCACCCTGCCCGCCCCCGATGTTCAACCCTCAGAAGGAGGTGAAGCCATGCAACTGTTGAGTGATGCTTTCAAGCATGGGGACCCCATCCCCAGGCCATACACCTGTGATGGCGCGGATCAATCTGTGCCCTTGAAATGGACGGATCCGCCCGCGGGCACGCAGAGTTTCGCGCTCATCATGGACGATCCCGATGCGCCGATGGGCACCTGGGTCCATTGGGTGCTCTACGCCATCCCGGCCACGACGCGCGCCCTGCCTGCTGGCATCAGCAACGCGGCCACCCTGCCGGATGGCAGTCGTCACGGCAAAAACAGTTGGGGCAAACCGGGCTATGGCGGACCCTGCCCGCCGCGCGGCACCCACCGCTACTTCTTCAAGCTCTACGCTCTGGATACGGTGCTCGATCTCGCGCCCGGCGCGACGAAAGAGCAGCTCCTCAAGGCCATGGAGGGGCATATCCTGGCGCAGGCCGAACTGATGGGCACCTACAAGCGCTAACGTATGGACCCTATCACACCCTTCAAACGCTATGGATGGCGCCTGCTCTGGCCTGTCGCCCTGAGCCTGGTACTTTTGCTCGTCACGTTTCGCGGCAGCTCCCCCCTGCGCGGCACGCCAACGCCTGAACCCATCACCGGCACGGGGACGCTGGAAGGGCGCGAAGTGGTCATCGCTTCCGAACTTGGCGGGCGGATTGTGGACCTGCCGGTGCGGGAAGGGGATGTGGTAACCGTCGGGCAGGTGCTGCTGCGCCTGGATGATAGCACGGCGCGCGCCCAACTCGCGCAGGCCGAGGCCGCGCTCAGCATGGCGGAGGCCGCGCTCGCCATCCTCCAGGCCGGAACGCGCCCGCAACAACGCCTGGCGGCGCAGGCCCTCCTCAGCGTGACGCAGGCACAGGCGGAAAGTGCTTACGTGAGCTACCTCGCCGCGCAGGACGCCATCAGCCGCCCCACGGAGCTGAACGTGCAGTTAGCGCAGGCGCGCATGCAAATGCGGCTGGCCGAGCAGGAGGTCGCTATGGCACAGGCCGACCTGCACGAGCTGGAAATCCGCTATCAGGACGCGCTGGAAGCCCGCCCCGATATGGATGAGAAGGAGCGTGAAGCGTGGGAGCTGCAGCTTAAGGCCGCGCAGGCCACCATCGAGCAGAAGCAGGCGCAACTCAGCGCGGCGCGGGCAACCTACCGCGGCTATTACGCCCTGCGCAACGACCCCGTGCAGGCGCAAATCAGCCTCATCGCGGCACAGAGCGCTTACAGCGCGAGCCTGGCAGCCGTGCAGAAGGCGCAGGCGGATCTGGCCGCGCTGGAGCGCGGACCACGTCCCGAAGAGCTGCTCATCGCTCAGGCGCAGGTGACGCGAGCGCTCGCCACGCGGACGCTGGCCCTCATCCAACTGGATATGCTCACCATCACCGCACCTATCGCGGGACAGGTCGGCGTGTGCAGCTACCACCTGGGCGAAATGGCCCCGCAGGGCTTGCCACTGCTCACCCTGGTGGATCTCGATCCCATCTACCTGACCCTTTATGTGCCCGCCAACCGCATCGCGGAGGTGCGCATCGGACAAGCTGCGCGCGTGCAGGTGGATGCTTACCCGGATCAGGTCTTCGCGGGGACGGTGGATCATGTCGCTACCGAGGCGGAGTTCACCCCGCGCAGCGTGCAGACGGCGGATGAACGCGCGCGCCTGGTGTTCGCCGTGCGCATCCGCATTCCCAACGCGGATGGGCGCCTCCGCCCCGGCTTGCCCGCGTCCGTCACGCTGGAGCCGTAGCGCATCGCGGGAGCTTCTATTTTAGTGAGGGCAGGAGGTGGGCCACCCATGGGTGAGATGGATGGGTGGGCGATAGCGATACACACGTGGGCGGACACCCTCCATGGGTGAGCAAAGACAAGGGGGTGGGCGATAGTGATACACACGTGGGCAGACACCCCCCCATGGGTGAGCAAAGACAAGGGGGGTGGGCGACGGCAATGCCGTCGCCCACCCTGCCGTCGCCCACCCCACCCATGCCGTCGCCCACCCCACCCATGCCGTCGCCCATCCCACCCATGCCGTGCCCACCCCCACCCTGCCGTCGCCCCCCCACCCTGCCGTCGCCCACCCCCCAACCAGCCCGGTTTGCCAAAATCTGCGTCTGTGCTATAATCTCGCTCGCGTGGGCGGTTAGCTCAGGTGGCCAGAGCGCCGCGTTGACATCGCGGAGGCCATAGGTTCAAGTCCTATACCGCCCACCAGAGCCGGGGGAGAGCATCCTCCGGCTTTTTTAATTCCCCCATGGGTCAACACAGCAACCGCCGCCCATAAAACGCGGGGGCCTGCTTTCCGGCAGGCCCCCGCCCTCCATTACGCCAATCCGCCGCGTTGCTCGACGGCTTCGCGCACCTGCGCCAACAGCGACTCGGCGCGCGTGAGGATGCGCTGACATTCGCCAAGCCAGCTTTGCCTCTGCGCCACATCCTCCACCGAGCCGGCATTGATGCGCACATTCATCACCGCGCCTTGAATGGCCGCCATCGCCATCCACGCCGCCGTGCCCGCATCGCTGATGGCGTTGGTGTTGCCCTTACGCGCCACGATGAGGGCCAGCTCCAGCGCGGAAAGCGCATCCTGCGCCGTGCGCAGCGGCACCTGAGAGGCGGCGACGAGCGCTTCCTGCACCGCGGCTTGCCGTGCGGCCTGCTCTTCCGGCGTGGCCTTTGGCAGCTTGTAGGCCGCCATCACTTTGTTGAAGGCCTGCGTGTCCTCCTCCATGCGCGCCAGCAGGGAAGTACGGAGCTGCTCCCCCAACACAACGAGCTGCGCCATTTCCTCGCTCACATCGGCGTACTTGCGCTTGCCCACCGTGAGCCGCGCCACCATCACAGCCAGGGCCGCGGCAAGCGCGCCGGCCAGCGCCGCCACCGCGCCGCCGCCCGGCGCCGGGCTATCCGACGCCACCGCTTCCACAAAGCCTGAGGGCGCGCTCTCGTCCAGACTGTAGAGCTTGTGCTCCAGGATTTGATCGGGGCTGAACAGGTCGAGCTGCATGTACCACTGCGCCGCCTCGATGAGGGCCGCTTCCGGCACCAGGCCCACAATTTCCGTGTGGGTGACGCTCAAACCGTAGCGCGCCGCCTCGCGCCGCAGCGTCTCCAACACGCGATACAGCGGCGTCTGCGTAAAATCGGTCATGTTGATGGAGACCTGCGCCTGCCCCGCCACCAGCACCCCCATCGCCTTGACGTAACGGAAGCCGCCGTTGGAGTGACGCAGCGCACGCGCAATCTTGTTGGCCTTGTCCACATCAGCCGTGTTGAGATAAGCGTTAAAAGCCACCAGGAAGGGACGGGCGCCGATGACCGTCGCGCCCGCCTTGCCGAGCTTCGCCGGACCAAAGTCCGGCACGCGGTCGGGATTCGTCTCAATTTCCTGCTTCAAACCCTCATATTGGCCCCGGCGGATGTTCTCCAGATTAACGCGGTCGGGACGGGTCGCCGCGGCCTCGTAAAGGTAGACCGGGATGCCGAGTTCATCGCCCACGCGCTTGCCCAGGCTGCGCGCCAACTCCACGCATTCCTCCATCGTCACGCCACTGATGGGAACGAAGGGCACCACATCCGTCGCCCCGATGCGCGGGTGCGCGCCGCGATGCGCGTCCATATCAATCAGCGCCTGCGCTTTGGCTATGGCGCGGAAATCCGCTTCCAGCACCGCCGCTGGCGCGCCCACGATGGTGACCACCGAACGGTTGTGGTCGGGATCGGATTCGACATCCAGCACCTTCACGCCCGGCACAGCGCGCATCTCGGCCACGATGGCCTCAATGACCTCAGCGCGTCGCCCTTCACTAAAATTGGGAACAGATTCGACTAACGGCTTCAAAGTTGACCTCCTCCTCATGTGATGACATCATGCCCCCGCGCAAAAATGCAGGGTAAAGGTTACCCACCTGAACCTGTCTCGCGCAACCCACCCTATGTCCCGGTTTAGGGATTCCGGTCAGCTTCGCTTTCGTCCTCCGCTTCCGGCGCTTGCGGCGTGATTTCGCGCACCTCGCCCTCCAGGATAATGTCCTCCTGCTCTTGAGCCGGGCGCAGCAGCCCCATGCGCTGCAAGTACTCATCCACCACGTTGCGCGGCGCAAGGGAGATGAAAAGCTTGACCGCCAGCACGAACAGGCTAATATCGTCCAGTTGTCCGATAACCGGCGCTATATCCGGGGAAAGATCCAACGGCGAAATCATGTAAGCCAGCCATGCCAGGGGAATCAACTTGTAAAGAAACGAAACGCGCTTATCCCAGAACAAGCGCCACGCCAGCTCCACATCGTAGAAGAACTGCTGCAAGAAATTCAGCCGTTCATCGCCGACATGCACCGGCACCAAAGCCTTTTGCTCTTGCAAAGCCTGTTTTTCACCCGCCATCTCAACCTCCCTGAACTGATGGAACCACAACAGCCTGTAGGAGTAACTACCTACCCTCCTGCGATTAGGGAGACAGGCTGATGGGCGAAGAGGTTGCGCAGCGTCACAAAGACATTGCGATCCTGCTTGCGGCAGGTGGAGATCACCGCTTGCAAGCGGGCATACACCCTTGCCCCATGGTCGGTGCGAAAGCAACCGCTCACTTTCTGCTTGACTTTGGCCGGGCGCAAGTCTCGTTCGGCCTGGTTGTTGGTGAACGGCACGCCCTCCACCAACGCAAAGGCCAGAATCGCGTCCTCGTGCTCCGTCATACGACGAAGCAGATTGCGTCCCGGCGTGCTCTTCGGGCGGCCTCTGCCCACCTTGGGTTCGGGCGGCGGTTCTTCCAGTTCCGCCTGGCTCAGGATCTGGCGATACTGTTGCTGGGCTCGTCGAGCAGCTTTCCCTTGCAAGGGGAGAGCCTGACGGTAGAGCTCCAACAGAAAGGCGTGCATCGCGCTGGCCCACGCCGAACCATCTTCCATCAGGCCACACAGTTCGCGCAGGATGTGCGCGTTGCATGCTCCGTGTTTCGCCTGCGTGAACTTGTAGTACGCCGCCATGTGGTCGTGAATCGCCCAACCCGTGAACTCGGGCAAAATCGAAGACTCGCTGCGCAATGCCTCTTCGCCACGCTTCTCATGCACAAACAGATGCGTGTACAGGGCGTTGCTCGCCGTGTGCAGCCACTGCAATCTCCCTCTAACCCGCAAGCCGGTCTCGTCGAAATGGTCAACTTCGGCCTGCGTCAACTGCTCCTTCGTCTCTGCTTCCAGTGGCGCCGCCAATTCGTACCCCTCTTCCAGCGCCCTCTCCACCGTTTCGCTGTTCAATTCGTACCCGTACAAGTCGCTGAACAGGCAGCCGATTTGCTCCAACGGCATCTTGTGATCAACCGAGAGCTTGACCACCAATGCCTGCACGCCAGGCCCGTATTGGACATTGCTGCGAACATCTCCAGGATATTCCCCCTGCTGCTTTTGCCCGCAGCATTCGATCTGCCCCAGCCGATGCTCGGTCACTTCCAACTTGGGCTCTGGTACGTCAAACACCTGTCGTCGGCTTACCACCTCATGCGGCTCTTCCGCTGCAATCTCCCGCCCACAAACCGCACAATGCTCTGGCAGATGCACGCGCACCCGGTCGGGCTTCTCAACCTGCCGCAGTGTTCTGCCCTTGTGCCCCGGCTGCCCGCCCGACGCTCGTTTCTCCCCCTTGGGCAGCGCCGGCTGCACCCGCTTCTTCCGATATCCATCGCTGCTCGGCGGCTTGTGGCTATTCCCGCTGTTCAGCCCCAGGCGCCGCCGCAACTCGGCATTTTCGGCCTGCAAACGGGCGTTCTCCGTCTGCAGGCGGGCATTCTCGATTCGCAAGTGCGCAATGTCCGCCTGAAGACAGGCGACTTCGGCTTCCAGAGAAGCCAACTGCTTGAGCAGGGCATCTATTTCCGACAGTTGCTTGACCATGGCGATAGTTTAGCACATTCTCTGAAAAATGGGTAGGCAGTTACGTCGTTTTGGCAAATATCGAGTACTTAAAACCATACGCCACTAAAGAAACAAACAACCAGGCCGCTTTAATCATAAATGGCAAAGATAAAATATACATCCCTGCCATTACCATGACGTAAAAAGCAAAGGCTTTAATGCTTTCAAAATAAATTAGCCCAATCCTGGCCGATTTAATTCCAGCTACCCGGAGTCCAGCAAACGACCAATAGCCGTAAACGAATACCCCCAGAGCCGCAAATAAAGCCAAGGCCAGTCTGGCATTATGCATCATTCCACCAATACCTAAAGTCAAAAAACGTCCAACGAGTAATACCAGGTTGATCTTCAAGTCAAAGTCTTGTTTTTCCAAGACACTGAACAAGGTACTCATAGGAGAAGCTATAAACCAGAAAAAAGCCCACAAACTCAGAATTTGTGTATAAACGCCAGCTTCAGCCCAGGTTTCACCAAAAACCACGGTATAAATATCTCGTCCCATAATCCCAAGCATGAGCATGGGGAACAGACCTATTCGTACCAACCACCGAAAAGTATTTTCAACAACCTCAGCTAGATTTCCCAAAATTTTAGCTTCAGAGGCACGTTGAAAAAAAACTTGTGCAATAGATGCCCCTATCAGACTCATCGGAAGTTGTAGAATACGAAATCCCAGTGAATAATATCCTACCACAGTTGTGGAAAAAAAATAAGACAACATAAAAATGGGGAGCTGCCACGAAATCACATTTAAAAGAGCTGCCCAGGTACTATATAAAGGGAAACGACGATAGCGTATCACCATCTGCCGAATCACGGGCCATCGGATCGCTCGTGCAAAAATCTCCCTATCATCGCGCCAAATCTGTCCACCCAATGTTATGGCTGCAAGTGCCTGACCAGCCACAGTTCCACCAATCAAGCCACCCCCATGGTTAAAACCTGTCAGACCAGCTACAAGATTAACTCCAATGGTACCAACTGAACTGATCACTCGCGCAATCGAAAGCCTACCGAAATGACGAGTGCGCGAGTTCCAATAATTCTGAGCCATAAAAATTCCGGTCACAAAAACAGAAAGGGAAACCCACCCCAGATAAGGGAAAAGCGACTCGGCCTTCAAAAAACTAAGCAGCGCCTTTCCTCCGGCCCTCATTAACAAAGTGATTACAATGGAAACCCCGACAGCCAACAAGACACTCAAAGCAAGAAGATTAGCAGCTTCTTCATCTTCCTGCGGGAGCATAATCGCCAACTCATAACGCAAACAAGCAATAACTGTAAAAATCAAGGTTATGGAAGTGAAAAGAGCGAGCACACCAAAAGCATCGGGAGCAAACAGGCGCGTTAGAATAGGGGAGACCAACACACCAAGCACCTGGGCTATCGTCGTCCCAGATACGAGTTTTAAGACGTCAAAAAAGAAACCACTGTGTCGAGGCAGAACCGTTACGGACTTTTCTGGAAGGCTCTCCGAAGCCAAAGTCTCTACCCCATGATCACTCATAGAGAAACACCTAATCTTATCACAATCATTTCAGATGTTTTTGGTATGCTCTGCACTCTTTTATTTTTAACTGCCGGGCCCTCTCTCACCGCCTCCACAATCCTTGCCGTATTCGTCCCCACCAGCACATTAGCCCCCGCTTCTACCGTCTCGATCCATTCCGTCTCTTCGCGCAAGGTAATGCAGGGCACGCCCAACCAGTAAGCCTCTTTCTGGATACCGCCGGAATCCGTGAGAATAGTACGTGCAGCCTGTTCCAAACGCACCATGTCCAGGTAGCCTACGGGAGGTATCACCTGGAGATGCGCTATCCGTTCAAGCCTGGATTTGAGATTGAACATCTCGACGCGCGCTTGTGTACGCGGGTGGATCGGGAAAACTATGGGCTCGGCGATTTGCGCAAAAGCCTCCAGGATAGCCTCCAGGCGCGCCGGATCGTCTGTGTTTTCGGCACGATGGACAGTCACCAGAAGATAGCCTTTTTCCTGCACCCCCAAACGCTCCAGAATGGTGCTTTGCTTACGCGCACGTTCGGCGGCCCACAACAGTGCCTCCTGCATCACGTCACCCACAGCGTGAACACCCTGCGTGATGCCCTCCCGCCGTAAATTTTCCACCGCGGTAGGGGTAGGGCAAAATAGCAGCGTTGAGAGATGATCTGTCAACACGCGGTTGATCTCTTCCGGCATGCGACGATTAAAACTGCGCAGCCCGGCTTCGACATGAGCCACGGGAATATGGAGCTTGGCTGCGGCTAATGCTCCAGCCAGCGTAGAATTGGTATCACCGTAAACCAGCACCCAATCTGGATGTTCTTCCACCAATACCGCCTCAATGCGTTTAAGCATCTCTCCGGTCTGCTCGCCGTGGGAGCCTGAACCAACGCCGAGGTTGTAATCCGGTTCGGGGATATCCAACTCGCGGAAAAAGACGGCGGACATGGCATCATCATAATGCTGCCCGGTATGAACAAGAATTTCGGTGTGGGCCTTACGTAACTCCCGGCTCACCGGCGACGCCTTGATGAACTGCGGACGCGCACCGACCACGGTCATAACTTTCACGATGTTTCCCCCTTATGCTGCTACCGCAGCATAAAACCTGAAATACAGAATAGCACCCTTTTAAAATGACGCAAGTCGCTCACCCAAGTGCGCAGCCACCACCTCTAGCCCCTGCACGATACGCTCAGCTGCGCGTCCGGGATGAAGCTCTTTCTCCACAAAACTTCGCCCCTCAAGGTTAAGGGCCAGCGTCCCACGCTGATGCGCCTCATAAAGCGTCTGGACCTGCTCCATCAGCTCCGTCTCGCCACGCACTTGCCTCACCCCCGGCGTGGGATAGGTCCAGATAACATAACGTCCCAGGGCCAGGGCCTCCTGCACCATGCCACTGTAGCCGTCGTGCTGCGTCATGCGTACCAAAAGCGTGGCATTCTTCAGAACAGGATACGGATCCTCGATCCAGCCCAAAAAGGTAATATTGGATGGAACCTCGCTCGCGAAATGCCCTTCTGCTTTCAGCACCCTCATCGGAAGATGAGGAAAACGTTGTGCCAGATGCAAAATCGCCTCCCAACCGTAGAAGTCAGGGCGATCATCCGGAATATAGGTCACCACCGTGAAAATCTCCGGCAAGGGCGGAGGTTCTTGTTGCAGATAACGGACCACCTTCGCCTGGGGAAAAGGCCTGAATTCCGCCTGTATCCCCAGGGCTGCCAGTTCCTCCACCAACCAGGGGGAAAAGGTCCAATGGGTCATACGGCGCAGCGTTGGAAGATGCTCAGGGTGCGCACGAAAATACCGTAAAGCATCGCTCACGTCCGTTCCCAGCCAATGCAGCACCACGGGTTTACCCAGGCGCAAAGCCAGTTCGCAGTTCCAGCCACGGCCCGCACACCCGTGAAGCTGATACCACACATCAGCGCGCAACAGTTCGCGGATCAGACGTACGGTCTTGCGCCAGCGCGGAAGGCGATCCAGCTCTGGTAGCCACACTGCATGGGGAAGGTAACCAGAAAGCTGGTGTTCCAGTTGGCGCACAAAATACGGTTCACCTGTCACCAGGATGCGCAAGGGTCCGTCACGCCGTTTCGTCATACGCCATGCTGCCTGAAATAAGCGATGGTTTGCGCTAAACCGCTCTCGAAATCCACCACCGGTTCGAATGCCAGCAGATCATGCATACGCTCAATAGGGGCACTGGAAAACTTCACCTCGCCCAAACGTGGTGCCTCAAAGACAGGCGTTAAATGCGTCCCCAAGAGGCTGTTCAGGATCTCTATGAGTTCCAGCACGCTCACCGAGCGTCCACTGGCTATGTTGATGACCTGTCCCACTGCTCTTTCAGCCATGCAGGCCCGTAAATTCGCTTCAACCACATTGGCCACGTAAATGAAATCCCGCGTCTGCAAACCATCCCCAAAGACGATGGGTGGCTCACCGCGCAACATGCGCGTGATGAAAATGGGAATTGCTGCCGCATATTGAGAATGCGGGTTCTGCCGCGGACCAAACACGTTGAAGTATCGCAGGGCGACAAAAGGCACGCCGTAAATCTCGCAAGCCGCTTGACCATAGGCCTCCCCCGCCAGCTTGGAGGCGGCATAAGGGCAAAGCGGCTGCGGTGGAAGCCCCTCATGATGGGGTGGAGCCTGATCACCATACACGGCCGCTGATGAAGAGAACACCACGCGCTTGACCCCTGCCTCGCGTGCTGCCAGCAAAACATAAAGCGTGCCGGTGTCGTTCACCGCGTGCGTGGTCAGCGGGTCCTCTACCGAAGCCGGTACCGAAGCTACCGCCGCCAGGTGAAGCACATAATCCACGCCAGCCATAGCCTCACGCACCGTGGGCCAGTCGCGAACATCGCCCTCAATCAGAGTGATGGCATCTTGTACGGCAGCCAGATGCTCCCGCTTGCCGGAAGAAAAGTTGTCCAACACGCGCACGGTTTCCCCGCGCTGCACCAGGGTTTCTACAATGTGCGAACCGATAAAGCCCGCCCCACCTGTCACCAGATAGCGTGCCAAATCATCTCCATTATCAGAAACTTAATCCTCTTGCGGCCGCGAAGGGGTTATGTCCTTTTCCCCACCCCCACACCACGGTACGTTATTCCTGCCGCATGGACACGGACCGGATCATAGATGCGCCGCCCGTCCACCAACACCGGCACGCCTAACTGCCCTGGATCGAGTGCCTTGTAGGCCGTGTGCGCCACCATCACCACCGCCGCGTCGCAACCCTGCGCCATAGCGAGCACGTCGCCTTGATAATCCTCCACCCAGGGGTCGTGAATCCGCACGTCCGCACCGGCCGCGCGCAGCGCTCCCACCAGCACCTCCGAAGGGCTATTGCGCGTATCATCAGAATTTTCCAGATAAGCGTACCCCATCACCAGCACCCGCGCGCCGCGGAGGCTCTGACCGCGCTCGGCCAAGGCTTCCTCCAACAGCGCCGCGACGTGCAACGGCATCCCGTCGTTGACGGCACGCGCCGTGGGAATAAGGCGCAACTCCGCCCGCCCCTGTGCTCCATAAGCGAGCAGCCACGGGTCCTTGGGGATGCAGTGACCGCCCACTCCCGCGCCGGCAACGTGCATGTTCCGCCCCGGCGACTTGTTCACCAGTTCACGCACACGATCAACGTTTGCCCCAACCGCTTCACAGATGAGCGCCACTTCGTTGGCGAAGGCAATATTCACGTCGCGGAAGGCGTTCTCGGTGGTTTTGACCAGCTCCGCCGTCACACAATCTGCCGCATCCAGGTCGGCCTGCGGGATAATGGCGCGATATAACACCATCATCGTGGCGGAAACTTCCGGCGTCTCACCCCCGCATACGCGGCTAAGCGAACGCAAGTTGCTGAGCAATTTTCCCGGCATCACGCGCTCCGGACATGCCCCCAGATAGAAATCTACCCCGGAGTGGCTACCAGAACTTTCCTCAAGCAAGGGCCGCACCACGCGATCGATCGTCCCCGGTGCGATGGTGGACTCCACGATGACCAGAGCCCCCGGTTTGAGCACCGGCCCTAAAGCGCGGCAGGCAGAGCGCAACGCACCGTAACGCGGCACATGATCCTCGTCTACCGGCGTCTCCACGTCAATGAGGACAATGTCGCAGTCACGCAAGGCCTCATAATCCGTGGTGGCGCGCAAGCGTCCCGTCGCCACGACCTGCGCTAACAACTCCGCCAGCCCAGGTTCTTCCCCCTCGATGGGTGACTCGCCAGCATTGATGCGTGCCACCCGATCGGCGCGAATTTCAACGCCGGAGACATGAAACCCCGCCTCGGCAAACATGCACGCCACCGGCAAGCCCACATACCCCAAACCGATAACCGCCAGACGCGCCTCGCGGCGCGCGATTCTATCCTGCAATTCACTCAGCATAGGTAACCTCGATAATACGATGGGTTTTCCCAGATTCGACCAGGGCTAACGCCAGGCGCAGGGCCGCCAGCCCATCCTGCCCGTTGATGGGCACAGGCTTATCCTCAAGCACGGCCGTAGCAAAAGCCTCTAACTCCGCCTTGAGCGGCTCGTAGCGCGCGATGGGATAGCGCACCATGCGCCCCTCACTCACACCTTTGAGCAAACTCAAATGCTGCCAATCCAGACCGTTGGCATCCGCATTCTCATAAAAGTACAGATCTTGAGTCAGATCGTCAGCGCGGAACATGCCCCGTTCGCCCAGGACTATCACCTCACGCACCTTTTGGGGCGTAAGCCAGTTAATCTCCAACATCCCCGCAACGTCGTCACGGAACCGCACAAGCCCCAAAACCATATCTTCATGCGCGGTATGGATGCGACGCTCAGTCTCAGCATAAACGCGCGTGATCTCCTCGCCCGTAACAAACCGCATCACGTCCAGATCGTGCGGAGCCAGGTCTATCACCACGCCTACATCCCGAATACGCGCGGGAAACGGCCCAATACGGCGGCACACCACCTGGAAGATACGGCCCAACTCCCCCGCCTCCAGGTGCTGTTTGAGCGCCTGCACTACCGGGCTAAAACGCACGATATGCCCTACCATGAGCTTTCGGCCCGTATCCTGGGCTTTTCGGATGAGGGCCTCGCCTTCAGCCACGCTCGCCGTGATAGGTTTCTCGACCAGCACATGGCAGCCAGCGTCCAGCGCCGCCGATGCAACAGCGAAATGCTCCTGCGTGGGCACGGCTACGCTCACCAGATCGGGGCGCTCGCGTTCCAACAGGTCGCGAAAATCGCTGTAAGCCGGGACGTTGAAGCTTGCACCAACACGTTGCGCTGTTTCCGGGAGCGCGTCCGCCACACCCACCAGGCGCGTGGCTTTCAGCTCCGTATAAACACGGGCATGATTGCGCCCCATCGAACCTACACCGATGACCGCTGCTTTTAACTCGCCCATGCTCAAGACTCCATGAAGTGATTGACAACCTGTACGATGGTCTCCAGATCCTGTTGGGTAAGCGCTGGATGCACAGGCAGAGAAAGCACTTCCGTCGCGGCACGCTCCGCCTCCGGTAAGGTCTGCCGATAGCCTAATTGCTGCGTGTAGAAAGTCTGTTGGTGAATCGGCACGGGATAATATACACCGGTACCAACGCCATTTTCTGTGAGGTATTTCAGCAACGCATCGCGCCGGCCATCCGGGACGCGCACCGTGTACTGATGGAAGACATGGACGTAACCCTCCGGCACGTAGGGAACCTCTACACCGCGCAGATGCGCGCTCAAATAAGCGGCATTAGCCTGTCGCGCGGCGTTAAAGCGCTCCAGTTTCTGCAACTGAGCCAGGCCAATGGCAGCGTGCACGTCGGTCATGCGGAAATTGAAGCCCAGCTCATCATGATAGTAACGGCGGCGCATCCCATGCTGCCGGATGACACGACATTTTTCATCAATCACCGGATCGTTGGTGGTGATCATGCCCCCTTCTGCCGAGGTAATGTTCTTGGTGGGATAGAGTGAGAAGGCGCCCGTACCAAACGAACCAACGCGCTTCCCTTTGTATTCCGCGCCGTGAGATTGGCACGCATCCTCAATCACCACCAGGCCATGCTTTTCGGCGATAGCCATGATGGGGTCCATATCACATGCCAGACCAAACAGGTGCACAGGCATAATGGCGCGCGTGCGCGGCGTGATGGCGGCCTCGATTTGGTTTACATCCATGTTGAAAGTGCGGGGATCAATGTCCACAAAGACGGGTTTAGCACCCACGTAAAGGATACTGTTAGCCGAGGCGATAAAGGTGAAGGGCGTGGTGATGACCTCATCACCAGGACCAATACCGTGCGCTAACAGGGCTACATGAAGAGCAGTTGTGCCGCTGCTGGTAGCCACAGCGTGCCGAACGCCACACATGGCGGCAAATGCCTCTTCAAAGGCTTTCGTGCGCGGGCCCTGCGCAATCACGCCAGAATCGAGTACTTCCAATACAGCTTGCTTTTCCTCTTCGCCCATCATGGGTTTTGCAATCGGGATCATTCTGCTTTCCTCCAGGTCTCATAAGGGATTTCAAGGGTCGCCCGACAGGCCGGGCAATGGGCATGCATCACGTCATCTATAACCTCCCCGGCTTCCAGCTTCTCACCGCAGGGGCAGACAAAGCCGTGCAACCGGGCAGGATTGCCATAAACCAGACCATAATCAGGCACATCGCGCGTTACGACCGCCCCCGACCCGATCATGGCCCATCGGCCAATGGTCACGCCACATACAATAGTGGCATTTGCCCCGATCGAAGCGCCGGTTTTAACCAGCGTTTCACTCAACTCCCAATCGTCCGCGCTCTTGAGACTGCCATCGGGATTGATGGAGCGAGGGCGCTTATCGTTGGTGAATACGCAGTGCGGGCCACAGAACACGCCATCTTCCAGGGTCACGCCATGGTAAATGGAGATACCATTCTGGATTTTGACGTTGTTCCCGATGCGCACACCGGCGTCAATGTACACCCCTTTGCTCAGAATGCAATTCTTGCCAATGATGGCTCCTTCACGTACCTGACAGTGCAGCCAGATTTTGGTGCCCTCGCCAATTTGCGCTTCTGGTGAGACCACCGATGTGGGATGAACGTAAAATTTTTGTTCCATAAGCTGTCTTTCCTCCTGTAACATAGAATGCACGTACCTGCTTATCTCCAGCACCCAAAAAAGCGATTTCAACACCCATTGGATGGGCCAGGGGTGGGCGAAGGCATTACCTTCGCCCACCCGCTCCTATTTCCCTTCGCATTGCTCCGTCCAGCTCTGAAACCGCGCATCGTAAGTCTGTTGCGGTAACCCCCACGCCAGGGCTTGATCATAAGCCTCGCGCGCTGAAGCGCAACGTCCCAATTCGAGGCGCCAGTCGCCCAACTGCAAAGCCCAACCATAGGGTTTCTGGGTTGCATACCAGGCAACCGCCTGCGTCATCCATTGCTCGGCCTCCTCCACCTTACCCTCACGGTAGCTCACCTGCGCCAGGTAATAGGCCGCGGAGGGTTGTTCAGGCTTCAACTCCAGGGCCTGCATCAGGTAAGAGCGGGCGGTAACGTCATCCCCCGTTTCATAGGACAGAATCCCCAGATAAAGAGGCGCGTAAAACTCCGTTGGCTTGATGCGTTGCGCTTCCAGGTAGGCGGCACGCGCCTCATCCCAGCGCTGCTGTCCACGGAACAGGTGTCCCAGGCTCAGCCAGGGCGAAGTGATGTCGGGACGGGCTTGCGCCGCAGCGCGGTAGGCTGCTTCGACGCGGTCCCAGGCTTTGAGACGTTGCCAGGCCGCCCCTGCGCCCATCCAGAAATCGTAAGGCTTATCGCTTAGCGAGGCCCCCTGTTCGTAAGCTACCGCGGCAACGCCCCACATCCGCCGCAGCTCGGCGCTTTTCGCCAGCCCCCACCAGTGAGAGGAATCGCTCTCCGGTGTGCCCCTCACCAGCGCAGTCCACACTTCCAACTGAGCGGCAGGATCACGCACCATGCCAGCCACCCGTTGCGCCGAAGTGCGGGTGGGCAGCACGGTAAAAGCGCGCCGATACCACCACAAAGCAGCACCGGGTAACTCTGCTTTTTTCGCCGTGTCGCCTTTCCAGGCGGCGAAGCGCTCAAGAGCCGGTGCCCCATCTTCCGGCCAGGTCATGTCCGCGCCGGTCATGAGCAATTCGAACCAGGCCTCGGTATAGCCCGTTTGCGCTGCGGTTTGCCACAGGCGCTGCGCTGTTACACAATCTCCATTGAGCCATAGGGCGCGCGCTGTATGGGTCATCCATTGCAGGTTATCGGGAGAAGCGTGAAGCTTCTGCACGAAAAAGGCCGCTTGTGGAAACGTGTAGGGAGCGGGACAGGCAGGCGGGGTCAAAGCCAGGCGTACCGGCTCCCAGGCCAGGAACAACATGCGCAGCGCGCGTTCGCTTTCCAGCGTCTGATGCACCCAGGGATAGCCCGAAAGGAGCAAAATAACCCCAACCAGATACGGCCACAGCCATCTATAGCGTGATTGAAGCACCGTAAACCACCCAATCAGCCCTTGCCAGAAACCAGCAAGGGCTGGAGTGATACGCTCTATCCGTCGCGTGTCTAGAATGGGACTTCCTGTGTTTCTTCAGAAGTCGTCTCCTCGACCTCCCACTCAGAATCGCCGCGTGCCCCAATGAACTTGATGGTCTCCGCGACGACCTCAAAGGAAGCGCCATAAGTCCCGTCCTGACGCTGATAGACCCGCGGGCCGCCCGTCGCTTTATCAGGCTGCAGACGTCCCTCGATGTACACCTGCCGCCCCTTGCGCAGGAATTCCGCCGCCGTCTCCGCCAAACGCCGCCACGCCGTGACGCGGAACCAGATCGTCTCCTCGGATTGCGAGCCATCGGGATTTGTCCAGCGGCGATTGGAAGCTACCGAAAAGGTGGTGACCGGTGTGCCATCGGGGGTGTAGCGCATTTCGGGATCGCGGCCCAGATTGCCAATGATGGTGATTTTGTGATACATAGCAGCCTCCTTGGTAAACGTAAAGCGAAACTCAAACTACGCCACTACTTTACAGCAAGTTCAGAAAATATGCAAATACCGCGCTTTACTCCAACGGGATGCGACGCAGCGTCAGCGCACGGGCCTCTTCCTCCGCGAGAGGACGAATCGCCAGAGGATAACGTCCATGCAGGGGCGAAAGCCGCGCCCCGAAGCGCACCCCCTGATAGAGCAACCAGGCAAAGGGATAGGCCGGCCCGCTCATGGCCACCGTGCGACACAACTCCGCCAAAGTGCCACGATCCCATCCCCCGGCTATGGCGGTTAAGAAGCCGTACAACGGGAAGGTCGGAATCAGGGCAACCACCAGCAGCCACGCGCTTGAAGCCAGGGTCGGCTCCCAGAACCAGCTCCCCAGGGCGCGCAAAAAAGCGTAGAGCAGCGCCCCCGCCAGAAGTGGCGCTGCGAACGTCTGCCACAAATAGAGCCGCGCGCGCGTGACCTTGCGCATGATCACCAGCCAGGCCACGATGCTCTTCAACGGCAGAGCAACCAGATAAGCCACCAACAGGCCCCAGATTTGCAACGGCCTTGCCAGCACCACCATCAAACCCAGACGTACGACCTGTTCACCCAGCGTGAGCCAGGAACGCAAAGCAGGACGGCCCACCGCCTCCAACGTCCGATCCGCGGCCCAGGCCGGCCATTGCAGCGCACCCCATATCAGCAAGGGGATGGCTAACTGCGCGGCGCGCGTGTACTGCTCGCCCAACGCGCCCACAATCACGCGATCCGCCACCGCGCCCAGGCTCGCCAGGATGAAAACACTGAACCACATGCCGTAGCGGAAAGCTTGTGCAATGTAATACCGCACCAATGTCATGTAGCCCTGCGCGTAAGCCTGCGCCATCGCGGGCATCAGCCCATCGTAAAGGCCAGTGTAAAGCATACCGTAGGCACTCGTGAAAACAAACGCTATCGCCCAGTTGGCGTTCACTTCTCCGTAGTTGATGAGGAAGGTTGCGATCAGAGCCGTCTGCGCGAAATGGCCCAGGGGCACGGTCAAGGCCCCAAAAGTGAGACGCGCCCCAAAACTCAAGGCGCGGCGCGCTATCTGCCCATCGAAGAAAGGCAAAAACAGCGGCTTCAATGAATAGCCCAACTGCTTATAGAGGCCTAATCCAATCAGAAAAATAGACCATTCCGTTAGATAAAGCCCGACGCCCAAACCCAGGACGGCGCCGATGGGTTCCCCGATGCCCGGCAACCCCGCGCCCCAGCGACGCAGGGCCAACACCGCCACGCTCTGGAAAACAAGCGGACCCAGGGTCGCCGCCAGCGTCAGCCCTTGCTCATAATCCAGGCGCTGCGTGGCGCGGAAAAACAAGCCAAAAACGCGCAAAAAGCCAGGAAATTGAATGATGGCGTGCGCAATGAAATAATAGCCCATGTGCGCTAACGCCGTGTCCGGGAAATAAGTCGCCGCTAACCAGGCGATGAGCGCCACCTGCACCGTGCCGGAGAAGAACTGCCACCAGATGTAAAACTGGAAGTATTCAAAACCCTCGCGCGGATTGCTCACGCGCAACGTGGAAAAATAGCGCACCGCGGCAATCCCTGTGCCCAGGTCAAAAACTAACCAGAACACCTCGAACCAGCGCACCGTTAGCTCCCAAAAGCCCACCACCTGCGGCCAGGGCACCAGCGTATGGGGAAGCACATACACCTTAAAAGCGAGCAAAGGGAGCAGGAGAACCAACCCTAAAGAGGTGATGTAGATGAATCCCGCCAGAGGGCGGTGAAAACCCACTTCTTCCCAACCCTGTCCAACCTGTTGGCCGGGCATGTAGCGGATGCGCGCGCGCATCGCCTCCGGGTGCAGGTAGGCGTAACGCCGCGCCAGCAGGTAGCCCGCGCCACCGAGAATCAAAATCAGCGTGCCCAGCAGGGCGATGCCTAAACGCACCGGGGCTTTGGGTACAGGCGAAAGTGGATAATCGGCATAGCGGTAAAGATGCGCAGCCTGCCCGGCTTCGGCCACCAGGCGGTAGATGAGGTAGTCAAAATACGGCCAGCTCAGCCATTGGGCGTTTCCTGCATCGTGCAGCCACAGGCCGACAAAAAACACCTGCGTCCCCACCCGCCCGCGCAGCCGCTGCACCACCGGCCCGTAGCCTTCGGTGACGACCAGCGGAGAAAGGAGATTGGGATTGTTGATTTCGGTACGCGCGCGCACCTGCGGCGCAGCACTCCAGGCAATAGCCTTCTGCAAAACGTCCGGCGTATCACCCACCGGACCCAGCTTGAGCGACTGCGTGTCGCTCAGCACCTGCACATCGAACGTCATCACGTCCAGCAGGGGATACAGGTCCGCCGCCTGATGAGGGAAGGATGGGCCACAGAAAAGCACAAGGCCCAGTTTCTCTTCCAGAATGCGCGTGCGCACTTGCTGCGTCAGACTCACCGGCACCGTGGCCTGATCCAGAATGAGGACGTGAGCCGTATCCAGGGTGGCGACACGGCGCAAATAGGGAGCGGCGCGTTCCAGGGCCATCACCACCGGACCGCTACCGGGACCGATGTAGTAATAATTCACGTCCGCATAGGGGGATTGGGCCAGCACGACGCCGGCCCACAGCGCTAACGCGAGGGCTATCGCCAGCCAGGCCCATCCCCAACGACGCATCAGGGCTTCTCCAACGGGGGCAGCTCGGTCAGGGACGCCAGGCCGAACTGCTGCAGGAATTCCGCCGTGGTCCCATACAGGATGGGACGCCCGACGGTCTCAGCGCGCCCCACTTCGGCGATGAGGCCCGCGCTGAGCAGGGTGCGCACAACCCCATCCGATCCCACGCCGCGAATGGCCTCAATCTGCGGGCGCGTGATGGGTTGCGCATAGGCGATAATCGCTAAGGTTTCCAAAGCGGCTTGCGAAAGGCGCAACGTGACCTCCGCGCCGGCCAGACGCTCAATGAAGGGCGCGGCAGCCGGGGCCGTCGTGAGCTGCAGGGCATCTCGATGGCGTTGGAGACGGATACCGCGCTCTTGCAACTGACCTTCCAGACGCGCGAGGGCCGCTTCCACCTCCTCTTGAGGACGTTGCAGCGCCTGCGCCAGTTGTTCCACGGTGACCGGCTGCGGGGCCGCGAAAAGCAGCGCCTCGATGAGCGCCTCGATGCTAAGCGCCACGTTCTCGTTCATGCCTGAGGTTTATCCTCCCCGCCGGCCCATTGCCCTTGCGCTTCCGGATAGCGCGGCGTCGCGGGGGGCGCGGGTGGCGTCACGCTGTGGCTGGTGGCTTTAGGGGTGTTGATGACGGTCACGTGCACAACGGGGTCATCGGCTAAGGCCAGGCCTAAATCTTCCGTCACTGCGGCACGGATAGCGCCGACGCAGCGTTGAGCAGTCTCCAATACATCCACCCCAAGGGGGACGGATACTTCGGCGTGTGCTTTGACGCGCCCTTGCTTGACGCCCACGTTAGATTTGACGCGAATCACGCCAGGCAGGGGGTCGAGGCGGTATTGAATCTGCAACGCCACGCTCTCAGCACGCACGCGCACGATGCCACCTTCCATGGTCATGACTTTAAGATAACGGGTCGGCTTGCGCAGTTCGAAAAAGATCCAGAGCAGAGCGACGGCGTCGAGCATCAGGGCAAGGAGCAACCCCACGCCAAAACGTACCCACGGATCGAGCGCGTTGAGGTCTTGCCCTAACTGCACCATCCAGGTTCCCACAGCGGGGAGGAGGGTGTGCGGGAAAATGAGCAGGACGGTGCACAGCACCATGGCCAGAAGTAAATCTACAATAACCCAAATCCGATTGAGCAGGTTCATAGCACTCCTTTACCTGTGGCCACTGCATCAGGTTTTTAGACTCCTTTACCCTAACAAGTGGGTTACTTGTATTGTAGCATAAGGCAGAAAATATGTGAGCCCCACATCAAAGTAGAAATGGATATGCTCACGCTTTACAGTTGTCTCTCACTCTGAACCGGTTATAATCGAGGGTATGCAAAGCTACCGTGTTTTGAGTTGGGGGTTGATGGCCATCGGCGGATTGCTCATCGCCTTGAGTTTTGCCGCCGGATTGGGAACGCGCGTTGAGAGCGCACGCTGGTCTGCGCCTGCGGCGGCGCTTTCCCCTACACCCACGCCAGAGATGACGCCTCTCACCCCGTCAGAGCCTGCGCCAGCCGCGGCCCTCATCACCCCACCCCCTTACCCGCTGCCGGTGCCTGCGCTGCCCCCAGCAAGCGGCAACCCGCCGGTCAGGCTCGCCATTCCGACTATCGGGCTGGAGGCGCCGGTTGTGCCCGTGACGCCAACGTTGAAGCAAGTGGGGGAGCAAACGGTGCAGGTGTGGCCCGTGCCCGACATCAAGGCCGCCGGCTGGCAGGTCGGTTCGGCATACCCCGGTATGGGCAGTAATGTGGTGCTCAACGGCCATAACACTACCCACGGAGAGGTGTTCCGCGATTTGTACCGCCTTCAGGTGGGCGCGCTGATTTACGTCACGGATGCGGCGGGGACGCTTCACAGTTACCGCGTCGAGGAGATGCAGGTGGTGCCGGAACGGGATGTGGCGCTCAACGTGCGTCTGGAGAACGCGCGTTTCATCCTGCCCAGCGCGGATGAGCGTCTCACCCTTATCACCTGCCATCCTTACGGCAGCACGCGCTATCGCTTGATTGTCATCGCCCGCCCGTATACACCAACGTGTACAGGGACCTGTTCTTGAGGAGGCTTGTATGGTGAATGGACTCTTGCATTGGATACGTTGCACGCGCTATAATCACGCGCTTGAACATGCCACGTTGCATCTTCTGCAGCGCCGCTACCCATCAGCGACTATGATGGGATTTTCCGACGGACACGGTATCACGTTTTACTCGCAGCTCAGCGCCGAGGAGATTCTGCCCGCCCTGCATGAGGCGCAAATGCAGTTGCGCAACGGGGCATCGGGGCTGGCCGTCCATCCGCATTGCGGCACCAATCTGGTGGTGGCCGCCCTGTTGACAACCCTGGCAAGTTGGTTGGGACTGGCTTCCAGCACACGGCAGAGCCGCCTGGATCGTTTTTCGCGGGTGATGATGTTCAACCTGGTGGTGCTGTACGCGGCCCCCTCAATTGGGAATTGGACGCAGGCGCATCTGACAACGGATGCTGCGCTGCCGGAAGTAGCTATCAGCTCGCTGTTTGCCGATGAGTGGGGCAAGCTGCGTCGGGTGCGCGTCAATTTGCGGTACAAAGTATGATTTTGCTGATTCACGGTGAGAATGAACTGGCGCGCACGGCTGCGCTCAACGCGGCTTTAGATGTGCTGTTGCCGCCAGAGGAGCGCGCGCTGGCCGTCGAAACGCTACGTCCACCTCTGGATGAGGGGACGTTGCGGCGCGCTTGTCTCACGTTGCCGATGTGGGGCGGGCGGCGCGTGGTGGTGGTGCGCGATGTGTGCGCGCGGGACGTACCGACCTGGCTCAAAGAGGGCGCAGGCTGGTTGGAGCAGGTGCCCGAAAGTACCGCGCTCATCTTCATGGAAGCGCAAAGCCTGAACGAAAAGCACGCGCTGGTGCAACAGGTGAAGAAGGCCGGTGGTTATAGCGTACCCTGTCCCTTGCCGGATGCTAAAACGCTGCCGCAGTGGGTTCAGGCGCGGATGACGATGCTGGGCGGCAGAATCGAAGCGGCGGCAGCAGCTCTGCTGGCGCAAAATGTGGGGCTGGATGTGGTGTTGTTGGAGCAGGAGCTGCGCAAGTTACAGGTGTACAAGGGGAAAGCTAGCGTAACGGTAGCCGACGTCGAGCGCCTGGTGCCCTACCTCTACAGCGCGGATGTGATTTTCCAGTTGGTGGATGCGCTGGGTGGACGGGACGCACAGACGGCGTTGAAGTTGCTGCAACGGATGATGACGGTGGGGGCGCAGCATCCTCTAGCCATTCTGCGCATGATGGTGCGGCAATATCGCTTGTTGTTGCTGGCGCGCTGGTATCGGGATCGCGCCCACAGCGAGGCATCGGTAGCGGAACGGTTGAAGTTGCCGGCTTTTGTGGTGGGTAAACTGTACCGACAAGCTGGTTTTTTCACGCCAGAGCAATTGCTAAAGGCGTATCAGATTCTATTGGAGACTGAGTACGCCATCAAGCGCGGGGAGCTGGAAGCGGAAACAGCACTGGCGATGTTGATGACGGAGTTGACACGGGTGTAGGTGGCAGGCTCACCCACGCCTATGTTTCGGTTTCGCGCCCCAGCCAGAAGTGGTGTTTGAGGATGCGGCTCAAGGGGCGCACGCGAATCGTCTCCACCTCGCATGCGCCTTCCGGCAAAGCCTGCGGATTGACGTAGCACACATCGGGCTTTTCGCCAAAGCGCTGTTGGTAGCGCTGCGCGGCACGCAGGACTTTGACGCGCAAATCGTCCGAGCTATGGTCATACCACAGTAAACCGCTTTTCACAGGTACTCCCTCCGCATAAACGTGTTCGATTGCATCAGCCGGCGGTTGAAACCGCACCTCAAGGGCACTGCACGCCGGGTGATTATACCTCTGCTACGTTTTCCAGCATCCAGCAGCCCGCTCCCAGCTTCCTGCTCACTCCTCCCCCACAATCGTGAACTTCCGCTCCGCGGCGTAGCCCTGCGCACCCCACGAAGCCGGATAAGCGGGGGCGCGGTAGGGATCGCCGCCCTGCATGGGCAGGGCCGGCGGCGCCACCACGATGACCGGCGGCGTGAAGCTCTGTGGCGCGGACGCGGACGCCTGCGCGCTGGCCTGCAAGGCGCTGCGCTCCGCCCGCCGCCACAGCATCACCGCCAGCAGAATCGTCGGCGCCATCGCCCCAATGCCGCACGCCAGCCCCAGGGTGAGCGCCAGCGCGTCCTGACTGAGGCGCTGACTCACCAGCGCCGCCGTCGCTATGACGAAAAGTAGCCCCAACAGCGCGGCAAAACGCGCTAACCGTTGCCCCAGATTCGTTTCCATCTTACTCACCTCCTACCGTCTTGCCCGCCAGCGCCGCGCGCAGCGCTTCGGGGTCAATCCACGCCGCCTGGAAGCGGATGAGCGTTTCGCCGCTACCCACCGCCAGAAAGTCGCCGCGCCCTTCCAGCAGGTGCGCCTGCGTGCCCGCCCGTCCACTCGCCACGCGCGCATCCTCCGGCGAGGTCACCCGGCCCACCAGGCGCA
>DAOUBT010000044.1:0-19748 GCA_034432595.1 Anaerolineae bacterium | reverse complement strand
AGTGTTGAAATTCGGATACCTATCCAAACCTGCGGTTAAAATTGCGCCAGCGGTGATTTCAAGGGCTATCCTGGTGCTGAAGGTAAGCAGTCACCATGCGCCGAGGGCATCGCAGCTTCGTCGGCGGAATCGGACTGCTGCGGCGCCCTGGAGCTGGTTAATAGCGCACGCGCGTGAAATCCTTGTGCGCGCCGCTGCGTTCCTCCCAGGGACGCGTTGCATCAAGCCCCATTTTCGAGGTGCGCGTCTTCTGCCCCGGCTCCTGCCACGCCGAAGGGTCCAGGCTCGATCCGGGCTGATCGTGCAGCACCACCAACCCGCGATGCGCCTGGAAGCGCGTGGCAATGGCCCATTCCACCTCCGCCGGGTCGTATAAATTCACATCCTCATCCACCACCACGACGTGCTTGAGCGAGCTGTGGCCGCGGAAGGCCGCCTCGATGGCGCGCAGGCCGTCATCGGCGTGTTGCTTCTGGATTTGGACTACCGCGTGCAGCCATGAACACCCGCCCGGCGTGATGTAAACCCCCGTGCAGCGCGTCACCCGGTTGACCTCGGCGAAGATTGTCGGTTCGCGGGGCATCCCCATCAGCGCCTTGTGTTCCAATCCGGCGGGCAACAGCGCGTGGAAGAGCGGTGCGTGCCGGTGCGTGATGGCGGTGACGCGGAACACCGGCTGACGGCGCACGAAATCCATCGTTGCCGTCAGGTCGGGGAAGGGGCCTTCATCCGCCAGCTCGTGCGTGAGCACCCCTTCGATGACCACTTCAGCTTCCGCCGGCACCTCTAAGGGCTGCGAAACGCAACGCACCAGGGGCGTGGGGGCAAAAGCCTGCGCCACGCTCAACTCATCCACCCCCGGCGGTGGGGCCATAGCCGCGGCCAGGAGCACATGCAGCGGCAATCCCAGCGCCACCGCCATGGGCAATCCCTGTGGCGATTTGAGCCAGGCGGTGTGCGTTCCGCGCTTTTCCACAATGCGCGCGGCGAAATGCTGCGCGTCGAGCTTCATCAGGCGGTGATACGAGGCATTGCGTCCCCAATCGGGGTCGCGCACAATCGCCACCCCGGCGGTGATGTACGGCCCACCATCCTGAGGGTGGTAGCGCGGCAAGGGCAGCGCATCTAAATCTGGGGGATCAAGGATAACCTCCTGACAGGGCGCTGTCTCCACCATGGGCGGCGGCTGCGGAGCGGCCAGCGCTTCCGCCATGCGCGTCACCAACTCCGGCACAGTACAGTTCAAAGCGCGGGCGAAGAAGGCCCGCTGCGCGGCGATGCCGCTCACGTAACGCCAGCCGGGATAACCCGCCACCTCCTCGAAGAGCAACGCCTGCCCGTCGCGCGCCGCAAGCTCACGTGCCAGAGCCAGGTGCGGGTCTATCGGCGTGGAGATGCGGTGTAACGCGCCCTCGGCTGCTAACGCATTCAAAAAGGCACGCAGTTCCATCTCATGCTCCTCGCTTTACCGTCAGGCGGAAGCCTTCCATCCCCACCACTTCGATGGGCGTATCCCGCTCTAAAGGTGGGTCTACGGCTACCGCATCCCACAGTTCCCCTTTTACCAGCACCTTGCCCTGTGGGTTCAGGGGCAGTTTGACCACGCCAGTAGCGCCAATCAGGCCTTCTGCGCCAGTCACCGGCTTGCGCCTGATGACCTGTAACGCCTTGATGACGATGAACAGGAACAGGCCGCCCATCATGACCGCCAGGGCCACCACCAGCGGCACGGAGACGCGCCCAAACGGCGAACCGACGGGCGTGTTGAACAGAATCAGAATGCCGACAATCATCGAACCAATGCCGGCAGCCGAAAGCGCGCCATGAGTCATTGCGTGAACCTCCATGATGAATAGTACGATGGCGATGAGAATGAAAGCGATGCCCAGCCAGTTTACGGGGATGACGCCAAGGCCATAGGCGGCGAAGGCCAGGCACACCACGCCGATAAAGCCGGCCACCCAGCCACCGGGGCTGGAAAGCTCGATGAGAATGGCTTGAATGCCGATGACCATCAGCACCGCCAGCACGTTGGGATCGGTGAGGAATTGCAGCAACGTCTCGATGAGATTCATCGGCACCTCTTCGATTTGGACCTGCGTAAGGCGCAGGGTCACGCGCTTGTCTCCCACCTGTATGCTTTGTCCGTTTAACTGCGTGAGCAGATCATCCATACTGTTGGCGACGACATCCACCAGCCCCAATTCCAGTGCCTTTTGCTCGTTGGCCGTCACGGATTCGCGCACAGCGTTGGTAGCCCAATCCACCGCTTCTTGACCACGTCGGCGTGTAACATTTTCCATCTTGCCGACAAGGGCGTTCACCAGCTTGGCGTTGATGCTTTCGGGCAAATCCTGCCCGGAGCTATCCACCGGATGAGCTGCGCCGATGAGGGTATTGGGTGCCATGGCAGCCCCATGCGCGCCCAGGGTGATGAACGTGCCTGCCGAAAGGGCTTGTCCGCCGCGTGGACTCACGTACACGATAACCGGCACCTGCGCGTTCTCGAAATGCTCCATGATTTTGAGCGTGGTATTCACATCTCCGCCGGGGGTGTTGAGCGTGATGATGACCAGTTCAGCGTCCTGTTGTTCAGCCAGGGAGATGCCGCGCTCCAAATAACTACCCACCGCTGGCGTGATGGCGCCCTCCACCTTCAAAACCACCACAAGACGGCGTCCCGTTTGTGCACGGGTGGGCGAGGGTAGCAAAAGAAGAACGGTCAAAAAGAGCCAGAGCATCTTGCCCCATACATGTCGTGTCATAGCAACCTCCTCTCCGCGTGATAGCGCATGGGCGCAACACGGCTTACTTCAATGATAGCACAGTTAAGGCGGGAGTACAATGACCATCCGCATCGCTCGCCGAAAAGCTCTCCCTATTTGCAGCTTTTGCGAAACTCCCTATAATGAGATATAGCAAGTTCAGGAGGTTGGGCAAGTAGACCATGAAAGCGCGTTCCTCCCAAGAGTCGGTTAATGCCGACGCTATGTCCATGGATGCACTCTTAGAACAATACCTTTCTACCCCCTCTCTCCGCCATGGAGACATTGTGTCGGGCGTGATCCTTTCGGTTTCCCCGCAGGCCGTGCTGGTGGACATCGGAGGAAAACACGATGCGCTTGTGGTGACCAAAGACCTCGAAGCCCTCACGCCTGAACAATGGGCCAATCTGCAACCGGGGCGCCGCGTGAGCGTCTACGTGATGGAAGTGGCCGAAACGGAAGGGATCATTTACGTTTCCCTGTTGCGCGCGGAGCAGCAAAAAGATTGGGATGAAGCTTTCCGTCTCCTGGAAAGCAAAGAGACCATCGAATTGCCGGTCATCGAGGCCAACCGCGGTGGGGTGCTGGTTCAGATGGGGAAACTGCGGGGCTTTGTTCCCGGTTCGCAGCTTTCCCCGGCCTGGCGTTCGGGGCAGTCCTTCGAGAATCCCGATTTGCGCTGGCAGGCCCTGGTTGGCAAGACCCTGCGGCTGCGTGTGCTGGAGGTCATCCCCGAACGTAACCGCCTGATCTTCTCCGAGCGTGGCTCTGCCGATCAGCGACAACGCAAGCGTGAATTGCTCGCCAGCCTTGAAGTCGGGGAGATTTACGAGGGCGTGGTCACCAACGTGGTAGACTATGGCGCTTTTGTGAATATCAACGGCGTTGAGGGCTTGATCCACATCTCAGAGCTGTCGTGGAAGCGTGTGAGCGATCCGCGGGCCATTCTGCAGATTGGGCAGGAGGTGCGCGTCAAGTTGTTGGAAGTCAATCTCGCCAACGAACGCCTTAGCCTGAGCCTCAAGCGCACGCAACCTGACCCGTGGGAAAATTTAGAGTCCTACTGTCAGCCGGGAGCGCTGGTGGAAGTGTGTGTGACTTGCATGGCTAAATTTGGCGCCTTTGTTGCCCTGGTGGATCATCCGGATATTGAGGGCCTGGTGCATTTGAGTGAGCTTTCTTCGCAGCCTTTTGAGCATCCGGAGGAAGTCGTGAGCATCGGGGAACGGCGGCTCGCGCGCGTCCTTTCCTGTAGCCGCGCCGAGCGACGCATTGCCTTCAGTTTCCGGCAGGTCAGCGTCCCTGCTGTGACCGAGGCGCAGGGCGAAGCTTAGCTCTCCAACGCGCCTGGAGCGTAAAGCGCATCGGTTTATCTTTCATCGTGCTCGCCTCATTTCATCCCTTCGTTTCGCAAAGGGTCGAGATGGGGCGAGCCCGTTTTGAGGCCTGACTTTGTGGCTTGGCGTGTAACCACCCACCAGCGCAAAGGCTCCGGGCGCGCCTGGACCGTGAAGCAGCGCGGTGTGGGCCGCTCCTGGCCCCTCAGATCACCTCCACATGGGACCCCTGCCCATCCTTGGTGACCACAATCCGCGCCGGGAAGGCTTCTTGCAATTCCTCGATGTGCGTAATGACCAGGATGAGGTCAAATTCGTGCTGAATGACGCGGATGGCTTCGATGAGACGATCGCGTCCATCTGTATCCAACACGCCAAACCCCTCGTCAATGAACAGGGTGCGCAGGCGCACGCCCGCGCGCTGCGCCAGCAGACGTGAAAGCGCCACCCGCACGGCAAAATTGATGCGGAACTGCTCCCCGCCGGAGAAAAGGCTATAGGGCCGCGTCCCGCGCGCATCGCTGATGAGCAGCTCTAAGGTTTCGCGCGTGCCTCCGCCTTTCAGCTCCTTTTGGGTTCTGAATTGTACCGTCATTTGCCCATGTGTGAGTCGCTCCAACAGGCTGTTCGTGTCGTGCTCCAGTTGCGGCAGGACGCGCTCGATGATGAGGGCCGGAATCCCCTGCACGCTGAAGGCATCGCGCAGTTCGTTGAGGATGACCTGCCGTTGCTTGAGGGTTGTCAGTTCGGCGTGACCCTCTTTCAGGCGTTTTTCGAGCGTGTCCAGCGCGCTTAGCTCCATGTTCAGGCGCTGGACCTCGGCGCGCGCCGCGTTTTCCTGCTGACGAGCGCGCTCGCGGGCTTGCAGCAGGCGGGGCGCTTCGTCCAGAGCGGATTGCAGGGCGGCCCGTTCCTCGGCGCGTTGACGCGCTTCGTTAGCGAGGGCCTCCATCACCCCCTGCACCTGCGCCTGCTCTTGGGCCAGGCGCTCTAAGGCCGCGGCGATGGCGCTGATTTCGACGCGCGCGTTTTCCAGCTCGCGCATCCGCGTTTCCGCCGCTTTGAGGGTGCGGACGCGCCCCCGCGCGGCTTCATGTGCGGACGCATCGTAGCCCAGCGCGCGCAGGTCCTCGGCCAGGGCGGCTAAAGCGGCGCGCGCTTCGTGGCCGTAATCCTCGTTGGCGAGTTGCTCCCGCAGTGCGACGCAGCTTTGTTGGATGCGCTGCAAGGCTTCACGATCGGCTTGCGCGTACTCCGCATTGGCGATGCGCTGCCGCAGCGCAGCTGCTTCCGCTTCGATGCGCTCCTGCTCGGCGCGGTCGCGTTCCGCCTGCGCGAGTTGCTCCCGCAGGCGTGCGACATGTTGCTCCAGGGCTGAACGTTTGCGCAATTGCGGATCGCTCTGGTCCAGGAAGCTTTGCAGCTCGCGCAATTCCTCTTCTATGGCTTTGCGGCGGGCCTGATTGGTGCGATATTCGTCCCCCAGGGCTTTGCCTTCCGCGGTGAGTTGGGCTGTGATGTCGCTGCGGTGCGCATCGCTGAGCGGCTGACGGCACAGGGGACAGATGGCGCTTTCCGCGAGGAGTTCAAGGCTTTGCTTTTTTTCTTTCATGCTGGCCTTGAGCTGATTGTTGCGTTCGCGGAGTTGGACGTCTTCCTCACGGCGCGCGAGCAGGGTGGCCTGCGCCGCCTCGAAACGGGCCTGCAGCTCCTGCAGATGGAGGAGTTCTTTCTCGGCTTCCTCCACGGTTTGAACGGATGGGCGCGCCTGTTGCCGGGAGCTGAGCGCGCGGATTTGCCCTTCCAGATCGCTCAGGGCTTTTTCCAGTTGCGCGCGTTCGTTTTCGATGCGTTTTTCCAGCTGATAGGCTTGTTGTTCCTGCTCCCTCAGGCGCTGTTGCAGGGCCTCACGGGCCTGCGTGATGGCGCGTTCGTGGGTGTGGATGGCCTCTTGTAACTGCGCGGACTGGCTCAAGCGTTCGTTCCAGGCGCGTTCTTCTTCCAGCGCGGCTTGATAGGCGGCGTAGTCGGCGGCGATGCCTTCCGCATTGGCAATGAGGGCGGCACAGGCCTCGTGGCGGGCTTGTGCCTGGGCTATCTGTGCCTGCAGGTTTTCCAGCCGGGTTTGGGCTTCTTGTTGACGTTGGCTCAGGTCTTTGAGGGCCGCATCTAAAGCGCGCGCTCTTTCCTGCGTGCGGGTCAATTCGGTGATGCGCTCCTCCGCAGCTTTGAGCTGTGCGCTGGCCTGCTCCAGGGTCTGTTGTGCCTGCATGAGGGCTTGTTGGAGTTGGGGGCGGCGCTTCACGTCAGCTTCCCATTCCTTGAGGCGGGCTTCCAGCTCTTCTGTGCGTGCTTTGACCGCGCTGAGGCGGTCGCGCGCGGCTTCGCGGTAGCGTTCCCAACGTTCCAGGCCCAGGATGGTGCCCAGGATGCGCTTGCGCTCTGCTGGATCTAAGGCGAGGAATTCATCCGCGCGTCCCTGGCGCAGGTAGGCTGAGTTGATGAAGGTGGCATAATCCAGGTGGAGCTGGTTATAGATGCGCCTTTGCGTTTCGCGGGTGCTGTTCCCGTTCAGGGAGACCCATCCGCGTTCACCTTCCACCTGGAAATCGAGCAAGGTCTGGCTTGAGCGCCGTCCTTTGCTTTCGCGACGGCGCAGGATGCGATAGCGTTGTTCTGTCCCGTCACGGTAGGGCAGGCGGAAGACGAGTTCGACTTCCACAAAGTCTTCGCCGTGGTGATACAGGGCATCTTCCTGCCCGTGGGCAACGCGCGACTCGCCCCACACGGCCCAGGCAAGCGCGTCCAGCAGCGAGGATTTGCCTGCGCCGTTAGGACCGACCAGCACGGCCAGGTTCAGGCCCTTGAAATCCACCTCGGTTTCACGATGCGAGAGGTAGTTGCGTAAGCGTAAGGTTTCTGGAATCATAGCTCAGGTCTGGTTGCTGAATGCTGGATGCTGAAAGCTCCAGATGGGAGTGGGAGGTAATGGCTGGACAAGTTGCGGACAGACGACGGCGGCATCTTGCGTCTCCTCACCGTTCCTGCCGTTTGTCTGGGATGTAAGGGCGCGGTGTGCGGGCGGGCCGTTGCGTGGACGATGCGGGAGGCACGGGGGTGGCACATAAGGCCGGGGCGCGCCAGGGCAACCAGGTTGCGAATTCCTCTAAAGTCGTTGAGCTGCTCACTTCGATGCGATACATATAGTACCGTCCGCGCGGATTTTGTTTGAGGCTTCCGCCAGTGCCCGCGGCGATGCTATACCCCGCCGCGCGTACCGCCGCCCGTGCTCCACCCCCGCTCATGCCGTAAGGGTAGGCAAAGCTCACGATGGGAACACTCAGGTTCTCTTCAAGAATTTGTCGTGAGCCATACACCTCGCTCCAGACCCGACCCGGCGCCACGTTATCTTCGAATTTGAGATGGGAGCGCGTATGGGAGCCGATTTCCATGCCGGAAGCAATCAGGGTTTTGAGCATGTCCCAACCCATCTCGCCGTTGCCGCGTTGGGGGTGAGCGAGCACAAAAAAGGTCCCGCGCATCCCATACCGCTGCATCAGGGGATAGGCCACCGTGTACTGGCTTACCCATCCGTCATCGAAGGTGAGCACCACCGGACGCGCCGGTAGACGCCGGGTCTCACTCAACACGGTGCCGACCTCGCCGAATGTCAAATTCTGGTAATCCAGGGCGCGCAGCAAAGCGAGTTGTTCTTCAAAATTGGTGGCGGACACGCTCAAATAGCCTTTGCCCTCAAAATTGTGGTACATAAAAATCGGCAGGAGGAAATCACCTTCGCGCAGAGCGTAGGTAGGTTCTTTGCAAAGGATTTCACGCAGGCCGGGGTGGCGGCGGAGCAGCTCCTCCAGCGTGAGGCGCGGCTCCGCTGTTGGCGTGGCAGTGGCAGCAGGCCGCCCTGCTGGACGTTGCGGCGGTCGGTCCAGCTCATCATCCGGCCCCTTTGGCCCCGCCGGTGCGGCCGCAAGGCTTAAAAGCATCAAAAGCGTAAGAAGCCTCAGTCTGATCGTGCGTTTCATCTTTCGTTTTCCTCAGGTTGACCTTTGAACCCCAAAGCGACAACAAACGTCTCTTTGCTCTCCTGTCGCGAGGCGTCCGGCGCGTGCAGACGCGCAGAAACGAAACTGCGGCGCGTTTCCTGCAAAAAAGCCTGCAGGTCACTTCCCTCGAACACCTTAATCACGAGATGCCCACCGGGTTTAAGGACCCGCCGGGCGACGTGCAGAGCTGCTTCCGCCAGCGCGATGGAGCGCGCGTGATCCTGGACTTTGATGCCGCTCGTAAAAGGCGCTGCATCGCTTAACACGACGTCCACCGGCCCGCCTGCGAGGTCTATGACGTGCTGCTGCACAGCGGGATCGGTCATGTCCCCCTGCAGAATGGTCACACCAGGGATGGGTTCGATGGTTTGCAGATCGAGCGCGATGACCCGTCCCTGTGGCCCAACGATTTTGCTGGCCACTTGCGACCAGGAACCGGGCGCGGCGCCCAAATCCACCACCACATCCCCGCGTTTGAGCACCTTAAAGCGCTCCTGAATTTGCAGCAACTTGTAGGCCGAGCGCGCGCGATAGCCTTCGGCTTTAGCCTGCTGAAAGTAGCGATCCTTCTGCTGTTGTTTGCGCCAGTGGGTCATGCTTCTCTCCGTTGCGTTACGCGATAGGCCTCAAAAGGCGTGAGCCAGGCGCGCGGCAGGCGTCCCACAATGCGCGTACCCGTCTCGGTATAGCTTTCTTCTTCCACCAGGCCCCGTTCGTGGAAGAGATTGACCAGATCTCCGCGCTGGAAAGGCAGGAGCAAGTGGACGCGCACCATCTCCGACTCCAACACGGCTTCAATGTGGTTCAACAAGGCTTCGATGCCCAGTCCCTGCTGTGCGGAGATGGCGACGCTATCAGGCAGGTCATGCAGGGCTTCCTGCGCCTTAGCCGGGTCGGGCAACAGGTCAATTTTGTTGAGGACATTGATGATGGGCAATTCGGCAGCGCCGATGCGTTCGAGCGTTTCGTACACCGCGCGCGCCTGCGCGGCGGCCAGCGGGTGGCTGGCGTCAATCACGTGCAGGAGCAAATCGGCCTCGCTGACTTCCTCCAGGGTGGCGCGGAAAGCGGCTACAAGCTGCGTGGGCAGCTTCTGGATGAAGCCTACCGTATCGGTGAGCAGGATGATGGTGCCGCCCGGCAACTGCACGCGGCGCGTCGTTGGGTCCAGCGTGGCAAACAGTTGATCCGCCACATACACTTCCGCCCCGCTCAGACGGTTGAGCAGCGTGGACTTGCCGGCGTTGGTGTACCCGACTAAAGCCACGGTGGGCAGGGCGCTGCGGCGCCGTTGCATACGGTAGCGCGCGCGGTGCGCGCGCACCTGTTCCAACTCACGTTTGAGCTGGGCGATGCGTTCCCGGATCAGGCGGCGATCCATTTCCAGCTTCGTTTCGCCGGGACCGCGCAGGCCGACGCCGCCGGTGGCTCCTCCGGCCCGCCCGCCGGTCTGCCGGGTGAGCGCGCGCTGCGTCCACGCCTGCGTCAGGCGCGGCAGGCGGTACTCGTACTGCGCCAGCTCCACCTGCAATGCGCCTTCGCGCGTGTGGGCGTGCTGCGCAAAGATGTCCAGGATAAGGGTCGTGCGGTCAATCACCTTCACTTTCTGGTCGAAGATGCGCTCTAACTCGCGTTGATGGCGTGGCGAAAGCTCATCATCGAAAATCACCGCATCAGCTTCGAGACTGCGGAGCAACTCCGCGATTTCTTCCGCTTTACCACGTCCGATGAACGTATCGGCGTGGGGTTTTTCTAAGCGCTGCGTGATTTGTCCGATCACCTCCATGCCGGCGGTGTGGGCCAACTGTGCCAGCTCCGCCAGCGAATCGGCGGCTGACCAGGCGCCGGGCGCATAACTGCCTTGCGGCGTGAACTTCCATTCCACACCGACCAGAAACGCGCGTTCGGGTGGTTCGATATTGCTTTTCAGGCGTTCCGTTTCGTCTTTCATAAGGCTCCTGCTCAAGATGTTACCCTAAATATAATGCCAATTGCTTACGGGGCAACCTCGCCCGGACTCGCGAACTCAAGGCTAACTATCGCGTCATGGTCAGTTTTTGGCGTTACCCGGCTGAAAACGCATCAGCGGCGCGTGCTACGATAGCCATGCCGTGATGCCTCGTTTCTACACCCTTCATGGGCGGTTTCTGGCAGAATCTCAAAAGCTATGTGAGACATCCCTGCGGCCCTACAATTCTCGCTTTTATGTTAAAATTGAAGCAGCGAGGCTGTTCAGCAGCCTGAACGTGGAGCTGGAATGATCCTGGAAAGGGTTCAAGAACGTCAAATATGGGATGATGCTCTCACTTCCCTGCCACAAACGCATGTCCTGCAGTCCTGGTTATGGGGCGAGTTCAAGGCGCGTTACCGCTGGCAGGTAACACGCTGGCTATGGCGGGGAGAGGATGGCGCACCGCTGGCAGCGGCACAAGTCCTCATCCAATACCGCAGCGGTTTGGGATTGGGCTATATCCCCAAAGGTCCCCTGCTGGATTGGACGCAGAGCGAGGTGGCGCTTGCCGTGCTGGAGCACCTGGAAGACCTGGCGCGCAGCCGCAAGCTCCTGCTCTTGAAAATAGATCCGGACATCGAGCTGGAAACCCCACAGGCCACGGCGGCCAGGGCGCTGCTATCCGCGCGGAAATGGCACCCCTCTATCGAGCAGGTGCAATTCCGCAACACCATGCAGTTAGATTTGCGTCCCGATCTGGACACCTTGATGGCGAACATGAAGTCGAAGTGGCGCTACAACCTTCGCCTGGCCGTGCGCAAGGGCGTGCAGGTGCGTGAAGCCAGGGTGGAGGACTTCCCCTTGATTTACGACATGTATGCCGAAACGGCGGCGCGCGACGGCTTCATCATCCGCGAGGCCGGCTATTACCTGACGGCGTGGCGACTCTTCACCGAAGCCGGCATGGCCATTCCCCTTATCGCCGAAGTGGATGGCGAACCTCTGGCCGCGCTTATCCTCTTCCATTTTGCCGGGAAGGCCTGGTACATGTATGGTGCTTCGCGTACCCGCTCGCGCGAGCTGATGCCCAACCATCTTTTGCAGTGGGAGGCCATTCGTCGCGCGCGCGATTGGGGCTGCATCACGTATGACTTGTGGGGCGCGCCGGACCGTCTTGATGAGAGCGATCCGTTGTGGGGTGTGTACCGTTTCAAAGTCGGGTTGGGGGCGCGCTTTGTACCGCACCTCGGCGCTTATGATTTTGCCCCTAACCGCTTCTGGTATGAAGTGTACCGCTTGCTGCGTCCGCGTTTGTTGGGATTGGCGCAGTGGCGTTATCATCGTCGCTATAGCGCGGCGGAACGTTTCACCTGGGAGTAAAGTATGCGGATTTTGGTGACGGGTGGAGCTGGGTTTCTGGGCAAAGCGTTGTGCAAGGCGCTGGTCGAAGCGGGCCATGACGTGTTGGCTCTGGATGACCTGAGTGCCGGAGACCCCCTTTACCTGGATCCGCGCGTCCTTTTCCACCGGGGCGATGTGCGGGATCGGCCCCGTCTCTGGTCACTTTTGCAGGGGGTGGACGTCGTCTATCACCTCGCGGCGCGGGTCCTGGTGGCGGAGTCGGTACTCTATCCCGCTGATTACAACGCGGTCAATGTCGGGGGCACGCTGGCGCTCCTGGAGGCGATGCGCGATGTGCAAACACCGCGCCTGATTTTCACCTCTTCCGGAGCCGTCTATGGTGACCAACAGATTCAACCCATTCCCGAAACGGCGCGTCCCAAACCGCAATCGCCTTATGCCGTGAGCAAATTATCAGCCGAATACTACATCCATACCATCGGCACCCTGTGGGGCATTGACACAGTCGTGCTGCGCGTCTTCAATGCCTATGGACCGCATCAGGCGCTCCTGCCGGTCAACTCACCGGTGGTCACGCGCTTTTTGCGTCAGGCCCTGGGGGGCGGCTCGCTGGTCATTTTTGGGGATGGCCTCCAAACGCGCGATTACGTCTACGTGGATGACGTGGTTGCTGCTCTTGTGGCGGCGGCGACCAGCCCCACCGTCTCGCGAGAGACCATCAACGTGGGCAGTGGCGTGCCCACGACGGTGCGCGCTCTGGCCGAACTGGTGCTGGAGGTGACCGGTTCCACCTCGAACATCATCTACAGCTCGGCGCAGAGCGGTGGGGTGGCCCGTTTGTGCGCGGACATCAAAAAAGCGCAGGCCTTGCTCAACTACACGCCGCGGGTCTCGCTGGCGGAAGGGTTGCGGCGCATCCTCGATGAAGATCCGCGTTTCCGCCGTTCCGGGTGAACTACGCCGCGCGGTGAAGCGCGCCTTAGACCGGCCCGCTCGCAACGCCCTCCTGCTGAATTTACGGGAGTGGCTGGCGCGCATTGGCTATCACAACGTGCCGATGTACGCCGCGGCTCTGGCCTACTACACGCTATTTTCCTCGATTCCGCTTTTGACGTTTTTGGTCTCTGCCGGCAGCTACTTCCTGAACGCAGAACATGTGGAATATGTGGCGCTACAGGCTTTTTCGGCCCTCTTGCCGGAGGCCGTGAGCGCGGTCCGCTTGAACGTGGAAAGCCTGTTGCGTTACCGTGGGGTTCTGAGCACCGTCTCTGCCCTGGGCACCCTCTGGTCAGCTTCGGGAATGTTCACCGCCTTGGAGCGCGCCATCAATGTGGTGTGGGAGCAGACGGGGACGCGCTCCTACTGGGTGCGGCGGCTTATCGGCATGGCTGCTCTCATCGCCATGACGAGCTGGGTTGTGGTGGCGGGGTGGGTGCGTTCGGTTTGGGGGGTGTTGCAGACTGCCCTCCCTTTTTTACAGGAAGCTGAGCGTTTCTCTGCTCCCTGGCGCACGCAAGCGGTGCTCTGGGCCAGTGTGACGGTGTTGGTGGCTCTGGTTTATCGCTTTTTCCCGGCGCGCGCTGCTCGCTGGCGCACCGTGGCCTGGGTGAGCGCGGTCGTCGGCCTGGCCTGGAGCCTCCTGCGCGAGGGTTTTTCCTGGGCTTTGCGCACAGGATTACTGCGCTACCCCATCGTTTACGGCTCTTTGTGGATATTGTTGGTGCCGATTCTGTGGGCTTATTGGAGCTATCTCCTGCTTCTCATGGGCGCGGAGACGGTGGCTTTTATGGAGGAGCGCCGTGGGGTCCATCCGCGCCGCGAGCATATCCGCGCGCGTTGAGCTGGTCCCGGGTCCACCAATAGAGCACGAGTGATAACGCTTACGTCCAGCCTGTGGGCAGGCGAAGGCATGGCCTTCGCCTACCCCTACCCCCGTACCTTATCCAGGCAGGCTGAGCAGGTACCACGAAGGTACGCATGGATGGTCATGGCTTGCTTTCTCTGGCGTTACCCGGCGGGATAGGACAGACCGTCACAAAGGATGTTGGATGAACCGATGATAGACTCACTTTTCAGGAGGTGCTTATGCTGATTACCCATGCCCGCATCGCAACCTTAGGCCCTGAACCCGCGCTGATCGAAGATGGCGCGTTGCTCATCCGCGCGGGGAAGATTGCCGCTGTGGACCGTACCTCTGTCCTGGCGGCGCAATATCCCGAAGAAGAACGCTGGGATGCACGTGGACAATTGGCCCTCCCCGCCATGTTATGCGGCCATACGCACTGCTACGGTGCCATGGCGCGCGGCTGGGCTTACCCCGGCCCGGCAGCAACGCGCTTTGGCGAAATTTTAGAGCGTCTGTGGTGGCGCCTGGATAAAGGCCTCACCGAGGAGGACATTTATCTTTCGGCGCAGGTCTGTCTGCTGGACGCTATTCGTCATGGCACGACCACGCTCATAGACCATCACGCCAGCCCCGGCGCGATTGCCGGTTCGCTTGACATCATCGCGCAGGCGGTGGATGAGGCGGGGGTGCGCGCAGCCCTGTGTTACGAAGTGACCGACCGCGATGGGGCCGCGCGTGCTGCGGCGGGCATCGCCGAGAATGTGCGCTTTCTGGAGCGTCTGCGCCGTGCCCCGCATCCGCGTTTGGGCGCGAGTTTTGGCCTGCACGCCTCCCTCACGCTCAGCGACGCTACGCTTGCCGCTGCCGTCGCAGCCGCGCGCGACCTGGAGACCGGTTTCCACATCCACGCCGCTGAAGGCATCGAGGATGTGGAGGACAGCCTGCGCAAATCCGGTAAGCGCGTCATCGAACGCCTGCACGCCGCAGGGATTTTGGGACCGCGCACCATCGTCGCGCACGCCGTCCACGTCAACGCGGATGAAATCGCTCTCCTGGCCGAGACCGGCACCTGGGTCACACATCAGCCGCGCTCGAACATGAACAACGCCGTAGGTGTCGCCCCGGTGGAAACCATGTTGGCGCGTGGCGTCCATGTGGCCCTGGGCAACGATGGTTTTAGCAACAACATGATGGCGGAAATGAAGACCGCTTACCTCGTCCACAAACTGGCACAGGGCGACCCGCGCGCCATGCCGGGGGATGTGGTGATGCGCCTGGCTTTTGACGCCAACGCCGCTCTCGCGCGCATCTTCTGGCCCGATCAAACCCTGGGTGCTCTCATCCCCGGTGCCGAGGCGGACCTGATACTGGTGGATTACCATCCCATCACGCCCCTCACCGCCGGCAATTTGCCGTGGCATCTGCTTTTCGGCTACGAAGCCTCGATGATCACCGCCACGGTCTGCGCCGGGCAGGTCCTGATGCGCGACCGGCAGGTGCTCACCCTGGATGAGGAGGCCATCACCGCCCGCGCGCGCGAGCACGCCGCGCGTCTCTGGGAACGTCTGGCGGCGTAACGTGTGGCAAATCGCGCTGCGGAAAGCGACATTTGACCTTTCCCCCGCCTCCGTGGCGTGGTATACTGGACTTGATGCGCGTAGATGTCCTGACTTTATTCCCGGAGATGTTCGGCGGCCCGTTGCAGGAAAGTATCCTCAAACGGGCGCAACAGCGCGGCTTGCTCACGATAGTCGTCCATCAGCTCCGCGATTATGCCTTCGACCGTCATCAGATGACGGACGATGTGCCTTACGGGGGCGGGGTGGGGATGGTGATGAAGCCGGAGCCGATTTTCCGCGCCGTCGAGACGTTGCGCGGCAGCGAGCCGATTCCCCTCATCTACCTCACCCCACAGGGGCGGGTCCTGACGCAGCAACGGGTCATTGAGCTGGCGCGCCTGCCGCGTTTGATGCTGCTGTGTGGCCATTACGAAGATGTGGATGAGCGCGTGCGCGAGCACCTCGTCACCGAGGAGATCTCGATTGGCGATTACGTGCTCACCGGCGGGGAACTGGCGGCGATGGTGCTGATTGATGCCGTGGCGCGCTTTATCCCCGGCGTCTTAGGGGCGGAAGAAGGGCCGTGGGAAGATTCGCACGTTTCCGGTCTGCTCGAAGGGCCGCAATACACGCGCCCGGCGCGTTTCCGCACGTGGAGTGTGCCGGAGGTGCTCCTTTCCGGCCACCACGCGCGCGTGGCGCAGTGGCGCCGTCAACAGGCCCTCAAGCGCACCCTGGAGCGCCGTCCAGAGCTGTTAGAACGTCTTGAATTGACGCCGGAAGACCGCGCTTTTCTGACGGAAATTCGTAGTGTTCGTCGTGAACCTGAGAAAGGGTGAAACCGTAAGTGTTATGTCTTTTGCGCATGGGTTGATGCGAAAGGGTATCCTTGAAGGGCAGGGAGAGCCTGTGACCGAGGCGGAGTGGATCGAACGCCTGCAAAAGGGCGACCTGAAGGCGCTGGAAGTCCTGTACGAGCGCTATAAAGACCAGGTCTATCGCGTGGCCCTGGCCATTGCGCACGATGAAAAACGCGCCGAGGACATTCTGCAGGAATGTTTCCTGCGCCTTTATCGCACCGCGCGCATGATAGACCCGCAACGGCCTTTAGCGCCCTGGCTCTATCGCATGACGGTCAACCTGACCTACGACATGCTGGAGCGTGAACACCACACGCTTAACCTGGGCGAGTTGACGGAATGGTTTTCGGCTTTCGCCGCGTCCCTGCCGGGGCCGGAAGCGAGTGTGGAGCACAACGAACAGATGCGCCTGGTGCGCGACGTGGTGCGTGACCTGCCCCATGCCCATCGTGTTGTGGTGGTGCTTTTCTACATGGAAAATCTCAACGTCGAGACCATTGCGCGCATTTTGGATGTGCCGGAAGGCACGGTCAAATCGCGCCTGTACGTGGCGCGGCAGACGCTGCGTCAGGCTTTGCAGCAACGCCAATGCCTGTTGCCACAGGTGGCCTATGAATACACGTGATTTTGAAAACGACGAACTCGATGCCCTGTTGGCGGCAGCCCTGACACCGTACCGTGAGGTTGCCGCGCCACGCCGCACCTGGAAGCGACTCCTGCACCGCATGATGTGGAGCCAATCTCCGCTGCATCAGGTGCGTTTTTGGTTAACAGGATGGGGAACCCCTGCTCTTGTTTCGCCCGACGCGCCCCAACCCCTCGCTAAGGGCGTGGCCGGTTGGATTGCGCCCCCGTCGGTTGGGGCAATGGTGCCGCGTCTTCAGACCTTGCGTTTGACCAGTTGAGGAGCATGGAACCCGCTTCTCTGGAAATCGAAAGCCTGGCCTGTGTGGCTGCGGATAAGCAGGGATTTTCGATGCGTTGGTTGCCGGGCGCGCGTTGGGGGTTGTTGGGCGCGCCGGGGAGCGGTAAGACAGCCTGGCTGCGCACCTTAACGCATTTACAAGCTCCTGTGGCCGGGCGCCTTTACTGGCGCGGGCTGGATGTGACGCGTCGTCCTGTCTGGCGGTTAGGGAAGCTACGCCGTTGGGTGGCCTTGATTCTCGCCAATCCGGCGGGGGTAGCTGAACCCTGGGCGCCGGTGCGTCGGCTTCTTCCGCGCGACTCAGCCGTAGCGCAGGCAGCTCTCAAGCGGGCGGGCCTGCCCTCTGGCGTGTTGGCGCGGCGCGTGGAAGATCTTTCCATGGCGCAACGGGTGCGTCTTGCGGTGGCGCGCGCGCTCACCGGTGGCACAAAGGTGTTGCTGATGGATAATGTCGCTGCACGTTTGTGGCCGGAAGCCTGGCCGGAATTGCTCGCAGATGTGGAACGCGCTTTAGGGTCGGAAAGCGTCCTGCTGGTGGCGAGTCATCAGGCGGCTCCTCTTGAAACCTTGACGCATTGGGCGGTGATAGCAGAAGGACAAATCGTGGAGTGGGGGCGTGCTGATACGTTGCGCGCGCAACCGCGTCACCCTGTTACACAGGCGTTACTGCTGGGGCGAATGCCGGCACCTCTTGCTGTGCCACCCGGAGTGTGGGAACAGGTGGCAGAAGAGCACTGGTGGCGTCCGACCCCTTGAACGAATAAGTCTTGCCCTGGTATGGCTGGGTGAAACCCAGTCTTCCTGTTCGGCTATGTCATTTTTGTATTTTGGGGAATATATTTCATTTACAGCTTATGTTACCGGCTTGAGTGGGGAGCGGCTTTGTTTTTCAGCTATAAAAAAGTAGTGAAGTGGGTAGTTCTGGCCAGTCTGCCTATGAACTGCTCATGTTTTCTGGTTCAGGCACTTGACTTTTCACGGGTTGTCCATAAAATGGAGTGTGCGGGCTGTAACCAGACCGCAGGTGTTGATCTTGTACGAAAGGAGGTGATGCTGGAGACAGTTGAGCACCGAAAAACCCCATGGTTTGTTGTTCCCAATTTCCCAATCATTCTTTGTAAGGAGGAGACTTCCCATGTTACGCAATAAGTTGTTTGTGTTACTGGGTGTGCTGGTTCTGGCCAGCATGCTGCTCTCGGCCTGCGGTTCCAAGACGCCGACCGCCGAGCCGACCGCTCAGCCGACCGCGACTGAGACCAAGACCCCCGAGCCGACGCCCCCGCCGGCGCCCAAGACGCTGGTGATCTGCCAGGGGCAGGAGCCCGACACGCTGTACCGCTATGGCGGCAGCATGCTTGCGGCGTCCCACATCCTGCACGCCGTCTACGATGGCCCCATTGACAGCCGCACCTACTCCTATCAGCCCGTGCTGATTGAGCAGCTGCCGACCTTCGATAACGGCGGTGCGGTGCTGCAGAAGGTCACCGTCCAGACCGGCGATAAGGTCCTCACCGTGGATGACGAGGTCGTCGAACTCGATCCCGCCGCCGGGCACAAGATTAAGCCCTCCGGCTGCCGCTCCGCGGACTGCGCTGTTACCTTTGATGGTACGCCGGTGGAGATGGATCAGCTCGTCGTGACCTTCAAGTTCAAGGAAGGCGTCAAGTGGTCTGATGGCGAGCCTTTGACCGCCGATGACTCCGTCTATGCTTTCGAGCTGGCTGCTGACCCCGACACGCCGATCGCCAAGTACGGTGTCGAGCGCACGGCTTCCTACGTGGCGACCGATGACCGCACGGTGGTCTGGACCGCGCTGCCGGGCTACCTGGATGCCACCTACTTCGTCAACGTGTACGAGCCCAAGCCGCGCCACCTGTGGCAGGAGCAGCTCGGTTACACCGCCAAGGACCTCCTGGAGGCCCCCGAATCCTCCCGCACCCCGCTGGGTTGGGGCGCGTTCGTGATCGAGGAGTGGGTCCAGGGTGATCACATCACCGTTCAGAAGAACCCGCTCTACTACCGCGCCAGCGAGGGCCTGCCCTATGTGGACACCATCATCTTCCGCTTCGTGTCCGACTCCAACGCCACTGTGGCGCAGTTGATCTCCGGCGAGTGCGATATCGCCACGCAGGACACCTCCCTGGAAGACCAGGCTGAACTCCTGCTGAAGCTGGAGGAGCAGGGTGTGCTCAAGCCCGTGTTCCAGACCGGTACGGTTTGGGAGCATGTGGACTTCGGCATCAACCCTGTCGAAACCTATGACCGCCCGGACTTCTTCGAGGATGTTCGCGTGCGCAAGGCCATTGCTCACTGCTTGAACCGCCAGGCCGTGATTGACACCATCCTGTATGGTCGTTCCATCGCCATCAGCAGCTACGTACCTCCGGAGCATCCGCTCTACGCTGAGGACGTGGTGAGCTATGAGTACGATCCCGAAAAGGGTAAGGCCCTGCTCGAGGAAGTGGGTTGGAAGGACATTGACGGTGACGGCATCCGCGAGGCTCAGGGTGTGGCCGGCATTGCCGATGGCACCAAGCTGGAGTTCAAGTGGCAGAGCACGACCGCGTCCATGCGCGTGCAGTACATGCAGCTCTTCCAGCAAGACCTGGCTGCCTGCGGCATCAAGGTCAACCTGGAGAATCTGCCTTCCAGCCAGTACTTCGCCGATGGCCCGGATGGTCCGCTCTTCGGTCGCCACTTTGACATGGGGTCCTTCGCCTGGCTGACGGGCGTGGAGCCGGCCTGCAACCTCTACGCTTCCTGGGAAATCCCCACGGAGGAAAAGGCTTGGGGCGGTCAGAACGACACGGGTTGGTCTGACCCGGCCTTCGATGCGGCCTGCCGCCGCGCCCTGCAGGCGCTGCCCGGCACCGCCGACTACATCGAGGGGCACAAAGAGGCTCAGCGCATCTTCTCTGAGAACCTGCCGGTGATCCCGCTCTTCTTGCGCATCAAGCTCGCCGCTTACCGCCCGGAGGTCACCGGGTTCATTATGGACCCGACCGAGAACTCCGAGATGTGGAACATCGAGGCGTTCGACATTCAGCAGTAAGCTGAGCTTTCCCGTGGTGGCAGCGCTACGGCG
>DAOUBT010000043.1:0-23740 GCA_034432595.1 Anaerolineae bacterium | reverse complement strand
ACGGCGCAAACCGCTTGATACGCGATTGGTAAAGTGCTGTTTTTCACCCTGACGAACCGTCAGGGCGAGACCGTTTGTCTAAACTCGAGTTTGAACTCTTGGATCGGAAAAGCAACGTAGAACGTCGTGCCTTGTTGGGGCTGGGTCGTATACCAGATGCGTCCACCGTGGCCTTCGACAATACGCTTGACAATGGTCAGGCCCAGACCGGTAGATTTTTCGCCCGCGGTACCGCTTTCTCCGCGCTGGAAGGGCTTGAACAAGCGCGCCTGCACCTCCGGAGCGATGCCTTTGCCATAATCGCGCACCGAGCAGATGATCTCGTCACCCTCCTGCCACAAGCGCACCTCGATCTTCCCATCGGGATAGGAAAACTTGATGGCGTTGCTGAGCAGATTATTCAACACCTCCGTCAATTTAGCACGGTCCGCCGGAATGAGGGGCACAGGCTGCAAGTCGGCAATCAGATGCACCGCCTTGCGTTGAGCGGGGCCTTGATTCCAGGCCAGGGCTTTCTCCACCACCTCGCGCAAATCGGTAGGAGCCAGATTAAGTTGCAATTCGCCGGCCTCGATTTTAGCCACGTCGAGCAGGTCATCAATCAGATGCGCCATGAATTCGCTCGACTCCTTAATCATGGTGAGGAAGCGCTGTTGTAACGGCGAAATATCTTCCTCTTCCAGCAAGAACTCGCTCGCACTCAGGATGGTGTGCAGGGGATTGCGCAAATCGTGCGCGGCCATGCCTAAAAAGCGATTCTTTTCCTCGTTCAGGCGCGTCAGTTCCGCATTTCGCCGCGCCAGCTCGCGCTGCATGCTCACCAGTTCATTGTTCAACCGCGCGATTTCATCGTAAAGCTGGGCGCTGAGCGCCATCTCTTTATGCACGGCACGCAGCGCATTGGTCTGTTCGTTATTGATGCGCAGCATCTCTTCGTAGAGCTCTTGCGCCACTTCACCATTCTCGCTCCCGACAATCAATAAACCCTCTTCGATGATCCCACCGGTGAAGTGCAAAGTACGCGCCCGTCCACCGCTGGTCACGTTAATTTCCCAGTTGAAGGCGAACTTCTGCGTCTTAATCTGATTCAAAAAACTCAGCGCCTTCGCCATCGAACCGGGGACGGTCACAAGCGGAAAAGGACGTCCCACCGCCACAGGAATCTCCCAATCCGGCGGGCAGCTCAGCACGCGCTTCACCACGCCGTTGACGTCGCAGATGAGGGCCAGGCCTTTGGCTTCCGCGGTCATGCCGGAACCAGACTTTCAGCCGTCAGGACGGCCTGTTCTGCATTGGGGGCATAGCCATCTGCGCCTAAAGTTTGCCACAGGTCCGGAGCGATGTTGAAGGGATAACCGCCCACCAGAATGCGCGGAGGATGAGCTGTCTTGTGGTCATGCAAAGCGCGGATCAGCTCCGCTACCCGGCTGACGTGGAAGGTCATGGTAGCCGAAATGGCCACGATATGCGGCTTCAACTCGTCCACACTGCGCAGAATGCTCTCCAGAGGCGTGTTGGCGCCAAAATAGTAGGAGTCCCACCCGTCCATTTCGAGGTAATCCGAAACCATGCGCGCACCGATTTCGTGCAACTCGCCACTCACGCAACACGTGATAGCGCGCCGGTCTTTACGCTCACCGGTGAACAGATATGGATAGAGCTGCGACATAATGGCCTGTGTCGCCGCCGTGCAGAAATGCTCCTGTGCCACACTGATGCGGTTGGTCTGCCACAAGCGCCCAATTTCGCGCTGCGTGCGCTCGAACACCTCGCGATACAATGTCTTGATGGTGACGCCATTTTGCACGGCATCCATAATCATCTGCTGCGCGGCGCGCCGATCCGCGCGCAACAACGCCGCCAGGTAGGCCCGCGCCAGCTCGTCTATGGGACGATCCCCGCTGAGATAGCTGGGCGTTTCGACATGGCCTTGCGCCAGATGCACCTGCGCCTGCGCGAGCAGCGTTATAGCATCGCGAACGTCGGGGGCTTCCCTGGACAATTCGGTAAGCGCCTCCATCAAGCAAGATACACTGACAGGCAACACATCAGGGGGAAACTTCAAATGGGTAAAAAGCTCCTGCACCCAATTCAGGTACTCGACAAATAAAGAAGGAGCCTGTGCCCGCACAGCTTCGATGAGATAGGTGAGGTGGTAACCCATATCACGCACACTTTTTGCGCGTCCCTCATCCCCGTAAGGACGCCACAGGTCTGGCTGGCGTTGATACTGCAAGGTGACCGCCCGTTCTGCCAGAGCGTAGAACTCACGCTGTAAGACCGCCATCACCTTCTCCGCCATATCGCCCTCCTGTCAATGAATCGCAGTTAAAAAAGAGACTTCTGTTACAAAAACTTGCGCCGGGTTCATCCAGAACATAAAAGTATCACCCTCTCATGTTCACGGAGCCTGCGTTACATTCGCAGCCGTGCCCAAACCCGGAGAAGATACCCTGCATAAAAATTATAGCAGAGATTTTAAAGGATGTTAAATTCTATCTTTTTTTTAACTGAGTTGTAACCCGAAGCTTATGCTTCCGACATGATAGGGGCGATGACGAGGCATAAAAAAACCGGTCCTTGCGGACCGGTCAATGGGTCGTACAGGATTCGAACCTGTGGCCCTGGGCTTAAAAGGCCCCTGCTCTGCCTGACTGAGCTAACGACCCACGGCACGGATTGGAGTATAACACGCCAACGCAGCTTGTCAAATCCAAACGAAGCGGAAAGTCAGCCCACCGTTTTTGAGAAACGCTCCCCCTACCCCAACGCCGCCCCTTGAAACCGCGCCCGATGCCATCGGCAGCAGGCCCAGCCAAAGCGAGGGCCATCGCGCCCACGGGCGAGCGCGGACCCTGACCCGAAAGAGTCTATCAGGCGGGCGGCCTTCATCCCGAAAGCCGCCCGCCTGCGCTGCAGAGAACCGATACATCAAGCAGCCTACGCCGGCACGACTTCGGCCTGTTCCTCCGGTTCCTCAATCATCACTTCTTCCTGACACACCACGCATTGCGCCACACCTTTACGGACTTCGACCAGCAAACCGCCACAATGGGGGCAAGGCTGCGCAAGCGGACGCTTCCAGGACGTAAAGTCACATTCCGGCCAGTGCGAGCAACCGTAGAAAATGCGTCCCTTGCGCGTGCGCTTAACCACCAAATCGCCACCGCACTTCGGACAAGCGACGCCGATTTTATCCAGCCAGGGTTCGGTATAGCGACAGGTAGGGAAGTTCTGGCAGCCGATAAACTTGCCGTAACGCCCCCAACGCACAATCAACGGCGTGCCACATTCCGGGCAGTCCCGTCCCACGTATTCGACACTATCCACCTTCTCGATGCGCGCTTCGGCCTGCTGCAGAGCCTGCTCAAACGGCACGTAAAACGCGCGCACCACCTCGACCCAGTTACGCTCCCCAGCCGCCACCTGATCGAGCTGCGCCTCCATCTGCGCGGTGAAATCCACGTTGATCTGCTCCGGGAAGTGCTCCACCAGCAAATCGGTCACCAGCACTCCGACCTCGGTGGGGACAAAGCGCTTCGCGTCGCGCGTCACGTAGCCGCGATCCTGCAACGTCGAAAGAATCGGCGCATACGTCGAAGGCCGGCCAATCCCGTACTCTTCCAACGCGCGGATGAGACTCGCATCCGTGTAGCGCGGCGGGGGTTGCGTGAAGTGCTGTTCCGGGAAGAGCTTGAGCAGGTCGAGCGGCGCGCCCTCCTCCAGCGGGGGGATAGGCTGGTGCGACTCTTCCTCGTCGCTCACCTGATCTTCATCCTGAGCCTCTTCATAAACCACCAGGAAGCCTGGGAAACGCAGGACAGAACCGGCGGCGCGGAAGAGATAGGGACGTGTTTCACCCGTTCCCGCCTCGATTTCCACGCTGCGCGTATCATACACCGCCGCAGTCATCTGACTGGCGACAAAACGCCGCCAGATCAGCTCGTAAAGGCGGAACTGTTCGCGTGTGAGATAATCCTTCACCGCGTCGGGCGTGCGCAGCACGCTTGTGGGGCGGATGGCTTCGTGCGCCTCCTGCGCGCCTTTCGCGCGAGTCTTGTAAACAGGCGGGGTTTCGGGCAAAAAAGCTTCGCCGTGTTGGGCGCGGATGTAGTCACGCGCCTCAGCCTGCGCCTGCGCCGCCACATTGGTGCTGTCGGTACGCATATAGGTGATGAGGCCCACGGGCTGGCCATCGCCCAAATCAATCCCTTCGTAGAGCTGTTGCGCAATGCGCATGGTACGGCGCGCGGCAAACCCAAGCTTGCGGGAAGCTTCCTGTTGCATCGTGCTCGTGGTGTAGGGCGGAGAAGGCCGCCTGCGGCGCTGGCTTTCCTTGACCCGCGCCACCACATAGTGCGCGCGCTCCAGCTCCCGCACCACGGCTTGCGCCTCCTCCGCACTGCGCAGCGCCACATCCGCGCCGTTGATGCGCACCAGGCGCGCCTTAAAGGCGCCGCGCGGCTTGCGCGGGGGATGCGGAGCCACCTCAGCGTCAATCGTCCAATACTCCTCCGGCACAAAGGCCGCAATCTCCCGCTCCCGCTCCACAATGAGACGCAGCGCCACGGATTGCACGCGCCCGGCGGAAAGATGGCCGCGCACCTTCGTCCACAACAGCGGGCTGAGCTTGTACCCCACCAGCCGGTCCAGCACCCGCCGTGCCTGCTGCGCGTCAATCAGGTCCTTGTTGAGGGTGCGCGGATGGGAAAAGGCCTCATCAATCGCCGTGGACGTAATCTCGTGAAATTCCACGCGATGCAGGCGTTCCGCATCCACCCCCAGCACCTCGCTCAGGTGCCAGGCAATGGCCTCCCCTTCACGATCCGGGTCGGTAGCCAGATAGATGGCCTCCGCTTTTTCGGCAAGCGCCGCCAGCTCCTTGACCACGGCGCGTTTTTCGTTGGGGATGCGATACTTCGGCGCAAAATCGTGTTCCACATCCACCGAAAGCTGCGAGCGCAGCAAATCGCGGATATGGCCCACCGAAGCGCGCACCGTGTACCCCTTCCCCAAAAAGCGCCCCACCGTGCGCGCCTTGGTCGGGGACTCGACGATAACCAGCTTCCCCTCGCGTTTGGGCGCAACGGGGACGGGGGCTTCCATCCCCTCATGCAGCGGCGTGCGTCCGATGCGATACAGCGTCGTTCCACACACCGGGCAAGTGCCGCGCAGCGCAGCCTGCCCGCGCGCGGTGAACGTCGCTTCCACATTTTGTATTTCGCGCTGGGTTTTACACTTCACACAATAGGCTTCGTAACTCAAACCAGCCTCCTCCAACAAAGGCCTGTGCCAGAATAAATTTTCTTCGTAACGGCTTACCCCCTCAGGGTAGCAATGGCATTGCCCTCGCCTACCCTGCTTTGACTCCCCGGCTTTTGCCTATCGGCTTTCCCGCCTGTCCTTTGCTCACTCCGTCACCCGGCTGAAAACTGATCAGCGGCGTGTTCGACGACTGTTCCGATCCAGGAAGGTAGCCGTTAGCTTTCCTCAATAAACCTCTCATCTATGCGAAAAAGCATAGGAGCCGTTCCCAACGACCTCAGACAAGACGGCATCACCAACAAGGCGCGCAACACAAGATGGAAAAGAAATCCGGGCGCTTCCTTAGCAAACTGTGAAGCATGACAACCGGACACTTTTCGCCCTGCGCGCCGGCTCTTACAGCCAATGCGTCTCCCCCTGACGTTGCAGACGCTCCACCACCTCGCGCACGCGCTGCGACGCGCCGCGCGGTAGCACCAGCAAGGCATCGGGCGTATCAATCACCAGCAAATCCTCCACGCCAACCAGCACCACCTTCCGCCCGTCCGCCGCGATGCCCAGGGTGCGCTGCGCATCCAACGCCAGCACATCGCCCTGCCACCAACACCCGGTCTCATCTGCGAGCAGTTCCAGCAGCGCGTCCCAACTCCCCACATCCGACCAGCCCATCTCCACCGGCACCACAGCCACGCGCTGCGCATGTTCCATCACGCCGTAGTCAATGGAGACCTTCGGCAGCGTGCTCCACACCTGCGGGAGCAGTGAAGCGAAGGCCGGCGTGTCCCACGCGGCGCGCAACTGCGTCAGCGCCGCATGCAGGGGCGGCATGTACCGCGCGATCTCATCCAGAATGCGCTGCGCCTTCCAGATAAACATGCCGCTGTTCCAGGTGTACTCCCCGCTGCTCAAATAGTGCTGCGCCACTTCAAGGCTGGGCTTCTCGACAAACTGTTGTACCGTGTAGCCGGTCAGAGCGCCGTAAGTTCCCAGCCTCTCCCCACGGCGGATATAGCCGTATCCCGTCGCCGGGAAGGTCGGCGTAATGCCCAGCGTCACCAGGTAATCATCCGCTGCAAAGTGCAGGGCCGCTTCCAGAGCGGCACGCTGTGCCTCCGGCATGCGGATATAGTGATCGGCGGGCAGCACAATCATCCGCGCCTGTGCGTCGCGCGCCAACACATGCAAGGCGCCCAAACCGATGCACGCCGCCGTTCCGCGTCCTTCCGGCTCCAGAATGAAGTTGGCTTCATCCAACATCGGCGCCTGCGCGTGCAGCAACGCCATCTGTTCCGCGTTGGTGAGCACAAAAATGCGCTCCGGAGGCAGCCACGGCAAAAGGCGCGCCACCGTCAATCCAAACAGCGATTGCCCATCGAAAAGCGGCAACGCCTGTTTGGGCGTGCGTTGCCGGCTCAAAGGCCACAGGCGCGTCCCCGCCCCGCCCGCCATAATGAGTGCATAGGTAGATTCAGGCATCCTCTTCGTCCTTAACGCGATAGATGATCGGATTTTCGCGGGCCACCACATACTGCAGGGGCGCCACCTGCCGCGCCAGCCCCTTCAGCTCCATCATGACCAGCGTGCTGCTCACCATCTCGATGGGCATCCCGCTCGCGCGCGCTAACTCGTCCACATGCGTCGGTTCGCGCGTCAGGTAAGTGAGCAGCGTCGCCTCGGTCAGAGAGGCGGGAATCGCCTCGCGCGCCTCGCGCTGTTCGTTCACCGCCTCCAGATGCAGCGCTTCCAGCACATCCGCGGCGCAGGTCACCAGAATTGCCCCCTCACGCAGCAGGCGGTGCGTGCCCACCGACACCGCGCTGAAGATGGAGCCGGGCACAGCCAGGACCTCCCGTCCCTGCTGCGCGGCAAATTCCGCCGTGATGAGCGCCCCGCTCGTTTCGCCGGCTTCCACCACAAGCACGCCGCGGCTCAAGCCGCTGATGAGGCGGTTACGCGCCGGAAAATTTGCCGCTTCCGGCGGCGTGCCCAGCGGATAATCGCTTATCAGGGCGCCTTGCGCACAGATGTCCTGTGCCAGACGGCGGTGGTCTTCCGGATAGACGCGATCCACCCCGCATCCCAGCACAGCCAGAGTGCGCCCACCCGCATCCAGCGCAGCACGGTGCGCGATAGCGTCTACCCCGCGCGCCAGGCCACTGACAATCGTCAGGCCCTGCTGAGCCAGCGCCGTCGTCAACTGATGGGCGACCTCGCGCCCGTAAGCCGTGGGTTTCCGCGTCCCCACCACGGCCACGGCCCAATCGTCCGTTTCGGCCAGAGTGCCTTTCACAAAGAGCACCGGGGGACTATCAGCGAGGTCACGCAACAAAGCGGGGTAAGCGGGGTCATCCCAGGTGTAGACACGGACACCGGCGCGCATCACGGCAGATTCAAGCTGCGCCAGGTTAACCGTCTCGCGCGTTTGCAGCAGGCTCGCCAGGGTGCGCCGATCCAGACCGGCTGCCTGTAACGCCTCAGCATCGGCCTCCCACGCGGCGCGGATCGAGCCGAAAGATTCCAGCAACATCCGCAACCTTGCCGGTCCGACGCCGCGCACGCGATTGAAGCCCAACCAGTAACGCAGGTCCTCCATCCGTCCCCCGAACGGGCTGCCGCGCTTACTCCTCGTCGCCCAGCAGGCCCGGCACAGGCACGATCACCATCCGCCGCGCCGCCACATCGAGCACGCGCACCACATCCTGAATGCCGGGGATGAGGATTTCGCCGCGCGGTCCCTGCACGACATACACATCATTGGCCCCCTGCGCATCGAGCACCTCGGTAATCTCACCCAGATACTCGCCGCTCTCCGTCTCCACGCGCATGCCGATGAGTTGGAAGTGATAATACTCCCCCTCCTCCAACGGCACGGCATCCGTCAGACGCACATAGACGAAAGCGTTGTAGAAGCTTTCCGCCATCGTGCGGTCATTGCAGTGCTTGAGCTTGAGCAGGAGCAGCCCCTGATGCTTGCGCACAGCCTCAATTTCAAAAGGGCGGTGCTCTTCACCAAGGTACACCATCCGGCCGGGCACCAGGCGTTCCGGGTAATCGGTCATGATGTCCATCCGCAACTCCCCCCGAATGCCGTGCGGACGCAGGACCTTACCCACGACCAAATAGAGAGGCTCAGGTTGCCCGCCCGGCATGCCTGAGCCTCCCTTTTCTGTGATGTCACGCGGCATAGATGCAGGGCCTTTCATCATGCATCCATGGCCGGGCTACACAATCTCCAGGGTAACGCGCTTACCCTGCTTGGCGCCCAGCACCCGCGCCAGCGCGCGAATGGCGTTGATGGTGCGTCCATCGCGGCCAATCATGCGCCCCATGTCCTGCTCCGAAACGCGCAGTTCCAACGTGAGCGTTGTCTCGCCCTCAACTTCCGACACGGCGACCTTCTCAGGCTCGTCCGCTAAGGCTTTCGCCACGTATTCCACGAGATCCTTGACAGCAGACATCGTACTCCTCCTTGAATGGTGAAAGGAAACTACGGAACAGGGCCGAGCCTATCCTGTTACGCTCATTATATACGAAAATGTAATTTGCTGGAAGTCTACTGCGCCAGGAGCCTGGTTTTCGGGCTGGTTGCACGCGCCTTTTCCGCTTCCGCCGCTTCCGCTAACAGCGTTTCCGGGGCCTCCCCCGCCTTGAAGCGCGCGAAGCGCTCCAGCGTCCCCGTCTTGGTCAGCAAACGCGCCACGGATTCGGTGGGTTGGGCACCGTTCTTGAGCCAGTGCCAGACGCGCTCTTCCTTCACGGTGATGGTTTCCGGCTGCGTGCGCGGATTGTAAAAGCCCACCACCTCGACGTATTCGCCATCACGCGCGGTACGCGCTTCGGCAATCACGATGCGGTAACTCGGTTGGCGCTTGGCCCCCATACGGCGTAACTTAATTTTCAGCATAGCTTTCTATCTCTCCTCGAATTGGAATCAGGAATGTAAAGAATCTGTTGTGCGTGCCGGGTCAGCGCGAAAACATGCGCATCAGCTCACGCTGACCGCCGCGCTTTCCCAGCCGCTTCATCAACTTTTGCATCTCACGGTACTGCGAAAGGAGCTGATTCACATCATGCGGAGTCGTCCCGCTGCCGCGCGCGATGCGCCGTTTGCGACTGCCGTCTATGATGCGTGGATTGCGGCGCTCCTCCGGCGTCATGGAAAGGATGATGGCCTCAATGCGTTTGAGCTGCTTTTCCGCGGCCTCTTCTTCCACCGATTTGGCCAACTGTTGCCCGCCGGGCAACATGCCTAAAATTTCGGATAAAGGCCCCATCTTGCGCACCTGTCGCATCTGATCGAGCAGATCTTCCAGGGTGAATTCGCCTTTGCGCAGGCGCGTCTCCATCTGCGCCGCCTGCTGCGCGTCGAACGCCGCTTCCGCCTTTTCGATGAGCGTGAGCACGTCGCCCATGCCCAGAATGCGCGAAGCCAGGCGGTCGGGATGGAACGGCTCCAGGCCGCCAGCGATTTTCTCGCCCGTGCCCAGGAACTTGATGGGCACCCCCGTCACTGCGCGCATGCTGATGGCCGCGCCACCGCGCGCGTCACCGTCCACCTTGGTGAGAATCAAGCCCGTGAGCGGCACGCGCTCATGGAAGCCTTTGGCGATATTGACCGCTTCCTGACCGGTCATGGCATCGGCGACGAGGAGCACCTCCACCGGCTTGAGGCGCGCGCGAATGGTTTCCAGCTCGCGCATCATGTCCTCGTCAATTTGCAGGCGCCCCGCTGTGTCCAGAATGACCACATCCGCCCCGCGCTTGCGCGCATCCTCTAACCCGGCTACACAAATATCGGGCGGCGGGGTTTTGCTGTGATCGCTGTACACGGGGATGCCGAGCTGCTTGCCGAGCACCTCAAGTTGCGTGATGGCCGCGGGGCGATATGTATCCGCCGCCACCAGGACCGGGAAATGTCCCTGTCCTTTGAGGTACTTCGCCAGTTTGGCCGCCGTGGTCGTCTTACCTGACCCCTGAAGGCCGACCAGCATAATCACATACGGAGCCTGACCGCGCAGTTCTAAGCGCCCCGGTTCGCCCAGGGTCGCAATCAGCTCCTGATGCACGATCTTGATGACTTGCTGCGCCGGGTTCAGGGCCTTGGAGACTTCCTCACCCACGGCCTTTTCACGCACACGCGCGATAAAATCTTTGACGACCTTAAAGTTAACGTCTGCCTCTAAAAGAGCCAGACGGATTTCGCGCAAAACGGCATCCACGTCCTCTTCGCGCAAGACACCGCGCTTGCCCAGTTGACTGAACACGCGCTGCAATCGTTCACTCAAAGATTCAAACATCCGTTTTGCTCCTCCCGTCTCAGTCGTTGCATTTTAACGGGATATGGGTATTTCGTCAAGCTTTTTGCCATGACGGGGTTTGCGTAGCTCAAGATGTCTGACAACTCGGCGCGGTGGCTTCCATTCCGGACAACCCGGCCTTTACTCATACGCCGACTTTCTCCACCGACCTCACAAACCGACGCCCCTATTCCATTCCTGAAATCCAGACTTCAGATTTGTAAAAAGCTCACCATGACCGCAAGCCGTAATGGTTTACCTGCAGCAGCGATTGAAATCGCCGCCGGCGAACTTGCACTCGGCCATCCATACGGTCGTCCAGCAAGCCGTAAACACGCAGGTCGCAAACCCTGACAGACTGTCCCCAAGGTGCAGGGTTAACCGTCCGTTCAAAGGAAGTAAGCCGTGGTCAACCTACCACAAAATCTTCATCAAACTTTCACAAATGCCCTTTACAATAAGACGCACAAAAGGAGAATAGTGAGGGGGGAGATGAAACCTTTACATCCTAAACACAATTGGATCGTAGACGCGGTTTTATTTTTTAGCTTTATCCTGGCTTTCTGGATGGATCTGACCGGCCTGGACGTGCATCAATGGCTCGGTGTGCTCATCGGCCTGTTTATCGGATACCATGCGCTGGTGCATTGGAACTGGGTCAAATGCACCCTGAGTATGCTGCTCAGGCGATGGTGCCGAAAACCCATGACCTACATGATCCTGGACACGATCCTGGCTTTCGGTTTCCTGACCATCCTGGTAACGGGCCTCGTCATGAGCACCTGGTTCAAGCTGAATTTGCCCGCTTACGAGACCTGGCGCGTGGTGCACATTCTCAGTTCCATCTGGACGCTGCTTCTGCTGGTGGTCAAACTGGTGCTGCACTGGGATTGGATCGAAGCGGTGGCCCGGCGCTATATTTTTCCGGCTCCCCAACGGGAGACTGTGCCCACGGTGGACTTTGCGCGGCGTGAGTTCCTGGGCATCCTCGGCGTCGTTGGCGTGAGCGCTGGATTGGCCATGCTCAGCGCCAACAAGGCCCTGATGCGCGGGGTAAGCAGCGCAGCCGCTTTCGACACTGGCGCCACCCAGACGGCGAAGACGGAGCCGGCGCAGGCCGCGTCAACACCGGCTGCAGCGCAAGCTACGCCGACAACAGCATCCCCGGCTGCCCGCGCGACCGCTACCCCTGTCACGCCCACGCCGGTCGCACCATCGCCATCCACCCCGGCCCCCACCCCAACACCCACCCCGCTCCCCACCGCGACCGCGACCTGTGTGGTGCGTTGCCCACGCGGCTGCTCCTATCCGGGCCGCTGCCGACGCTACACCGACCGCAACAACAACGGACGCTGCGACTTGGGGGAGTGCCTGTAAGGAGAGACGCCCAGCCCGGTTCCAGGTACTGACCGAAAAAAAGGGGGGGCACGGCAAGAGATGGAACCACCTCTTGCAAAACGATGCCCCCCACCGTGCTTTTTGACTGGCCAAGGCCTCCGCTTTTCACTTCCACAAGCCGCCTTGCGGCACCAGGCAGGCGAAACCAGGCCCGTTTATCCCTTCAAACGCAGCACCAGCGGCAGGTAAAGCCGCGCTGCAGGCATCCAGAACTCATACGCCCCCACATCGGGCTGCACATCCCGCGGATGACCTTCCAAATCATCCGTCGGCGCGTCGTCGGTCGTCCCCGCATTGATGGCCGGGCTGTCGCTCTGCAGGTGATAGTCGCCTTCCGTGCCCCAGGCCGGGCGCACAAAGCGTGGGTCACCACAGCGATTTTCAAAGCCCAGGGTGTTCAGATTATCGCAGGTGTAAACCTTCTCACCATGGGTCAGAAGCGTCTCATTCTGCGGCAGGTAGAAGAGGTTGTGCTCAGCGACCAGCTTGCTCGCAGCGCCGACATAGATGGGGGAGTCCGGCCCGCGCCCACTGAAAATCGTGTTGCGCACCGTGACCTGCACCGACACGGAGCTATCATACTGGACGTACATCAGATAGTTCTGCCCCACCACGTCATCCACCGTCACGTTGACGATCTCAAAACGAGCGTCGGCTTGTTCTACCTGATCAATGACAATGGGCGCCCAGGGGGTAGCCGTAGCATCGCCATCGCCCCGGCCATAAATCAGGGTGTTTTCGATGCGGCTCCCATCACCCCAAAGCTTTACCCCGTCACAAGCGTTGTTGGCCACGATGCTGCGGCGAATCGTGGTGTTGGCCGCTTTGGAATCCAGACCATCGCCATAGTTGTGCTCGGCGCGCGTGTCCTCGATGAGTACCGGCCCCTGAGAAGGCTCGATGCCAAAGCCGTCGGGGCGGTCGTAGGGGCGATCATGCCCATCCCCACCCTGATAGTAGTGCCCACTCCAGGAAAGCGTGGAGGCGCGGATGACCACGTTACGCCATCCGCCGTGCTCTCCAGCCGGACCGCCCAGGCCCCCAAAGCCGCAATACTCGATGCGACACTGGAGAATCTGCACATCCTCCGCATCCTGAATATTCATGCCAAACTCGTCTATGTGGTGGATGTAGAGGTCTTGCAGCACCAGGTGCGCAGCCGGAGCGCCGAGAATTTCCAACCCATCGCGGAACCAGGCCTGTTCGCCGGAAGCGGTAGCATCGTGCGTGATTTCCAGGTGCTCGATGCGGACATACTGCGTGCCGCCCAGTTCGATAGCGGTGAGCAGGTTATCCCGCCCCGCGAGCACCGGGCGCGGCTCCCCCTCCCCCCGAATCGTAACCCAGGCATTGGGCGACCCCGAAGGCGGGCGCAGGACATCCAGCTCATAGTCCTGCAAAATATACGTTCCAGGCAGGATCACGAGCGTATCCCCCGGCTGTAGCTGCTGCGCCCCATAGGCCGGCGTGCGCCAGGGCTGCTCGCGTGTGCCGGGATTGGCATCGCTGCCGTGGGTCGCCACGTAGAAGGTGCGGCCAGCGGCGGGAGCCAGGGTGGCGGGTATTTGTACATCAGAAGGTGAAGCGGTGATGGAACGTTGAGGGGACTGACATGACCAGACCAGGACCAGGAACGCAAGCCAGAAACAACGCCAGACTCTTTTCATGGTGGTCCTCCCTCAGAAATGGAAAGGGCTAATTCGGCACGGAGAGATTGCGCCAGCGCGCGGGCGCGTTGCGGCGCATCCCCCACGTATCCTTCAATAGAAAGCGCCGCGCGCAGAGCTTCCGGCGTCAGGTAAGCGCGCAGGCGCGCATCGTCCGCCACCAGGCGCGGCAGGGGATTGGCTTCCCCCACCTCGACGGCGCGCCAGGCCTCCAGCGCCAGCTCGCGCAACACCTCATGCATCGCCTGCCGATCCGCCCCGGCCTGTACCAGGCGCATCAGCAGCGGCTCTAAGGCGGCAAACAGACCGAAACGCTCCAGATTGCGCGCCACGGCCTCGCGATTGACGCGCAGGTCACGCACCAGACGCAGCGCGGTGAGCACCACCTCTTCCGCGGCCAGGAAGGCCTCCGGCAGGATCACGCGCCGATTCGCGGAATCGTCCAGGGTGCGTTCCAGCAGCGAATGCGCGGCGTTATCCCAGGCCACCTGTGGCAGATGGGCCAGGTAGCGCGCCAGGCTGTTCAATTTTTCGGCCTGGATAGGGTTCCGCTTGAAGGGCATGGCCGAGGATCCGACCTGTCGCGCGCCGAATGGCTCGGCCCATTCTCCCAGCGCCGGGTTTTGCAAAAGGCGCAAATCGAAAGCAAAGCGGTACAGGGTCAACCCCACCCCGGCCAGGGCGGTGAGCAAAGCCCAATCCTGCCGCCGCGGGTAGGTCTGATTGGCAACGGGCCAGGCCGACAGGCCCAACTCCGCCAGCACCTCGGCCTCGAAGGTGGCCGGGTCGGTGCGTCCTTCCAGCAGCAAAGCGTAGGATGCGGATGTGCCGACCGCGCCTTTGAAGCCCTTGCCGCGCCATGTCGCACGCAGTTGCTTCAGGGCACGGCGGTCTTCCAACAGGTCCTGCGCGTAAGCGGCTAAGCGGTATCCCAGGGTGGTGGGTTCGGCAGGCTGAAGGTGGGTATAGCCCAAACAGAGCGTTTCGGCATGGGTTTCGATTGGTTCGGCAAAAGCCAGAAGCAGCGCGTCCAGCCGCTGCAGGAGCAGATCGAGCGCCTGTTGCCCCTGCAGCGCGGAGGCGTTATCCTTTACGTCCATGGAGGTTGCGCCCAGATGGATGATGCCACCGCCCAGCGGACACTGCGCAGCATAGACGCGCACCTCGGCCATCAGGTCGTGATGCAACGCCGCCTCCTCGCGCAGCGAAGCGTCCAGGTCCACCTCATCCATGTGGGCTTCCAGATCGGCCACCTGCGCGGGCGTGACCAGGCCGTAACGGCTTTGCACGCGCGCCAGGGCTACCCAGATGCGGCGATAGAGACGGCGCGTGTTAACCTCGCTCCAGATAGCGCGCATTTCATCGGAGCCGTAACGCCAGGCAAAGGGCGAAAGATAAGGATCGGGCATGATAACCTCCAGCATTGGCCGATAGCGGCATCCAGGTGACGGGCTAAAAGCCCGTTCCATACCGCTCGCCGGTAAACCAGCGAGCTACCATGACGAAGGCGGCCAGGGCCGCCTGACCCGCTTCAGCGGACTTTGTAACCCTGCCACGGGTAGCTATCCCCGTGCGAGCTTTTCAGCTTCAGCAGGTTTGCTGACGATGCGGCGACAGGCAACAGAGGGTAGGCGACGGCAATGCCGTCGCCTACCCCTGCGCCAGGCGACCGCACTCCTCGCTTTCCAGCTTCCAGTATCCAGTATCCAGCTTCCGGTTTCGGGTGGGCGACAACAATGCCGTCGCCTACCCCTTTCCAGCATCCAGCTTCTACCCCGCCACCTGCAACACCAGAAAGTGCGAAAGGCCAAAGTAGCGCAAGGGGGTGGCCTCCATGGCGTAGGTGATGCGGCGGATCCAGCGCCCTAAGGCAGGACGCCGCGCGACGATGTTATCATATCCCGGATAGATTTGCCGATGCACCACCACGCGCACGGGCTGAGCGGCAAACAGGGCACGCAGGTCAGCGACAGTGTAAGCCCGCACGTGCGGAGCTAAACGGTTGCGCAGCGCATCGGGCAGCCAGTTGACGAAAGGCTTGTTGCCAAAGCGATAGACGCCCTTCCAGTAGATGCCATGCGTTTCAAAGGGATAGAGGCGATTGGGCACAAAGATGACAATGTGCCCGCCGGGGCGCACCACGCGCACCATCTCGGCAGCGCAGCGGCGGTCATCCTGCACATGCTCCAGCACCTCATGCGAGAAGGCCACGTCAAAGCTGTTATCCGCAAAGGGCAAGGCCTCGCCCACGGCCTGCGCCACGCCGGCGGTGCGCTCCCGCGCCTCCAGCGCGCGCGGATACTCGATTTCGATGCCGAAGACGTGAGGCGTGTAGCGCATGAACGCCTGCGTGTACATCCCCATGCCACACCCCACATCCAGCACGGACTGCCCCTCTAAAGGGACATAGCGACGCACTAACTGCAGGCGGCGCTCCTGTCCTGCCCGCCAGACAAACGAAGGATTACCCCTTAAAGCAGCTTCTTCCATGTTAAAAGTCGCCTCATCCTCATGATTTTAAGCCAAAACGGGCCAGAAAAGCCGCTCCTGCGTTTAGCCATACGCAGGTGGCCCATGTTTCTACCCCTATTTTACCGCTAAAGCTGGACTTACCCAAGCCTGCTCAAAACGCGCGCACCGGTACAGAGGCGACACGGGCCAAAACAACGCTCCAACCAACCAGCGCGGCCCGTCTCAGCGGATGCCGCTATCAAGGGTGAGGGTGAGCGGGGTGAAAGCGTCAGCGCGCACCTGTACCGCAACTTCAAGCGGCATGGGGTAAGCGCTTCCATCCGGGTTCTGCACGCGCAGGCGATACTCACCCGCGGGCAGGTTGATGCGAAACGTCCCATCAGGCGCGCACAGGATGCGCTGCACCTCACGCCCCTGCGCATCCAGCACCACGATGAGCGCCTGATAGGGTTGGTCAGGGCACGGCTCACCCTCGCGTACTACCGGACAGGCCGGCCCCATCAGCACCTGCCCTTCCACGCCGCCGCGGGTGGGCGTCGGCGTGGCGCGCGGGGTTGACTGACAGGCCGCCAGAGCCACCATCACCAACAACCCCACGCCGATGGCCCATGCGATCTTCAAGCTACACCACCTCAAGGCCAGGTTACCGCCCAATCGTGGATGACGTTGGCGCAAGGCCACCAGCCTACGCAGAACCTCATTCATCTCAGCATTTTCTCCCGTACAGCGTGCACGAGTTTCTTGCATGCTCACCTCGTCAGTTTACCCCTTGAGACGTCTTCACCCTTTGACCGGGCTATGAGGACCCTCGCCACGCCCCCACCCGGACAAGCCCTAAGCTACAAAAAATCTGCGGAGATTTTAATGGCCCTTCTCCGCGTGGCCTTGCCTGTATGCCCTCTACCGCTTCCCCCTCTTAACCGGTCCCTGATCAAAGCACCCTGTAAAAGTATTGTAACAGAATCCAGCGGGCTGCCAAGAAGAAGCCGTCGCACCACCGGGCAAGGGAAGAACGTAAATCCTATCCGCGCCCGTGGCTATGTGAAAGCTTACTGACTAAATCACGATACTTGCCATTGCCTTTTTTGGTCAAGCGCATATAATTAAATCAGGGTGTGATGAAATGGGAAGTTATTTTGGCCGTGACCTTACCTTTTTTTAACCTCACGGCGAAAACTAATTGACATCGCGTCTTAATTGTGGTAGTATAAAGTAAGCCCCATACCAATGGTGAAAGCATGGGCTTTCAATTTTTGAGGAGGTAATGGCATGTCATCACGCACCGAACGCTTGACCGATGCTTTGCGGGCCATGCAATCCAGCACGGCGGATATTGAAGCCTCCGCGGTAGTCAGCGTAGACGGCCTGATTATCGCTTCCGCGTTACCTGCCGGTTCCGAAGAGGACCGCGTCGCTGCAATGTCAGCCGCCATGCTTTCCCTGGGTGAACGCATCGCCCACGAGTTAGGGCGTGGACAGCTTGAACAGGTTTATGTGCGTGGCGATAAAGGTTACGTCATCCTCAAGTCCGTTGGTGAAGAAGCCGTCTTGACCGTGCTTGCGCGCTCTAACGCCAAGCTGGGTCTGATTTTCCTGGAGATGGACCGCGCGGTCAAGTCGCTCGCGCAATTGATTTAAGCCATCCTTATTCCTCAAAAATAAGCAGGGCCGGCATTGATCCGCCGGCCCTGCTTGTTTTTCCCTCCTTCAGCGTTACCCTATCCATGCTGAACTCCGCGAAAAAAAGCCAGGTCGTCGGGCAATCCAACGACCTGGCCACTGAAGAAAACGCCCGCCTTAGAAGCCTTCGAGCTTGCTTAAATCCACAATCCCATCCGCCAGGGCGACGATGCGCGCCAAAAGCGCCAGGCGCGCCGCGCGCAGTTCCGGCTCCTCGGCCATCACCAGCACCGCATCGAAGAAAGCGGCGATGAGCGGAATCATGGGCAGCAGGGCGTTAAAGAAAGTCTCGACGTCGCGTCGCCCGCTCAGGCGCGTTTCGGCCTCCAGCAGCGCCGCATAGAGCGCCTGCTCTGCCGGCTCGCGCAACGCCTCCGGCTGCAGCGTCCCCACCGCCTGCCCGCGCGTGATGCGCGCACAGCGCGCGTAGTTGGCCAGAATTTGCGGCCAGTCCTCGCGGTTGACCCAGGCGCTCAGTTCCTGCGCCGCGACGAGCGCCAGATACGGAGCGTGTCCCTGCGGTCCCAACACCGCCTCGACCACGTCGTAAGCGAAGCCCATCTCGCGCAGCACCCCGCGCAAACGTCCGCGGATGAAGTCCAGCGCCGCGGCCTGCTGTTCCGCCGTCACGGGAATCGGCTGATGGCGCGCCGCTTCCGCCAGGCCCTCATCCAGACGCAGCGGAAGGCGATGGCGAATCACCGTTTCGATCATGTCCAGCGCCGCGCGCCGCAAGCCGTAAGGATCCGCCGAAGCGGTCGGCATCAGGCCAGCAGCGAAGAGTCCCATCAGGCTATCGAGGCGGTCGGCCAGCACCAGGGCTGCGCCGATGCGCGTCTTGGGCAGGCTGTACTGTTCACCAATCGCTTCGGCCACTGCTCGCGGTTCGCCGGAGCGCAGCGCGTACTCCCGCCCCATCAGGCCCTGCAGGCTGGTCATTTCGATGACCAATTCGGTCGCCAGGTCCGCCTTGCACAAATGAGCCGCGCGCGCAAAGTGCTCCTGCTCTTCGGCGTCCAGCGCCATCTGCGCGCAGAGCCAGGGCACAAGCGCCTCGATACGTCGCGTCTTATCCAGCATCGAACCCAGGCTTTCCTGGAAGACCAGGGTATCCAGACGCGGCAGGAACTCCTCAAGGTGCTTGCGCGTGTCCTGTTGGAAGAAGTACTCAGCATCGGCGTAGCGCGCGCGCAACACGTCGGCGTTGCCCCGCACCACCAGATCGCCGTATTCGCGCCCGCCGTTGCGGATGGTGATGAAATAAGGCAACAGGCGCCCCGTCGCATCCTTGACCGGGAAGTAGCGCTGATGTTTCTTCATCACGGCGATGAGCACCTCCGATGGGAGAGCCAGGTAGCGCTCCTCAAACTGACCGCGCAAGGCGGTCGGAACTTCGACGAGATGGGTCACCTCATTCAGGAGGGCCGCATCCTCATAAAAGACACCCCCCACCTCTTCGGCGAGCGCGGTTACCTGCGCACGGATGGTGCCGCTGCGCGCTTCGGGATTGAGGATGACGCCATACGCCTCCAGCGTCGGCAGATAGTCCCAGGCCGAAGCCAGGGCGATTTCGGGGGAACCGGCCGGGCGCGGGCCGCGCGTGACGCGCCCACTCGCCACACCGGCAAAGCTAAAGGGGATGACGGCTTCGCCATGCAAGGCCACCAGCCAGCGCAGCGGGCGGCTGAAGGCGACGCCGCTTTCATTCCAGCGCATGGCGCGCGGGAATTTGAGGCCAGCCAGCAATGGCGGCAGCACGGACGCAAGCACGTCCGCTGCCGGACGGCCCACATCCCGCCGGGTAGCGACGACGTACAGGCCGCCACCGACTTCTTCCACGCGCAGGTCCTCAAGGCGCACCCCTTGCGCGCGCGCGAAGCCCTCCGCCGCGCGCGTGGGCTTGCCCTCCGCATCGAAGGCCGCTTTCGCCGCCGGGCCTTTGACCACGCGCTCCTCATCCCGCTGACGCCGCGCCAACGCTTCCACCATGACCGTCAGACGGCGCGGCGTGCCGTAGATGGACACCGGGCCGTGATCCAGACGCGCCTCATCCAGCAAGGCCGGGACGCGCTCGCGCAGGTAGGCGAGGGCCAGCTCCACATCCGCGGGGGGCAGTTCCTCCACGCCAATTTCGAGGATAAAGGGGGCTTGCTCCGCCTCATCCGCCTGTTCTACCCGCGGGGTGAGCAGGAGTGGCAGGGCTTCGGGTACGTTGACGGGCTTGAGGCCGGGGCGACCGCGCCAGGGGTAGCCGGCGCGCTCGCGCTGCGCCAGGTAGTTATCCGCGCAGCGCCGCGCCAGGGCGCGCATGCGTTTAAAGAAGCGCGCGCGTTCGGTGATGCCAACCGCACCACGCGCATCCAACACGTTAAAGGTATGAGAACAGCGCAGGATGTAGTCCAGCGCCGGCACGGCCAGGCCATGATCGAGCGCTAAGAGCGCCTCCTCCTCGAAAGCCTTGTAGAGCTGCTGCAGGCGCTCGATATCGGCCTGCTCAAACTGATAGCGGCAGTAATCCACTTCCTGATCGCGGAAAATTTCGCCGTAGGTGTGCTGCCCATCCCAGTTGATGTCCCACACAGAGCGCACACCTTGCAGGAACATGACAATGCGTTCCAGGCCGTAGGTGATTTCCACCGCGGGCGGGTCCAGGTTGATGCCGCCAGCCTGCTGGAAGTAGGTGAACTGTGTGATTTCGAGGCCGTCGAGCCACACTTCCCAGCCGAGGCCCCAGGCGCCCAGAGCGGGCGATTCCCAGTTATCCTCGACAAAGCGGATGTCGTGTTCCTCGCGCCGAATGCCCAGCGCCTCAAGGCTGCGCAGGTAGCGCTCCTGCGGGTCGCCTGGATCGGGTTTGAGAATGACCTGATACTGGTAGAACATCTGCATCCGGTTGGGATTATCGCCATAGCGGCCATCGTCGGGGCGGTAGGAGGGTTCGACGTAAGCAACGTTCCACGGCTCCGGCCCCAACACGCGCAGAACCGTAGCGGGGTTCAGCGTCCCCGCGCCCACTTTCTCACTGTAGGGCTGCCAGATGACGGTGCCCTGTCCGGCCCAGAAGTGTTGCAAGCGCAAAATGACATCCTGAAAGGTTAACATGTTCACCTCATTGTCTATGCAATTCCACGAAAGCATATTTTACCACATCTTGGAAAGGACTCGCGTTCGCTGACGATACCTGGATGCTGGTCCTGCTCTCCCGTTCTCCCGTTCTCCCGTTCTCCCGTTCTCCCGCTTCCTGCTTCCTGCTTCTATGCTACAATATCAACGTGCGCTTACCGCAGAAGCCACCTGAGTGCCGACGCGCTTCGGGCGGCAGGTGAGCGTTTGGGTAGCGTGCTCAAGCATCCCATGTCAGGAGGGCCTATGTTACACGATTTGATACGCAAAAGTCGCAGTTACCGCCGTTTTGATGAAAACTATCTCATTGACGAGGCCACGCTGCGCGAGTTGGTGGACCTGGCACGTCTCTCCCCATCCGGCGCCAACCGCCAACCCCTCAAGTTCCGCCTGGTTACCGACCCCGCCACCCGTGCCGCCGTGTTTCCCACCCTGCGCTGGGCCGGCTATCTCAAGGATTGGCCCGGCCCTGGCGAGGGGGAACGACCGACCGGCTACATTGTCATCCTGGGGGATAAAAGCATCGCCACCCATTTTGGGGTAGATCACGGCATCGCCGCGCAGAGCATCATGCTGGGGGCGGCGGAAAAAGGACTGGGCGGCTGCATCATCGCCTCATTCGAGCGGGAAACGCTGCGACAGGTGCTACAGCTCCCCGAGCAGTATGAGCTGCTCCTGGTCCTCGCCCTGGGCAAACCGATTGAACAGGTGGTGATTGAACCCGTCGGGCCGGATGGCGACATCAAATATTGGCGCGACGAGCAGCAAGTCCATCACGTCCCCAAGCGCAGCCTTGAGGACCTGATCGTGTAGCCCATCCACGGCCATCAAACACCATGGGCGCCTGTCAGCGCCCATGGTGTTGTTTTCACGAAAAGCGCCGTTCGCGGCGCGTGACGCGGTACAAACTCAGCCCCGCAATCAACGCCACCACGCCCGGCCAGAGCAACGCCTCGCTATCCAACCCGGTGCGCGGGAGCAACGGCGCCGCTCCGCCAAAACCGCTCAGGCTGGCGATATCGCCCCAAGCCACAAGGGCCTGCAGGGCGTAAGCCGTCGCCAGCACATTCGGCACGGGGATGGAGGCGCGCCAGTAGAAAGCAGGAGCGGCATAGAGCGCGCGCAGCGCCGTCATGGGGTCGGCATCCGCGACGCGCCACGCCTCCAGCGGGGCCTGCAGCGCAGCCAGGGCCATCAGCACAAAGGCTGTGGCGTGCGTCTCCGTCTCGCCCTCCAGCGCACCCTGTCCGGGACGCCAGGGGAATCCACCATCAGGATTCTGGACGCTGTGCAGATAGGTGAGGGCCGCCGGCACACAGGCCGTCTCGCCCGCGCGGACGAGCGCCAACAGCGCCTGTGCCGTGGTGTGCACATCCGTCGCCTCCGGCGCCATCTCGCCCGTCGCGCCCCATCCGCCGTTGCTGGCCTGTCGGCTCAGCAGCAGGATCAGGGCCTCCGGCGGCACCGGCTCATCCGCCGCCTGTAGGGCCTGCACGGCCAGGGCGTGATCGAGCAGCGACACCCCCATCTGATAGGTCCGCTCCTGCTGTTGCGCCAACAACTCCGCCACCAGATTACGCCCGGCAAAGTCGCGGGGATTTGCACCGGTAGCCACCAGCGCCGGGATAACGTGAACCAGCGTGGTGACATCCCGTGCTTCCCCGGCTTCGAGCTGCGCGCGCAGGTAATCCAGGGGCGAGGCGCCCTCCGCGCTGCGCCATTCCGTCGGGTCCTGCCCCACCGCTGCCAACGCGCGGATGATTTCGGCCGTTACCAGCAAATCGGAGCCACTGGTTAACCCGTTGGTAAAGCCGCCATCCGCTTGTTGATGGAGGCGCAGCCAGTCCAACGTAGCCGCGTAAGGCGAAAGCTGCGCCCGCGCAAAGGTGGGCAGCACAAGGGCGAGAAGCAGGGCTAAAAGCCAGGCGCGTTTCACATCATCCCCCCATGTGGCGATACCGTCAGGCCTGTGGCTTCTGGTACAACTCGATGAGCACGCCGCGCGCGCTCTTGGGATGGACGAAGGCGTAGCGCGTCCCATCGGGGTGGCTGCGGATTTCGGTAGCCATGCGCGCGCCTTCAGCTTGCAGGCGCTGCACCGTCGCCTCGATGTCCTCAACCAACAGGCAAATGTGATGAATACCCTCCCCGCGTTTGGCAAGGAACTGCCCGATGGAGTTTTCGGGATTAAGCGGACGCATCAATTCCAACTCGGATTCACCGGCAGGCATGAAGGCAATTTCGACGCCCTCGGCGGGCACCTCACGCCGTCCGGCCACGTCCAGCCCCAGCGCTTGCTGATAAAACTGCAGCGCGGCATCAAGGTCTTCGACCACAATCGCAACGTGATGTAACTTCATCGCTCCTCCTTAAACAGAACTTGAATCTTGTGCCCCACCCTTTGAGGATGAGGACGGTTTCATTACCGGAACAAGGAACCGGCGTGCCGGTCCGACACCCCACAAGCCCTTGCCTCAATACTACCCGAAGCGCCCGAAAGGTCAAACGCAGGTAGGGTCAAGCCACGCGCACCCATCAAAGCATTCCGGCCACTCCCATGCCCCTACCCGGCGCGGCTGAGCGATCCCCGATTGCGAGCTTCTCCATCTTGTGTAAAATAGTCATGTCGAGACTCTCAGCAGGTCAACGGAGGTGATCATGGCTCCGCAGCAGGCTTTGGCGTCTTCTGGCTTAAAGATGGTTTTCGCCGTGATGCTTGTGGCTTTTCTGCTTGGCTCCAGCACGGGCTGTCAGGGTCCCATCCAACCCCAAGCCACCCTGCCCCCAGCCACGGCTACCGCTACCGTCACCCAGCTCCCCACCGCGACCTCGACGCCA
>DAOUBT010000042.1:0-28923 GCA_034432595.1 Anaerolineae bacterium | reverse complement strand
CCCCCCTATTCGTTCGCCCACCCCAACGCCTTCTCCTACCCCAACGCCTTCGCCTACCCCAACGCCTTCGCCTACCCCAACGCCTTCTCCTACCCCAACGCCTTCGCCCACCCCAACGCCTTCGCCCACCCTGCCACCCCCATGGGTGTTGAAACCATCGCATACCCTATTCAGGCCCGCGCTTAAAATCGCGCCAGCGGTGATCGCCATGGCTATCCTGGTGCTGAAGGTCAACCGTTACATAAATTTTTTCATGGTCTCTTCACACAACCTTCACATTCCCGCGGTATAGTAAAAGCGTCAAAGGGGAAATAAACCCCTGAACATTTCACACTTTCAAGGAGGTGGATATGCTGAAACGCATTGCATTAGGCGTATTGATTTTGGGTCTGGTGGCCGGTGGCGTCATCGCCACGGGGAGCGTTGTCAAGGCGCAGACCGGGACGACAAACGGCAACACGACAAGCACCAGCACCGGCCCGACGCGGCCCTTCGATCAATTCCTGGCCGAAGAATTGGGCATCACGGTGGAGCGCTTACAGGAGGCCCGTCAGAAGGCCGCCGACCGTGCTCTCGATCAGGCCCTGGCGGATGGCAAAATCACGCAGGATCAGTACGATCACATGAAGACCATGCACGCCCTGCGCGCTTATCTCGACCCGCAGGCCCTGATGGCCGAAGCGCTCGGCGTCAGCGTGGACGAATTGCCCACTAAGACCCTGCGCGAATGGATGGATGAAAAGGGCCTCGACCGCGCCACCCTGACGGAAAACCTCAAGACCGCCTTGAAGGCCGCGTTGGATCGCGCGGTGGCTGATGGTGTGGTCACGCAGGAACAGGTGGACGCGCTGGGTGAGGACTTCCTGCTGCGCGGGCTGGGTCGCGGCCTGATGATGGGCGGCCGTGGCGACGGGATGCCGGGCTTCCCCGGTGGCGGCCGTGGCCGCGGCGGGATGCAGGGCTTTCCCGGCGAGGGCATGGGCTTCCCCGGCGAACATGGTTTCAACGGCGACTGCCCGCAGGCGCCCTTGAGCGGCGACGACCTGTAAACGGTGTCTGTCCCAACGCTCAGGGGGAGAAACTCCTCTCCCTGAGCGTTTTTTCTGGCTCGCAATGGCGCACCATGAACCGCTGCATGAGCAGCCCTTATCCTGGGGCACGTAGTGGCCTCAAGCAAGCACAGAACGGCGAGCCACGCAAAAGACGGCCAGACAACGCTTAACAGCAGCACAATTTGCCGTTAACGCATCTGACCAGGCCATTCCGGCCAAAAGGAACTTGTCATTTCGTGGAATCCGGCCAAACTTATCATCGTCCGATTCCCGATTTCACGGAGGTCAACGATGCAACGCAAAACCTGGTTGGTCATCTTAAGTCTGATGCTTCTGGCAGGGCTGCTCGCCTGTTCGAGTCTGACAGGCGTGAAACCCACCGCGACACCCGGAGGTACATCCTCAAGTGAGCTGCAACGCCTGGTGGAAGCCGAAGTGCAGCGTCAACTTGCCACACAGATGCCCACGCTGTACGGTAGCGCGGCGGTGGATAGCGAGCTGGAAGGCACCCTCATCCGCCTGTACGCGCGCGTCAATCCCTCGGTGGTCACCATCAACGTTGCAGGTGGTACGGGGACCGGCTTCGTCTACGACGAAGAAGGCCACATCGTCACCAACAACCATGTGGTCAGCGCAGGCGATGCCTATGAAATCGTTTTTGCGGATGGGAGCCGCAAGCGCGCGACCTTAGTCGGTGCGGATGCAGATAGCGATCTGGCCGTGCTCAAAGTGGACGCGCTCCCCTCTGGCGTCAGGCCACTGCCGTTGGCTGAAAAGGAAGCCGTAGTCGGGCAATTCGTCGTCGCTATCGGCAACCCCTTCGGTGAGCAAGGCTCCATGACCTTTGGCATCATCAGTGGCTTAGGGCGCAGCCTGCCCTCCCAGCGCCTCACCACAAGCGGAAGCACCTACTCCCTCCCCATGGTGATTCAGACCGACGCACCCATCAACCCCGGCAATTCGGGCGGGCCGTTGCTCAATCTGCAAGGTGAAGTGGTAGGCATCAACGCGGCGATTGCCACGCTGAGCGGTACCGGCTCCGGCGTGGGCTACTCCATCCCGGTCATCGCCGTGAAGCGCATTGTGCCCACCCTCATCAAAGAAGGGAAATACACCTATCCTTACATGGGCGTGCTGTTCGACGGAGACCTCACGCTTGCGGATCAGGAACAATACGGCATCCCGCAACTCGAAGGGGCTTACGTCCTCTCGGTCACGCCCGGCAGCCCGGCGGAAAAAGCTGGCCTGCGCGGCGCCAACGCGCAGACGCAACGCGGCGGTGACCTGGTCATCGCGCTCGACGGGCAAAAGATTCGCAGCTTTAACGACCTGAATGCCTATCTGGTTTTCCACTGCACGCCCGGTCAACAGATTCAAGTGACGGTGCTGCGCGATGGTAAAGAGGTCACGCTTCCACTCACGCTGGGGGAGCGGCCTTAATCCCGTTGCCCTGCGCCCGGGGAAAATCTTACCGTGCAAAGAACGTAGTTTGTCGGGTGATGGGGCAGGTTGGCCCATCACCCCCTAACCTGAAGGTATTGAACGCAGTTCAACCATTGCATACGCTAAGGAGGTCCTGATATGTTAAAAGTAACGGCAGTCATCTTGATCATCGCTGGCCTGGTGGGCCTGATTTGGGGTGGCATCACCCTGATCAAGGGGGTGGTAGCGGCGCGGGTCGCCGCAGCCTACATCGGACAAATGGGCGGACGCGCTCAAGGCGGCGAGATGATGCCCGGCGGTGAGGCGCTGCCGCTTTCTCGCGCCAACCTGGGCGGCGCTTACAACACCTCGCTCGGCGGCTTGATGGGCCTGGTCAGCCTGTTGCTCATCGGCGTGGGCGAGGTGTTATGGACGCTGGCCCGTCTGAATTCGCTGCCTCAGCCTGTGGTGGATAAGGAGCCGCGCCTATGAAACGCCTGTCGCTGCGACATCTCCTGCTGGTCCTGGTGAGCGGAGGCATGATCCTCGCCCTGGCAGGATGCGGCACGGCGTCCCCAACGAGCAACATAAGCTACACGACCGCACAGGTGACGCGCGGAACCTTAACGGTGGGCGTGAGCGCTGCGGGCACGCTCAGCGCGCGACAACTCGCCACCCTGGTATGGAAGACATCCGGCACGGTGGATAAGGTCCTCATCCAACCCGGAGATACCGTCAAGGCCGGCGCGGTGTTGATGACCCTCGCGCAGGATTCGTGGGAGCGGAGCGTCAAACAGGCCATAGCTGACCTGGAAAGCGCCCAACAGGCGCTGGACACGCTCTTAAGCGGCCCTGATCCGCAGACGCTGGCGCAGGCGCGCCTGAGCTACGTGCAGGCCAAACAGAATGTCCCCACCGCGGCGACGCGCTTGCGCAGCGCGCTCTATTACGAGGGGCGCACGCTGCTCGATGCTTACCTGGACGCCTGGAAGGCCTATGTGGACGCGGAAGAGAGCGACAGTTTGACGGACACCATCACCCAGACTTATACCGACGCCCGGACGGCCTGGGAAGCCGCCACCCTGGACGGGCCTGACGCGGATCGCATAGAGCTGTACAAAGCGCAATTCGATGTTGCACTGGCTTCTTTCGAAAAAGCCAGGGAGGCTCTGGCGGACGCGCTCGCCGGGCCGAGTGAGGCTGAAATCCTCGCTGCGCAAGCGCGCGTGGAGGCGGCACAGGATACCCTTGACCTGGCGCGCCTGAGCGCGCCCTTCGACGGCACGGTTATCAGTGTGAGTCTTGCACCCGGCGATAAGGTCAGTCAGAATACGCAGGCGCTCATCCTGGCCGACCTGAGCGCTTTTACCATCACGGTGGATGTATCCGAGGTGGACGTGAGCAGCATCAGCGTCGGACAGAAGGCCGAAGTTAGCTTTGATGCCTTCCCGGATGAGACGTTTACGGGCACGGTGCGGGAGGTCGGTTTCGTCGGCGCGAATCAGCAGGGCGTGGTGTATTACCCCGTCACGGTGGAACTCCCCCCCGACCCGCGCTTCCGTCCGGGGATGACAGCGGCGGTCCGCATTGTGACGGCTGAACATGAGGCCGTCCTGATGGTGCCCAATCGCGCCATCAAGCAGAGTAACGGGCAACCCTATGTCACGCTGCAAATCGGGGAGCAGATGGTGCAGGTGCCCGTGACGGTGGGCCTGATCAACGAGAGCTATAGCGAAATCCTCAGCGGTGACGTGCAGGAAGGGGATACGCTCATCATCTTCAGCAGTTCTGGCAACACCAGCTTTACCGGTGGCGGTATGGGCGGCGGGTTAGGCCTGGGAGGAATTCCCGGCGGGCGTCCCTGACGCGGGAGGGCCTATGCTTGAGTTACAGGACATCACCAAGGTGTACCGCCTGGGCAAGGTGACCGTCCCTGCCTTACAGGGTGTTTCCTTCCGCATCGAGCGTGGGGAGACGGTCGCCATCATGGGGCCTTCGGGATCGGGGAAGAGCACGCTGCTCAATATTCTGGGCTGTCTGGACGTGCCCACACGCGGACATTATTTGCTGGATGGCGTGGATGTGGCGGGGCTTTCCGGCAACGCGCTGGCCGCCATCCGCAACCGCAAAATCGGCTTTGTCTTCCAGCAGTTCAACCTGTTGGGACGGGCCACAGCCCTGCGCAACGTGGAGTTACCGCTCCTGTACGCCGGCGTGGAGAAAGGACGCAAGGAGCGCGCGCGGCAAGCTCTGGAGGCCGTAGGGCTGGCGGAGCGCGTCCACCACCGGCCGCTGGAGATGTCCGGCGGGGAACAGCAGCGCGTCGCAATTGCGCGGGCCATCGTCAACAACCCCAGCATTGTGCTGGCGGATGAGCCGACCGGCAACCTGGATACGAAGACCGGCGCAGCGATTATGGAGCTGTTGCTGCGCTTGAACCGGGAGCGCGGCCTGACGCTGATTCTGGTGACGCACGATCCGGGCATCGGAGCACAGGCGCAGCGCATCATCCGCTTGCGCGACGGGCGCGTGGAGGAGGCGTAGGATGAAATTCCATCATCTCATCTGGGAGGCTTTGACCAATTTTGCCGCCAATAAGCTGCGCTCGTTGCTCACGGTGTTGGGCATCGTCATCGGCGTCGCCGCCGTGATTGCCATGCTGTCCATCGGACAGGGGGCGCAGGCGGGCGTAACCCAACAAATTCAGGGCATCGGTGCAAACCTTATCTACGTTCGTCCGGGCGGACAGCGTGCCATGGCGCAGGGCGGCGGCGTGAACACGCTGACGTATCAGGACGCCGAGGCTATCGCCTCGCTGCCGGATGTGCTGGCCGTGGCGCCCGAAGTGAGCGGCGCAGCGCGGGTGACGGTGCTGGGTCAGACAGCGCAGACGCGCGTGCTGGGGGTGACGCCGGATTACCTCACGGTGCTGAACTATAGCCTGGCTGAAGGGGATTTCATCAGTGCACAGCATCTCACCGCGCGCTCGACGGTGGTGGTGCTCGGCAGCGCCGTCGCGGAAGCCCTGTTCGGCTCGTCCTTCGGGGCGGTAGGACAGACGGTCCGCATCCAGAATCAGCCCTTCCGCGTTATCGGGGTGTTGGAAAGCAAGGGCGGCACGGGGTTTTTCAGTCAGGATGAGCTGGTGATGATTCCGCTCACGACAGCGCAGACGCGCGTGACGGGCCTGACCCGCTACCGTGGGGCTAATGTGGTGAGCACCATCACGGTGCAGGCCAGCAGCGCCGAAAGCGTCAGCAGCGTGCAAGAAGCCATCAAGGCTTTGCTGCGCGAGCGCCATCTCGTGGCGGAAGGGGAAGAGGATTTCACGGTCACGAGTCAGCAGGATATTCTGGCAACCGTCTCGCAGGTGACGAACATCCTCAGCATTTTCCTCGGCAGCATCGCCGGCGTGTCGCTCATCGTGGGCGGGATTGGGATTATGAATATCATGCTGGTTTCGGTGGTGGAACGGACGCGCGAAATCGGCCTGCGCAAAGCGCTGGGCGCGCGGCGCATAGACATCCTGCTCCAGTTCTGGTTAGAGGCCATTTTGCTGAGCCTGCTCGGCGGTGGATTGGGCATCCTGACCGGCTGGGGCATCGCGCAGCTTATCGGACGGGTTCAGCTCGGCGGAGCAGCCATCACGCCCGTGGTGACGTGGAACGTCGTCCTGCTGGCAACGTTGTTCTCGACGGCGGTGGGCTTGTTCTTCGGGGTGTATCCTGCCGCGCGGGCAGCGTCGCTGTTGCCGGCGGAGGCGTTGCGGTACGAGTGATGCCCGGAAGCCACACCAGCGCGGCGCGGAAGGGGCCAGCCTGAAGCGGACACAGGTTCAGGATGCGGCCATCAAGCTGTAAAAGCGTATTCCCATCAAACGCAGGGGGCGCAGCGGTGACTGCGCCCCCTGATGCGTGTGGATACCAGGTTGAAGGGTAACGGCTTACTTTCAGCATCCGGCCAGCGACGGAAACCCCGCTGGCGCGCTTTCAACCGCCAGGGTATTCGATGCTGTGGAAGGGCGAGTCCTCCCCAGGCTTAGCCGTTACGCTAAAGGTTTTATTCCTGCGCTTCCGCGCTCAACTTCGCCATCAGGGCGCGTTCTTTTTCTTCGTGGATTTCGGCCAGCTTCGCCTTGATGGCTTCCCACTCTTTACCGGCCAACGGGTAAAGGAAGAGGGAGAGGAAGGAGAGGAACATGAGCACGCCCGTGGGGCCAGCCCAGCCGACCAGCACGCCCGTCCCGGCTTCGTAGCTCTGTTCCGCCGCCGTCAGGTTCTGATTGTAACCGTAAGCCACCATGATGTTGAGCAGCGCCCACGCGGCCAGGCTGATGGCCGGCTTGGTGACGAAACTGTTGATGCCCGCGTACATGCCCTCACGGCGCAGGCCCGTCACATGCTCGTCCCAGTCCACCACATCGCCGTTCATCAACGGAATCAGGTACATACCACCGGAGAAGCCAATCCCCAGCAGGAAGAATCCCACAAAAGAGGGAACCAGGCTGCGCCCGAAGAAGACCAGAATGCCGCAGCCGATGCTGAAGAGCAGGGTGAAGACCTGCGTGCAGCGTTTCACACCCCAGCGGTCGCGCAGCATGACCCACGCCACAACGCCCACCACAATGCCGATGGCCAGCGCGGGCAACAGCGTGCCGCGCGGCATGTTCAGCACGTCGAAATAGTACCAGATGCCGGTCATCAACGCTGTCTGCGCGAACATGATGGAGAAGCTCAACACCTCGAAGACCACAAAGCTGCGGTTGCGGAAGCATTCCACAAAGGACTTGATGAATTCGAACTGCTCATCCTGTTGCGCGAAACGCTTTTCTTTGAAGAAGAAAGTGCTGAAGAAGATGATGAGGCCCATGACGATACCGATGGCAATCATCACCCAGCGGAAGCGCTCAATGCCAGCCAAATCGCCAACTTCCGGCTTGACCGTGGCCTCAATCGCAAAGGGCACCACCAGCGTGAAGACCATGAAGATGATCTTCCAGATGTAGATGCTGCTGCGCGCCTTGTTGGACACGGCCACTTCGTAAGGCATCACCCAGAAGCTCGTGGCGATGGCGGTGTAAAGGAGGTCGTACACAAACAGGGCCAGCAGGAGCTGCAGGAAAAGCAGGGTCTGATTACCATCCGTCCCCGGCAGGACCACCCAGAAGAAAATGAAAGCCAGGACGAAAATGGGGGCGCCATAGCGAATGTAAGGGATGCGGCGTCCCAGGGCGCTCTTGGTGCGGTCGCTGATGTAACCGAAAATCGGATCGTTGACCGCGTTCCAAATCGCAAAAAGCAGCCAGACGATGCCGGCCAGGCGCGCATCCAAACCGCGCAAATTGACGAAGTAATACGTCAGGGCGCCTGTCGCCGCCAGGGACTGCAGGATCGCCGTCGCCGCATCCCCCGCCGAGATGGCGATACGGCTTTTTACGGGTACAAACTCTCTATCCAGCGCATGTTGCTCGTCTACCATAAGAACCTCCGAAAAAAGATTAGCATCCGTTCGTCCATGAGGGGGAAACCCTCATCGGCTTATCTGTACCCGTGCCGCAAGCTCGGCCAGCTCGGCGCACTCGTCGGCGCTGAGCGTCCAGCCCAGCGCGCCGGCGTTGGACGCGGCGTGACGCGCGTTCTTCGCGCCGGGGATGGGCACCGTCTGCTGCGCGATGAGCCAGTTCAGCGCCACCTGTGCCGGCGTCTTGCCGCCGTGCGCTTCGCCAATAGCGCGCATGCGTGCCAACAACGGCTCTAAGCTCGCCAGCGTTTCCCGTTTGTACAGCCGTCCGCGCGTGCCAGGGGGCGGCGTTTGGGCCGTGTAACGTCCGGTCAACACCCCCATGGCCAGCGGACTATAGGCAATGAGCGTCACGCCCAAATCGCGGCAGGCCTGCAAGAGGCCGTTATGCTCCACCTCGCGTTCAATCAGGTTGTACTTCACCTGATTGGAGGCCAACGGCACGCCGCGCTTTTCCAACACGCGATACATCCGCTCCATCTGCTCGCGCGAGTAGTTGGAGACACCAACCGCGCGCGTCAGGCCCGCTTCGACGGCATCCGCCAGGGCGTTCCCCAGCGCCTCAATCGAAAGGTGTGGGGTATACCAGTGAATCTGGTACAAATCCACGCGCGGCAGGCCCAGACGCTGCAAACTCCCGCGCAAGGCGCGGCTCAAAGTTTTGGCGCTGAGGCGGTAGGGCATGGGGAAAAACTTGGTCGCCACCACCACCGGCTGACCGCTGACGCGCACAAAACTCCCCAAGAGACGTTCTGAACGCCCAAAGCCGTACACTTCTGCGGTATCAAAAAACGTGATCCCCGCCTGCACACTCGCATCAAAAGCCGCGCGGATATCAGCGTCCGTATACCCCTTGCCGTAACCCCAGACCAGCTTATCGCCCCATTGCCAGGTTCCCACGCCCAGCGGCGGAATGAGGATATCGGTTTGTCCCAGACGTATCAGACTATGCATAGACCCTCCAGAGGTGATGTGAGCGGTCACATCTGATTATACACCCACTTGAACAAAGTGCAACTTACCCATGCCCAATTCCTGCCACGGCCCGCCTTCTTCCACACCCACGTTCATCGCTCTGGCGGAGAAGGCGAGCCGTCGCCATGTCCGAACCGTCACGCCTGAGCGCGTCAGGCACGTCACAGGTTGAGGGTAGCGATGGCAGCGCGCAGCGTTTCCGCGCTTGCGCGCAGCGCCGCGTGCTCCTCCGGGCTGAGCACCAGGGGCAGGGTATCCACGACCCCATCGCCCGTTACCAGATGCGGCAGCGCGAGGGTCACGTCGGGCACGCCTTCTACCTCCGACATGGGGGCGCACACGGTGAGGATGGCCTGATGATTATGCAACACTACATCCACGATGCGCGTAAGCGCCGCCCCGATGCCATAATACGTGGCGCCCTTGCCCTCGATGATGGTGTAAGCTGCGCGGCGCACCTGCGTATCTATGCGCTGACGTATCTCCTCCGTCCAGGGAATGCGGCGGCGTTGCACGAAATCCGCCAGCGGCAGGCCACTCACATCGGCGATAGACCAGGTGAGCACCTCCGAATCGCCATGCTCGCCAATCACGTAACCGTGAACGTGCTGCGCATCCACGCCCAGATGCTGCCCCAGCAGAGCGCGGAAGCGCGCCGTATCCAGTGTGGTGCCCGATCCGAAGACGCGCCCGGCGAGGATGCCGTGCCGCTCCGCGAAACGCGCGGCGAGATGCGTCATCACATCCACCGGATTGCTCACCACCACGATGCGTGCTTCCGGCGCGTAAGTCAGCACCGATTCCATCACCGTGCGCATGATGGCGGCGTTGCGCTCCAGTAATTGCAGGCGCGTTTCGCCGGGTTTCTGGGCTGTACCGGCGGTAATGATGACAATGTGACTTCCACTCAAGGCACTTGCATCCCCGGCGTATACGTCAACCGGATGGACAAAAGGAACCGCGTGCAGAATATCATCGGCTTCCGCCTGCGCGCGCTTGAAATTCACGTCCGTGAGCACAATCTCGCTGCCCAAACCACGCATCACCAGCGCGTAGGCGGTGGTTGCGCCCACAAAGCCACTTCCCACAATACCAATTTTCATCCTCAACCTCCTCATGAACCTGAAGCCCGGCTATAAGGCCGCAAGGGCCTCGGCCAGGGTGGGGTAGCGGAAGCGATAGCCCAGCGTCAGCAAGCGCCGGGGAATCACGTGCTGACCCTCCAATATCAAAGACGCCATCTCACCCAGCACAAGGCGAAGCATAAACGCAGGGGCCGGGAAGGCGTAAGGGCGGTGCAGGGTGCGCGCCAGGATGCGCCCAAACTCGGCATTGCGCACAATGCCCGGCGCCACCAGATTGAACGGCCCGGCGGCATCGGGATGCTGGATGAGGAAGCGAATTGCTTCTACCTCATCGGTGATGTGGATCCACGGTACCCACTGCCTGCCGTTTCCCACCGGACCACCCAGGAAAAAGCGGAAAGGGAGCGCCATCAAGGGGAAACTGCCGCCGTGTGCGCTCAGCACCAGGCCGGTGCGGATGATGACCCGCCGCACCCCGGCACTTTCGACAGGCGCGGTCGAAGGCTCCCAGGCCTCGGCGGCGAGGTGCGCCAGGAAATCATCCCCCGGCGGCGCGCTCTCATCCACCTCATGTTCAACATTGCGTCCGTAATAGCCCACGCCCGAAGCCTGCACCAGCACGCGCGGCGGATGAGGAACGCGGCGCACCGCCTGTGCGAGACTCTGTCCAACGCGCACCCGACTTTGCAGCAACAGGGCCTTGCGGCTGCGCGTCCACAGACCGCCCGCCACGCTGGCCCCAGCCAGATTGATGACAGCATCGGCGCCATCGAGCGCGTGCATCCAGGTTTCCGGCTGTTGGGCATCCCAGTGCACCCCCTGCGCTCCGCGCGGCAAGCGCTCCGGCCTCGGATTGCGGCTCAAAATCGCCACCTCATCCCCGGCAGCCAGGCTCGCTTCCGCGAGCGCCCGCCCGATCAGTCCCGTCCCCCCACTGATAACCAGTCGCATACGCCCTCCTGCTGTGAACGGAGAAACCATGGGGGATATTGTATGCAGATTGCAGGGGAGAGTCAAGAGCTAAAATCCTGAGCGGGGGCGTGAACGATGCATGGCCGTCCTCCACCTGGGAGGTTTTTTTGACAAAAGGAGCATCTCCTGGCAAAATAGTCCGTAGAGACGGACCACCGTCCGTCTAAAGGAGGCAATCCAAATGAACGACAATTCACCCCAGAAATTCCGCCATTTTCACGCGAAATAATGCCATGATTCACTTTTTGCAGGCCGTGCGCGATTTTCTCCACATCCTACCCGAAAGGTAAAGCATCATGCGTTTATGGAGTTTACATCCGCAGTATCTTGACAGCAAAGGGCTGGTGGCGCTTTGGCGCGAAGGGTTGCTGGCGCGGGCCGTGCTGGCCGGGCAGACCCAAGGTTACCGCCATCACCCGCAACTGGAGCGGTTTCGCGCCGCCGCTGACCCGCTGGCCGCCATCGAAGCCTATCTCTGGGAGGTGGTCGCCGAAGCCGAGCGGCGCGGCTATCGCTTCGACCGGAGCAAACTCGCGCCGCAGCGCAACGTTCCGCCGCTTCCGGTAACCGAAGGGCAGCTGGCCTACGAGTGGGAGCATCTCCTGGCCAAACTGGCCGTCCGCGATCCCGTCCGCTGGCAGGCCCTGCAGGGACAGCGTCCACGGCCGCATCCGCTCTTCGTGGTTGTGCCGGGGGATGTCGCGCCGTGGGAACGGACCGGCTGAGCCGTGGTATACTTCGGAAAAAGGAGCGAAACAACCATGAGCCTGCAAGATAAAGTCTTCGTGATCACCGGCTCGACGCGCGGCTTCGGCAACGCGGTGGCGCGCGCCGTGCTGGCCAAAGGGGCGCGGGTGGTGATTTCCGGCCGTAAGCAGGCCGACGTGGACCGCGTGGTCGCCGAGCTGGGCGAGCAGACGGTCGGCCTGGCCTGTGATGTCAGCGTCGCCGAACAGGTGTACGCGCTGGCGCATTTCGCCGTGGAGCACTTTGGGCGCATTGATGTGTGGGTCAACAACGCCGGCATCACCCCACCGCCGGGCGGCGTGCTGGACTTCCCGCCGGAGGAAGCCGAACGCACCTTCCGCGTCAACTGCATCGGCACGCTCAACGGGACGCAGGCCGCGCTGGCCGTGATGAAGCGGCAAGGGCACGGCACAATCGTCAACCTGTACGGGCGCGGCAGCGACCTGAAACCGGCCACGCCGTCGGGGTTGTACGGCGCGACCAAGGCCTGGATCACGTCGTTCACGCGCACGATGGCCTCCGAGTATAAGGATTTGCCCATTCACTTCATTGGCTTCAGCCCCGGCATGATGACCACCGACATGCTGACCACCGTGCATGAAGTGGTCGGTGAAACGGTGGCCGCCGATATGCGGAATTTCTCGATGGCGCTCAAGGCGCTGGGGAGTCCGCCGGACGTGCCGGCAGCGGAACTGGTGCGCTTGCTGGAGCGCAACGACAAGCCCTTTGCGGAATACTTCTTCATGCGCGGCTGGCGGCTGGCAAAAATGCTGGCCCGCCTGGCCTGGATGGGTATAAACAAGAAAGCCCGTCCACCGGAAGCCGAACTGGACGTGCGACCAGCCTTCGAGCCGTTTTCTTGAAGAGTCACAGGCCATCGGTCTGTCTGCGCAAGCGCAGGACGCCACATCGAGGACGCAGGGCAGGGCGCACAAGCGCAAGGCAGAGCCTTGCGCCACATCGGTGACGCAGGAGAGGCCGCGGAAGCGCAAGGCAGAGCCTTGCACCACATCGGGGACGCAAGACAGGCTGCGGAAGCGCAAGGCAGAGCTTTGCACCACATCGAGCTTTGCACCACATCGGGGACGCAAGACAGGCTGCGCAAGCGCAAGGCAGAGCTTTGCGCCACATCAAGCCTTGCGCCACATCGGGGACGCAAGACAGGCTGCGCAAGCGCAAGGCAGAGCTTTGCGCCACATCGGGGACGCAAGACAGGCTGCGTAAGCGCAAGGCAGAGCTTTGCACCACATCGGGGACGCAAGACAGGCCGCGGAAGCGCAAGGCAAAGCCTTGCGCCACATCAAGCCTTGCACCACATCGGGGACGCAAGACAGGCTGCGCAAGCGCAAGGCAGAGCCTTGCGCCACATCGAGCCTTGCGCCACATCAGGCCTTGCGCTACATCGAGCCTTGCGCCACAGCGAGCCTTGCGCCACATCGAGCCTTGCGCCACATCGAGCCTTGCGCTACATATTCCAAACGCGGCTACTACGGTTTGTCTTTATGTAGGTCTATGGTATAATCTGCTCCTGCTTTGAGATTTAGATGAAAATAGGGAGAAAGTGACATGAACCTGGTAGAATCCGTAGAACGCCAGATGCTGAAGCCTGATGTCCCGGAGCTGCACCCCGGTGATACGGTGAAGGTGCACGTGAAGATCGTGGAAGGCGATGAGAAAAAGCGCGTTGAGCGCATTCAGGTCTTCCAGGGTACGGTGATTAGCGTCAACGGTGGGGGTGTGAACACCCGCTTCACTGTGCGTCGTGTGGCTGCGCATGGTATCGGGGTGGAACGCTCCTTCCTGTTGCATTCGCCGCGCATCGAAAAGATCGAAGTCGTGCGCCGCGCCAAGGTGCGCCGCGCCAAGCTGTTCTACCTGCGTGGGCTGAGCGGCAAGAAGGCGCGCCTGCAGGAACTGCGCCCGGGTCAATCGCACTAAAGCGAGCTTCCTATGCGTCCTCTCATCGGGATTACCGGACGCAAGGATACATCGGCGCGTTTACATAACGCTCCGATGATTTCAGTGGGCGAGACCTACATCCGCGCCATTCACCGCGCGGGGGGAACCCCAGTTATCCTGCCGCCGGTGACCGGTCCCATGGATTGGGCGGTCTTATTGGAGCGCATAGACGGGTTGCTCCTTTCCGGCGGCGAGGACCTTGAGCCGCAGCTCTACGGGGAAGCCCCCTCTGAATGGTTGGGCGGGGTGGACACAGAGCGGGATACCGCTGAGATGGGCTTGATCGGTTTAGTGATGCGGCGCAAGATGCCCATTCTGGCTATCTGCCGCGGCCATCAAGTCTTCAACGTGGCCATGGGAGGCACGCTGTATCAGGACATCGCCGCGCAAATTCCGGGAGCGCTGATGGACCATCCCCTCACGCCGGGACGCACGCTGCGCGACCTCATCCACCCGGTGAAGCTGAACCCCGATAGCCGCCTGGCGGAAATCCTCGGCGGGACGGAGTTCATGGTGAACAGCGGACACCATCAAGCGGTGCGCGAGCTGGGTAAAGGCCTGGTAGCCGTTGCCCATGCGCCGGACGGTGTGATCGAGGCGATAGAACTACCTGATTACCCCTTTGCCATCGGCATTCAGTGGCATCCTGAGGCGCTCGTCGCTGACGATCCAACCATGATGCCGATTTTTGAAGCTTTTGTTGCTGCCTGTCGCAAGGCCTGAAGAGAATCCACAATAAAACGGCGCGTCTTGAGTAAGACGCGCCGTTTGTGTTGATGGGCAACGCCGGAACGCACCCGGTCGTTTATTCGACGACGATAGCCCCGCCCTGCTTGAAGGACGCCAGTTGCGCTTCTAACTCACGGCGGCGCGTTTCGGCAGCAAGGCGGCCCTCTTCCAATAGCTCATCCACACGAGCGCGAATATCAGCGCGCAGCTTCTCTCCCGGTTGAGGAGCAAAGAGCAGTACCACGCCGCCGACCAGCGCAGCACCGCTCACAAATCCAAACAAAAAAGCCAACATCTTGCGCATAGCTTCCCCCCTTTGTATGGAAAATGAGCCTTAGCCGAAGATCAATTCTTCCAGTTTGATGATATCTTCGGGCATGACATCGGGGAAACGCAGCCCCCCTTTCACCCGTGCGCCCTGCTCGGCAAATTCATAGCCGCTCATGCTGAGCACCACATCCCGTGAGCCGTAAATGGCCTGAAAAAGTCCCCAGAACGGACTTTTAGACCAGTTGGTATCCAGGACCTGGATTTTCCCGCCTTTGAGATAGATCGCATCTGCATAGCCGAATTTATCTGGATCAGGTGTGATCAGAATGATGCGGCGATTGGTAAGCAGGAAACGCCATTGCTGATAAAGCAAAAGTTCCTTACCAAACTCAAGGGCTAGCAGAAGGGCCGCCACGGACAGGCCAGCCGAGATCCATCCCCAAGGCCCTGCCGGATGGATGAACCATTCAACAATGGCGAAGATCAGAGCCAAACCCACCAGACCGGCACTGACCCTGAACCCTATCAACGGTACCGTCTTGCGATAGGGCGCCATGCGAATTTCCAGGCGATCCACTTCGCCTTCGAAGCGGTGGATTTCCGGCAGGAAACCCGCGCGGATGCGATAGTACAGCCCACGCCATCCGCGCTGCAATTCCTGCGGTACCGCAGGTGCAGGTGGGGTCGAAGTTTGTTCGCTCACGGCTTTGGAATAATCAGCTTCTGCCCAATCTTGATGTCCGTACCGGTCAGACCGTTCGCCTTTTGAATCATTTCGATACTCACACCGTAGCGTTTGCTCAGGCTATATAACGTGTCCTCGGCCTGTACGGTATGAGTCGTCTGAATATTGGAAGGGTTGATTTCGCCCCCTTCGCTCGTTGGCGCGGCAGTTGGTACAGCCGTGGGCACCTCGGTCGGCGCTTCAGTCGGGGCTGCGGTGGGTAAGGCGGTCGGCTGCGGCACAAGGGTAGGCACACTCTTCCCGGAGCTGGTTGCTTCATTCCAGATTTGCCGCCCAATCACTTGAATGGTTTGCACATCATCAGAACCCGCCGTGTTCTTCAGGCGTGAGGCTACCCATCCCGGCAGGAAGGAGTCCACCAGCCAACCAATCACGGCAAAGGTGATGATAACCCCGATAAAGTAAGAAATTAACTTACCGAGGTTCTGCGAGAGCAGATCACGCTTGAAAATCAGCCACAAGGCCCAGAGCAGGCCCAGCCCCAGCAGGAAAAAGGGTAGTAACTTTAACAGGTCCATGGTTCCTCCTCCGTCAGGTAAAGGGTAAATGACCGGCCCTCAGGCCAGCCTGAAGCACCCGCTAAGGTTCTTCCGGACACGTCCCGCGCGGCACGAAATGCAGCGGGTCCACATACTGTCCGGAGACGCGGTCATACACTGCGTAATACACCGCCGGCGTGTTGGATTCGGCCCCGCCGACGACACCTATCGCCTGTCCAGCGTCCACCTCTCCCGGCGCGGTCACATAAGAACGCAGCCCGCCCAGCCATACGCGCCACTCGGCGTTCTCAATTTGCACCGCCAGATGCCCCTGCGCGTCCGTGTACCGGGTCAGTGTGCCGGACATCGGCGCAACAACCACGGAAGTTTTGTAGGGCATCAACTCCACGCCGGCGATCAGCCCGCAGCGTGGCTCACTGCTTTTGGCCATGGTCACCACCAGCGGGTTGAGGGCAGGGCGCAGGGATGGGTCGCCATCGGTGTGAGGGGCGGCGAAACAACTCTCCACCCGTGCCTCGCGGCATGGCGCAAAGGTCGGTTCCGCGGCAAGGGTCACCGCAGGTTTCTCCTGCACCACCCACACGCGATCTGCGCCTTCCTGCACCAGGGCTACCGGCTCGATGATGAAACCAGGTAGCTCATAAGGGCGCTGGTAGCTGAGCTGGAGCTGGGCCTGAATCGCCAGGGTGACCGGCCAGGCTCCCAGGCTCTGCATCCGGTATTCACGCCCCTGAATGTCGCGGTGAATCATGTTCTGATGCGCCTCATCGTAGCCGTTCATGACGTAAGCAGAGGCGTTGGGGTCACCTCCGGCATTTGGCCCGGCATTGTAGCGCAGGTAGCAGAGCTTGAGCAGTTCGCTATCCGTGGTGGTGTAATGGATGTCCGGACAGTAGCTTTTAAAAGTGCGCGCGCCTAATTGCAACTGATAGGCGATCTCTTGCGGTGTGATCGGGCCGGGCGGGAAACAGGGCAGCTCGCCCCGTCGCACCGCCGTATACAGGCCCATGATGCCCTCGCAGTTGGCCGGATTTTCGGCCCTCAAGCCCGCTTCCTTGTACCACAAAACCAGTGGGACCACTGGCGGGATGTCTTCCATGTAGGCTATTAAATCGGAAATGCTGGCCCAACGGGCCACCTGCTCCTGCTGCGCCGGGGTGAGCTGATAGCGCCCCTGCCACACCGCGTGCGCGCCCATGCTCAAAGCCACCGGCAGGCCTAAAAAGAGCAACGTGTCCAGGACGCCCTGAAAAGCGACTAACAAAAGTTTGCGCACCTCAAGCTTAAGGAATGGAACCAGGTAAACCTGGAGCCATTCTTTGAGCCAGACCGGAAGATAAGCCAACAGTGCGTCCATGGTTAAATTCATTATACTCAAAATAAAAGAGCTTGCAAGATGATTTTCATGCAAGGGCAACAGCGAAGATTGAGAAGCTTGCAGCCATGCGGGGGAACCACAAGGGGGACCGCCAGGAGCGAGCACAAGGGGCGGCCACTCCCCACCGACGACAGGGTTTCAATAGGGCCGGGTCACAACGGCAATGCCCGGCCCCCCCCCCTTCTCTTTAAGCGACCGGCGCAGCAACAGGACGGTTTTCTTCCAGGTGGACGACATCGGGAATGAAGAATCCCCCAGCCCCCAGCAGGAAACAGCCCACGCCACCGATGATAAACCAGCTCTGTACACCGAGCGCATCGGCTACCGGCCCTGCAATGGCCAGACCGAGGGGCATCATCAAGCCGGCGATGCTCTGCACGGTGGTGAAAACGCGGCCCTGCACGTCCGGGGCGACCAGTTCCTGCAGCAGGGCCATAATGGGACCGTTGACAATGGGGTTCACGAAACCTAAAAAGCCCATAGCAGCCAGCGCCCCGTAAAAGGCGTGCGCCGGCGCCAACCCCAGCCACAACGTGCCGCCCCCAATGCCGAGTAACCCAATCAACGACGTATAAATGCGCCGTTTGAAGCCGCCCCACACGCTTAGAACCAGGCCACCCGCGATGATGCCAATGCCCCAGGCGGAATCCATCCAGCCCAGTTGCAACGCGCCACCGCCGAAATGTTGGCTCACCAGCAACGGCATGAGCGAAAAGCCGGGATTGAGCAGGAAGTTGATGAGGGTCGCCATGGCGAGCAGTAGAAACAGACCGCGCCAATTCCAGATGTAGCGGAATCCCCATGCCACATCCTGAAACAGGGTGATGCGGCCCTGCGTCGGCGCAGTGGCAGGCTCCGGCACAGCGATTACCAGCAGCGGTAGAACGGCCAGCAGCGCCGTGCTTACGTCAATCCCCAACACGCCCGGCACGGCGATCAGCTCCAGCAGTAATGCGCCCAACGGCGGAGCTATGATGCTCATCAGGCCCTGCAGGGTTTGATTCATGCCCGCCACGCGCGGGAGATGTTCGCGCGGTACCATCAGCGCGGTGGCGGCTTGCATGGCGGGCCAGTGGAAGGAGCCGGCTAAGGAGCGCAGGAACATAGCCAGATAGACGTGCCAGGGCTGCATCGCCCCTTGCCAGGCGATGAGGGCCAGGACCAGGGTTACCAGCGCCACCAGACTATCGGCAACCACCATCACCCAACGCCGGGGCCAGCGATCCACCAGCGCGCCGGCAAACGGCCCCAGGACGACGCCGGGAATCAGGGCGACCAGGGAAGCTGTCGCCAGAACGGTGGCCGAGCCGGTTCTCTGGGTGAGCCACCAGACTAAGGCGAATTGGACCAGGCTGCTTCCCAGCAGGGAAAAGGCCTGTCCGATCCAGATGGTCAGGAAACGCGCCAGCCAATGCTTTGCCATGGATTGCTCCTTGTCGTCCAGGTTGAAAGGTTTGCTTTAAGTCGTGCGTTTCTTCGGGAAACATCCGACGTTTTGGCCGGGACAGCTTATCACCGCCTTTATTATTTTAAATCATAAGCTTATAAATGTCAAGTATGAATTCAAAATATTTAAGTAATTCACTTGATTTTATTCAGAAAACCCTACCCCCTTGGAAAAACGGTAAGATCACTCCTGGTCATGACGGGGTCACGTGCTATGGATGCCCGGTTTCATCTTGTCGCGCTTTGCCACGCCCTCATGACCGCCTGCCGGAGTGGCGCGGTTTTGCTTCTCTGCGCAGTTACTATACAATTAAGAGCGACCCTCCTGGGTCGCCCCATTTCATCACTTCACGGAAGGAGGTTGTACATGGTACATCGCAGACGCTGGTTGTGGATCGCCTTGTTGCTCATCGGTAGCCTGGTGCTGGCGCAGTGCACCCCTAAAGCCACCCCGACCCCGGCCAAAAAGTTCCGCGTGGCCTTCGTCTTTGTGGGACCGGTGGCCGATCTGGGTTGGAGTTACGCGCACGATCAGGGACGGCGCGCGCTGGAATCCATGGGCGTGGAGACCGCTTATCAGGAAATGGTTTCTGAAGGCCCGGACGCCGAGCGCGTCATCGAGCAGTACGCGCGCGAAGGTTTCGACATGATTTTCGCCACGTCCTTTGGCTACATGGATTCGGTGATGGCAGTGGCGGAAAAGTACCCCAATGTGCGCTTTGAACATGCGACGGGGTACAAGACCGCCCCAAACGTGGCAGTTTACGATGGCCGCGGTTATGAGGGGTGGTATCTGGCCGGGATGGTGGCCGGACGTATGACCAAGAGCAACATTTTGGGCTACGTGGCGCCTTATCCCATTCCGGAAGTGGTGCGCAACCTCAACGCCTTCACACTGGGCGCACGCTCGGTCAACCCGCAGGTCACCGTGAAGCCGGTGTGGATCTTTAGCTGGTACAATCCGCCGGCGGAACGGGAAGCTGCGCAGGCTTTGCTCGACGCGGGCGCGGATGTGCTGGCGCGCGAAAGTGACTCGCCGGAACCGGATAAGCTGGCCGAAGAGCATGGCGTGTACGCCATCGGATACAACGCCATCTCCTACGATGTCGCACCCAACGCGCTGCTGACCGCCCCCATCTGGAACTGGGGAGTGTACTACAAGCAGACGGTACAGGCGGCGATGGACGGCACCTGGCAACCTCACGCCTATTGGGGTCACATTGCGGATGGTATCATTGACCTGGCCCCCTTCAATCCCAAAGTCCCGCAGGCGGTGCAGGATGAGGTGAACGCCGCCAAACAGAAAATTATCGCCGGTACCCTGCATCCCTTCACCGGGCCGATCAAGGACAACACTGGCACGTTGCGCGTGGCCGCGGGTGAGGTGATGAGCGATGAGGCCCTGCTCTCCTTCGACTGGCTGGTCGAAGGCGTGGAAGGCACGATTCCCAAGTAAGGTGAACGATGCTGAGCGGTGGGCGGGGTTTTCCTGCCCACCGCTGCTACGAACTTACCCCCAAACCCGGAGGACGCATGGAAACTAAACCCAAACTGGATTATGGCAAAACGTTTCTCATTGGCTTTGGTTTTTTCTCTGTCAGCGTGATGTGGAAGCTTTACAATGACTATATCCCCATCTTTCTGCAAGCTGGTAATCCGCTTTTCCAATCCTCTACGCGAGCATCGGGGTTCGGCCTTGGCCCTGCCATCACCGGCTTTTTGATGACGCTGGATAACATTGCCGGCCTGTTTCTGCTCCCCCTGATAGGCATGTGGAGCGACCGCGTCTGGGTGGAAAAGCTGGGCCGTCGCAAGCCCTTCATCGTCACCCTGGCGCCTATCTCGGTGGTGGCCTTTATCGCGATTCCGCTCATCGTGCGCAGCATTGACCCGGCTTTAAGCGGTCAAACGGAGGCGTTGCGTAGCACGTTAGCGCTTTTCATAATCGTCATTGGCCTTTTTATCCTGACCATGGCCGGTTACCGTACACCGGTCATTGCCCTGATGCCGGACCTCACGCCTTCCTCGTTGCGCAGTCAGGCCAACGGGATTATCAATTTAATGGGCGGCCTGGGTGGTATCATTATCACGCTGGTGGGAGCGCAGCTTTACGGCATTGATATCGCCGCGCCTTTCATCGCAGGGGGATTGCTGGTCGTCATCGCGGTCTTGATGCTGGTTTTCTTCGTGCAAGAGCCACGCAACTTGAGCGAACCCAAAGAAGAGGAGCAAGAGGGCCTGAGCGTGTTGCGCGGAGTCCGCGCCGTGCCCTCTTTTGTACGCCCCAGCCTGATAGCCCTGCTGCTTTCGATTTTCCTCTGGTTCGTCGGTTACAACGCCATCGAGACCTTCTTTACCTCCTACGGGGTTAACGTCCTGCACATCAAGGAAAATCAGGCTTCGATGCTTTCGGCCATTTCCTATGTGACTTTTATCGCGTTTTCGATTCCGGCAGGTTTCATCGCAACTCGCCTGGGACGGAAACGTACCATTACCACGGGGCTGCTTATTTTCGCTGGCTTGCTGCTGGTGGGATACTTCATCCCCCATCTCGTGGTGATTGGCGCAGCGTTGGGGTTGGGTGGCATGGCCTGGGCGCTGGTCAATATCAACAGCCTGCCCATGGTGATTGACACCGCCGAGACGGATGCCACGATCGGCACCTACACCGGTCTCTACTACCTGGCCTCGCAGTTGGCGGCGATCACGGGCCCCATTCTCAACGGGGCTTTGATTGAACGCACGGGCAATTATGGCCTGGTGTTGTTGATGCCGGTGATCTTTTTCCTGCTGGCGGCGGGCACGATGCAACGGGTCACGCGCGGCGAGGCGCGCTAAACGATGCGTATCCTCTACTGGGACGAGACAGGGGAACTGCAAACCAACGTGGGCGCGCCTCAGCTCCCCGCGTTGCTGCACAGCGGGAAGGGCTGTGTCTGGGTGGATTTCGCGGGGGATGCGGACGCCATCAGCGAGCCGATTTTACGCGATGAGTTCGGCTTCCATCCCTTAGCCGTGGATGACGCGCTGCGCGAATCGCACGTCCCCAAGCTGGATGATTGGGGGAGCTACCTGTATGTCGTGCTTCATGCGCCGCACCTGAACGCAGACTGGACTCTGGACACGTTAGAGTTGGACGTGTTCCTGGGTGAGCATTATCTGGTGACGCATCACGACACACCTGTCCCGGCGGTTGAGCGCGTTTACGAGCTGATTCAGCGCGACCGGCGTCTGCGGCAACGCGGCGCCGTGTATCTGATGTACCTCATCGTTGATGAGTTGATGAGTCAGACTATGCCGCTCTTCGATACCATCGAGGAAGAGGTCGAGGCGTTGGAGGATACGCTTTTCACGCACACGGCGCCGGATGCGCTGGAGCGCCTCTTCAAGCTCAAGCGCATGTTGCTTGCGCTGCGACGGATGTTGATGCCCGAACGGGAGGTGCTCAACCGCTTAGCGCGCGGGGATGTGCTGCTGATTGATACCGAAGGGCGTTATCTCTTCCGCGACATTTACGATCATCTGGTACGTCTGAACGATCTCAACGAAAACCTGCGTGATCTCATCGGCAGCGCCCTGGATACGTATCTTTCCGTGGTCAACAACCGTATGAACGAAGCGATGAAGACCCTGGCCATTATCACCACGGTTTTCATGCCCTCGTCTTTTCTGGCCGGGTTTTTTGGGATGAACTTCTTTGCGCCGGAGGGCGCGCGCTTGCGGGTGTTTGGCGCAAGCGAATTGTGGCTGGTCATTGCGGCGATGCTCAGCGCGGTGCTCGCCATGGGCTTGTGGATTCGTCGCCGCGGGTGGTTTTAGGGATAGGGAACAGCTCCGGATTTCCGGTGAACGATACCTGCCGGGCGGCGCGGGCAAGGGATTGGCCTCGCCGCCTCGATAGGGACAGCGGAAACAGGTGCAGGTGACCATGCTCATTTGCAGTATTTCGGCGATGCTGCCAGACTCAAGAGAAACGATAAAAAGCCTTAAGGAGGAACAGGATGGCTTTTGTTGAGGTGCTACAAGTGAGCAAACGGTATACGCCTGACTCGCCCTGGGCTTTGGAGGCTGTGAGCTTCGAGATTCGCGAAGGCGAAATTTTCAGCCTGTTGGGGCCTAACGGCGCGGGCAAAACCACGATGATTTCCATCATCAGCACGCTGTTTCCGCCCACGCAGGGACAGGTGCGTGTGGCCGGGCATGATGCACAGCAGGAGCCTTATGCGGTGCGCAATCTCATCGGTGTGGTGCCACAGGATCTCGCGCTTTACAACGAGTTGACGGCGGAGGAGAACTTACGCTTCTGGGGGGAGATGCGCGGCCTGAGCGGCAAGACGCTCAAACGCGAAATTGAGGAAAAGCTGGCCCTGATGGAATTGACGGACCGCGCCCGCAGTCGGGTGAGCACCTTCTCCGGCGGCATGAAGCGACGCCTCAACCTCGCCGTGGGCCTGTTGGGAAATCCGCCCCTCATCATTCTGGATGAGCCAACGGTGGCGATTGACCCGCAAAGCCGGCGCTACATCCTCGACTACGTCAAACGGCTCAACACGCAGGGAGCGACGGTGCTCTACACGACCCACTACATGGAGGAGGCGCAGGAACTGAGCCATCGCATCGCCATCCTGGACCACGGACGCATCATCGCCAGCGGTACCCTGGAGGAGCTGGTGCAGCAGGTTGGAGAACAGGAGACGCTCATCCTTTCCCTGGCACAGCAGGCGGGGGCCGCGGAACTGGCACGGCATCTGCAGGACGAACTGAAGCTGCCGGTCAGCGCCACAGACGGACAGGTGCTGTTAAGCGCTTCCTCGGCCAGGGAGGTGCTGCCCCTGGTCTTGAACCATGTCGCCAGCCTGAACCTGAGCGTGCGCAACATCGAGATCCGCGAACCCAATCTGGAAACGCTCTTTCTTACCCTCACCGGGCGCGCGCTGCGCGATTGAGGAGGAGATGAGCATGGGACGCAAAATCTGGGTGATGGCCAACAGAGAAGTGGTAGCCCTGTTCCGCGATGTGGGTGCCCTTGTGATGGCGCTGGTCACGCCGCTACTCCTGACCCTCATCGTCGGCGCGGCCTTTGCCGGGGATACCGGTCCCACCCATATTCCGGTGTTGCTGCTCGACCGCGATGGTAGCGTCTTTTCCGAGGCGCTGGTAGAGTCGTTTTCCGATCCCGCCCTGGGGGATTTGTTAGAACCGGAACTGGTCACGGATGAAGCAGCGGCGCGGGCGCGCGTCGAAGCGGACGAGGTGGCGGCGCTGGTGATTATCCCACCCGGCTACGGTGATGCGCTCTTCCCGCAGCGCAAAACCGTGCTGGAGACTTTGGGGATTGATTTGACGCAGTCCTCCACGCCAGATGTCATTGGCGCGCTGAGCCTGGCGGAGAAATTGCAACTGATGGCGCTCATCCGCCAGCAACCCGCTGCGCCCCCGCTGGAGCTGCTCATCTACGCCAGCCCCGATCGCCCCGTGAGCACCCTCATCATCAAAAGCCTGACCCAGCGCGCCATTGAGATAGCTAACCTGCGCACGCAGGGCACGCGCGTGATGCTGGAGGAGTTGTACGCGCTGGCTCCGGGTTCAAAATGGGAGGGCGCGGAAACGCGCCTGGCCGAAAGCGCCGCACAGGAGGTGGACACGGCTGAGCTACCGGTGCGCCTGGAGGCGGTCATGCCTTCTGGACGCCCCTTCCGCTGGCTGGATTACATAGCGGGAAGCATGGCCGTGCTGTTTTTGATGTTCACCGTCACCGCGGGCGGACGCACGCTGCTGGCAGAGCGCGAACGCGGCACGTTATCGCGCCTGCTGCTTACGCCCACGCCTGCCGGGGTTATCCTGGTGGGCAAGTTAAGCGGGACTATGCTCACTGGCCTCGTGCAGATGCTGTTGCTGTGGGGCGCGACCTCGCTGGCCGGGGCGTGGTGGGGACCGCCGCCCCTCGTGCTGATGTGCATCGTCGTCCTGGTGATATGCAGCGCGGGCGTGGGGGCGCTAATTGCAGCCTGGGCGCGCACATCCGTGCAGGCCGGGAGCATCGGCGCGGCCTTTTCTCTGATTGGCGCAGCACTGGCGGGGTCCTTCTTGCCACGCGAGGGCCTGCCTGCCTTCGTCCGTTCCATCAGCCTGGTGACGCCGCACGCCTGGGGCATTGAGTTGTTCACCGCCCTGCACCTGGGCGCAGGGCTGGCGGAGTTGCTCCCCACGTTGAGCGGCGCGCTGCTGTTGGGCCTGGTCTACTACGGCCTGGCTGTGCTGGGCTTTCGCCGTCAATTTGCGTAAGGAGGGACGCGATGCGCCGTATCCTGACCCTGATGCGTTCCGAGTTTCTGCTGGAATTCAGCGCGCCGGGAAGCTGGGTGTTTTTCCTGCTCCTGCCGCTTCTCTTCACGGCGGCCATCGGTGCGGGCCTGAGCGGCATGATGAGCGGATCGGCCACGCCGGAGGAGGTGCGCCCGACGGTGTACGTCACCGGCCTGCCGGAGGGAGAGCTGGGAGCCACGCTGCGACAGGTGCTTGAGGATAACAACCTGCAGTTTCAAGAAGTGACCACGCTGCCGCGCGGCCAATTCGCGCTGGCGCTGCCCGCGGATATGATCGAGCGCGTGAGCGCGGGCGACGTGGTGACGGCCACGCTGTATCTCGATCCGCAAAGCTCGCTCGTGACAGCGGTGGAACTGGCCACACGCGCCGCGCTGAGCCGCATTGGCGGGGCGGTCCTGGTAGCGCAGATGGGCGTGGAACAGGGACGCGCCATGGAGCTTTTCACCACCCCTGCCGTCGAACAGGTCTTCTTCAAGCGCGTGCTGGATAACACCCTTGCCGCAGTGCGCGAGCCGCCGGTCATGCCGCGCGTGGTGTGGGCTTTGGCGCAAGGCGAGAGCGAGGATCTGCTGAGCGGTCCGAGCGGACAGCAGCAGGCCGCGGCAGGACAACTGGTCACGTGGACCCTGATCACGCTCCTGGGCGCGGCGGAAGTCTTCGTCTCCGAACGGATCCGGGGCACCTGGCAGCGTCTCCTTATCATGCCCACCGGACGCCTCACCTTACTGACGGGGAAGCTCTCAGGCCGGCTTATGCTGGGGCTGTTCCAGATGGCGCTATTGATGGTGAGCGGTGAACTGGTCTTCCATGTGGGCTGGGGACGCTCTCCCCTGGCGGCGCTGGGCGTTTCCCTGAGCTTCGCGCTGGCCGGCGTAAGCCTGGGGATGCTCCTTGCCACCTTCCTGCGCACGCGCGGACAGGCTTCCGGCCTGGTCATCGGCCTTTCGATGGCGCTGGCGGCCCTGGGCGGAGCCTGGTTTCCGCTGGAAATCACGCCTGTCGCTTTCCAGCGCGTGGCGCAGCTTTTCCCCTCCACCTGGGCCATGCGCGCCTACACCCTCATCATCACGCGCGGAGCCTCACTCAAGGACGTGGCCCCATCCATAGGCGTGCTCTGCGCTTTCGCCGTGCTCTACTTTGGCCTGGCGGGACTCCGCTTAAGACGGGAAAGCGTGGCGTCATGATCACGCCACAGCGCATCCCATCCCGCAAGTCGCTGCCGACGCAGCGGCATGGCTCTGCATAAAGGGACGTGCCCTGGCGTGGCAGACCCGTCAAACGCCCGATATTCGGGGAGGAACATCATGGAAATTGAAGCCAAATACCTCATCCCAGACGCCGCCACACGCGACGCCTTGCGTCATCTCGATGAAATTGCGGGGTACACCTTGAGCCGCGCGCGGCGCAAGACCATCCGTGACGTGTACCTCGACACCCCTGAACGCGCCCTCTGGCAGGCCGGCTACGCCCTGCGACAGCGCGAAAGCGCCGATGCCGCCATCCTCACCCTCAAAGGCCTGGGCGGCGTGCAGGGCGACCTGCATCGCCGCGAGGAAATCGAACAGCCCCTGTCCCAACCCCTCCCGCCTGCCGGGTGGCCCGATGGTCCCGTCCGCGCGCGCGTGCTCGCCCTCGGCCTTGACCTGAGCGCGTTAGCCCCCCTGTGCGAAGTACAGCAGGTCCGCACCGTGCGCCGTGTTCTGGCAGGCAGGCGCGTCATCGCGGAATGGTCGCTCGACCACGCCACCCTTATCGGCAAGCGTGGGCGCACGCGCACCTGGGAACTCGAACTCGAACTGCGCGACGGCACGGAGGAGGAGCTGCAGCGCCTCATCGCAGCGCTGCGCGAACGCTTCCCCCTGCAAGCCGAACCCCGCTCCAAATTTGAGCGCGCCTTAACCCTGAGCCTCTTCCTCTCACCGAAAGACCGCGCCGTTTGCGCGCGCCTCGCCGAGGGAGAGGGGCGCTACGCCCAGCGCGCGCGCCTTCTGCTCGCCCTCGACGCCGGCGAAAGCGTGAACGCCATCATCACGCGCTCAGGCGTCAGCCGTCCCGTCATCTACCGCTGGCGGGATGCCTATCAGGCGCGCGGTCTCGCCGCGGTCTTTCCGCCCTCGCAACTGGCGGCTGCAGGGTTTGGGGAAAAAGGGGATGCGTCCTCAGCCGCGCCTGCCGTCATGGCGGATGGAGCGCCCTCCAGCCCCGCCGGGGGACGGACCGCGCCGCCGTCCGCGTCGGACACCGCGCCTGTATCCGCTGCGCCGTCGTCCGCAGCGGACACGGTGCCCGTCTCTGCGGCTCCACCGCCGCGCACATCCCCCGGCCTCACCCCGGAAGACAGCATCAGCGAAGCCTTCCGCAAAACCCTCAGCTTCCACTTCGAACGCATGTTAGCCTGCGAGCCGGGCACGCGCGCGGGAGAGGACATCGAAGCTCTGCACGATATGCGCGTCGCCACGCGGCGGATGCGTGCTGCGTTCCTCGTCTTTGGCGCCTCCCTGGACATGGAACCCCTCGCCCCCCTACTCAAGGGCCTGCGGCGCACCGGTCGCACCTTAGGCGCCGTGCGCGATCTGGACGTGTTCCGCGAAAAAGTCCAGCACTACCTTGACCTGCTTCCAGAAGAACGGCGCGGTGAACTGGAGCCGCTGTGGGACGTGCTGACCCAACAACGGGAGGCGGCGCGTGCCTCCCTGCTGGCCTATCTGGACAGCCCGGCCTATCAACGTTGGGTGGAGCGTTTCCGACAGGCCCTCGCTCAGCCCCTACCGGAGCCGCCCCTGTTGACGGAAAGCGGGCCACGTCCGCGCAACGTCTGCCACCTCATCCCGGCCCTGATTTTTGAGCGCTGGGCGGTAGTGCGCGCCTTCGGGCCGTGGGTTGGGCAGGGCGATACGCCCCTTTCGCGTTATCATCAGCTCCGCATAGCTGCCAAGGCGCTGCGTTACACCCTGGAATACTTCAGCGAACTGCTGGGCAAGGAGGCAAAATTCTGCCTGGAGCGCGTCAAAGCCCTGCAGGACCACCTTGGCGACCTGCAAGATGCGGTTGTGGCGTGCAACTTGCTGCGCGACTACCTGACCTGGGGCACGTGGGGGCAGGGCGAGCATACCCCGCTGGCCGAGCCGGTCATCGCGCCGGGCGTGGCGGCCTATCTGGCCTACCGGCAGCAAGAAGTCCAGACCCTCGTCGCGGGCTTTCCGCCGGTTTGGGCCACCATCACCGACGCGAGTTTTGGAGAGGCCCTGCTCACCGCGTTGGAGAAAGTGGTGGGGTAACGCCCGGGCTATCGGCCCAAGGGCTTTGTGAACAACCCATCGGGGTGGGCGACGGCAATGCCATTGCCCATCCGGTTCAGGAAGCCTGGACTCCTTGCCAATCATCAGGTACCCCCAGGCTCTGCCTGGACTCTTTGCCAGCCATCAGGTACCCCCAGGCCCTGCTTGGACTCTTTGCCAGCCATCATGTACCCCCAGGCTTTGCCTGGACTCTTTGCCAGCCATCAGGTACCCCCAGGCTCTGCCTGGACTCCTTGCCAGTCATCAGGTACCCCCAGGCTCTGCCTGGATTCCTTGCCAGCCACAGGCTGGCGGTACAGAAAGACGTTGGATGGTTTAGAAAGCGGGTGGGCGACGGCAAAGCCGTCGCCCACCCGGTTCAGGAAGCCTGGACTCCTTGCCAATCATCAGGTACCCCCAGGCTTTGCTGGACTCCTTGCCAGCCACAGGCTGGCGGTACAGAAAGACGTTGGATGGTTTAGAAAGCCGGGTGGGCGACGGCAATGCCGTCGCCCACC
>DAOUBT010000041.1:0-48766 GCA_034432595.1 Anaerolineae bacterium | reverse complement strand
GCCGGCGATGGCCGCCGGCTTGACCGACCATATTTGGACTCTTAAAGAGCTACTGATGATCGTTGTGGCTCCTGAAGTCATCAATACAATATAGGGAGACTACCCAACATCGGAACGTTAGGAAAGGATCTACACATGAGCTTTAATAAACAACCATTGGCAGAGGTGTTCGGTTATCTGATCCATGATCAAACCGAGATAGCAAGACGATATCGCTCTTTTCGTCTTTGCCCTTTCAACAACAAGGTGCCAAATTGCACAAAAGACAAGGCGAAAAATCCCCTTGGCGTGTGCAGCATCTATCATGAGGGAGCCCCCGTCATCACCTGCCCTATCCGCTTTCGTCAGGATTGGATTATTACTGACCATGCTGCATCATTTTTCTTTAAAGAGGGAACCCGGTGGACTTCTCTGACTGAAGTACGTTTGAACGATGCTACTGGCAAGGCCGCCGGCAACATTGACGTCGTTCTTGTTGCCTATGACGATAGTGGCAAGGTCATTGATTTTGGCGCTTTGGAGATTCAGGCGGTGTATATTTCCGGCAACGTTCGGGAACCCTTTGAATATTACATGCACGATCCACAAAGCAGGGCTTCTATGGACTGGTCCGGCGAGCCGAACTACCCTCGACCTGACTACCTTTCATCTTCCAGGAAGAGACTTGTCCCTCAACTTGTTTACAAGGGTGGAATCTTACATAGCTGGGGGAGGAAGATCGCTGTTGCATTGAACAGGAGCTTCTTTGCTACCTTACCTCCCCTGAAACAAGTCCCAAAAGATGATGCCGATATTGCCTGGCTCATCTATGACCTGGAACTCAATGCAGAAGAGGGTCGTGAGCCCGGACGATACTATCTGACAAAGGTGGATGAGGTTTTCACTGAATTTGAGCCTGCTCTGCTTTCTATCACGACACCGTTACCTGGAAGTGTAAACGATTTCATCAAATTTCTTCAGGAAAAGCTCGATGAGCAGCTGGAAACTCCTCCGACAAATCAGTCTATCGAGAGGCCGTTTTAACCATGGCGCCGCAGAGGCAGCTCTCATTATTCCCTGAGTTTTCGGAAGAAATGGATTTGCCTCGTCCGGTTAATGTTGCATCAGTTCCCCAGCGAAGTCCATTCCGCTACCCCGGGGGAAAGACGTGGTTCGTACCGACATTCCGACGTTGGGTAGCCAGCCTGAAGAGCAAACCACATATTTTGATTGAGCCTTTTGTGGGAGGGGGGATTATCAGTCTTACCGCCCTTTTTGAAAATTTGGTTGAAAAGGCAGTCATGGTTGAATTAGATGATGAAGTGGCAGCAGTGTGGGAAACTATTGTAGAGGGTGATGCGGAGTGGCTGGCTAATCGTATTCTGACGTTCACAATGACGAGAGAAGCTGTCGAAGAGGAGCTTCAAAAAACTCCAACAAGCAAGCGAGACCAAGCGTTCCAAACCATTCTGAGAAACCGAACGTTGCGTGGAGGAATCCTTGCTGAAGGCTCTAGCTTCATAAAGCACGGAGAAAACGGAAAGGGAATCGGTTCTCGTTGGTATCCTAAAACGCTTGCTCAAAGGCTCATGTACCTTAATTATATTGTGTCTCGGATTGACTTCCGGCACGATGATGGACTGAAAGTGATGGTGGAATTTGCCCACCACGAAGATGCGATTTATTTCATTGATCCCCCCTACACGGCCGGCGGTAAAAAGGCGGGCAAACGTCTCTACAAACATCATCAGATTGATCACGAATATTTATTTGAAATTTGCGAGTCGCTTGTGGGTGACTTTTTGATGACATACGATGAGGCAGATGAAGTAAAAGAAATGGCTCGTAGACATGGGTTTCAAATGCGTTCGATTCCAATGAAAAATACGCATCATACTATAATGAAGGAGCTAATCATCGGAAAAGATTTGTCGTGGTTGGACGATTTGCCTGCTGTCCATGAATCGAAGGCTCCGTATAGTTCATAAAGCCAATGAAGAAATGTCCTGACTACCCCTTGTTTTGAAACCGCTTTCGGCGCAGCAGCGAAGCAACAAGCCCCTAAATCTACTTTTCAACCATTCTACAAAACAAGGGGGGGTGATTGAGAAATAAGCACTCAAGCGGATAAACAAGGCTGTTGGAGTATTCTGTTGCCATTTCTGCGTCCGCAAGCAGAATCCCCTGAGAATCTTCCTTACCGTTTACAGGATGACTTCCTCTCACCGGCAGGATTGTATTTCTACAAGGTCCTATCCTCGGTTAGGATCTCGCTTTACTGTTCAATCCAAGGTCAGACTGGCGGACATTTTCTTTGTAGTTCGCCAGGACAAAAACCTCGCCTACTTCAACAAAATTGTCAAAAGGCATTGAGATTTTCTGGCCGTGACGCCGCCACGATGAGGCCGCTTTTGGGAATCGAGTTAAATGATGTCAGTCACCAGCGAGAAAACAGACAAAAGCGAGACAGGTTTATAGAAAGGGTCTTTGATGCAGCAAAATTGCCCTTGCTGCGTTTTCCTGTCCAACGCGAATACAATCCAGGAGAGATAGCTGCAAAAATCGCGCCGTATTTGAGAGAGTCAGTTGTTTCTCCGCCTGCACCTGAGCCAGCATCAAAGCCCGCCGCGCCTGCTGATAATGATGTGCCTTTGCGTCCGAAGTGCGGCATTCCCATGGTGCTGAGAACGGTAACCCAGAGAGAACACAAGGGCAAACAGTTTTACAGCTGCGTCAATTCCGCGCTGTCGTGAGGTCAAGCCCGTTCCCAGTCAAAAGACAGGCTAAGCCGTGATGGCAGATAGCGTTCCATAGGAGAAGGGCGCGCACCTGGATCTGTCCCCATGCGGGTTGAGCATGAGGGGAAGATTTTCGACTCCTGGCCCGGTATTTGACGATTTTTCATTCTGTGCTATAAAAACGGATGTAAAGGCTATGAACGGGACGAGTAGGTCTTGAAGCGGGATTCCAGAGAGCCGGGGAAGGTGCGAGCCGGCATCAGCGCCAATACCGAATGGACCCGGGAGCCGCCCGCCGAACCCCCTATCACGGGGCAGTAGACCGGGACGGAACCGCCACCGTTATATCGGCGGAGGGCATCGCCAATCTGAAAGGCCGTGCCCGTAAGAGTGAAGCTGGCCCAACATTAACGCGCGTCACCGCGCGTTTTTTGTTAAGCCGCTTAAGCAGGGTGGTACCACGGGTTAAGTCACGCCCGTCCCTGAGGGGACGGGCGTTTTGCGTTATGGATCAAGTTCACCTTCAAGGAGGAAAACATGGCGGAGAAAAAACGTATCTTGACCGGCGACCGGCCTACCGGTAAGTTGCATTTGGGGCATTATGTGGGCAGTCTCAAAAATCGCGTGGCCTTGCAGGATGCTTACGAGTGTTTCTTTATCGTAGCCGACCTGCACACGCTCACCACGCGCCCGGAAAAAGCGCGCGTGATGGAGCTTTCACGCAACATCTATGATGTGGTGCTGGATTATCTTTCTGTGGGCATTGACCCCGAAAAAAGCGTGATTTTCCTCCAATCCACCGTGCCGCAAACGTTCGAACTGAATCTTATCCTGGGCAACCTGGTGACCCTGCCGCGGCTGACACGTCTGCCGAGCCTCAAGGACATGGCGCGCGCTGCGGATATGGACGACGAGACGATTCCCTTTGGCCTCGTGGGCTATCCGGTGCTGCAAGCGGCGGACATCCTGCTGCCACGCGCCCATCTGGTGCCGGTGGGCAAGGATAACGAAGCACACGTCGAAATCACGCGCGAAATCGCGCGCCGTTTTAACCGCCTCTATGAGGCCGAGGTCTTCCCCCTGCCCGAAGTGATGATCGGTGAAGTCCCCACCCTGGTGGGTACGGATGGTCAGGCCAAGATGAGCAAGTCCCTGAACAACGCCATCTTCCTTTCCGATGACGCCAAAACCGTTGAGCAGAAAGTGCGCGGCATGTACACCGACCCCAATCGCGTGCGCGCCGACATTCCGGGCCGCGTGGAGGGAAATCCGGTCTTCATCTACCACGACGCCTTCAACCCCGATGTGGACGAGGTCAACGACTTGAAAGAGCGCTATCTGCAAGGCCGTGTGGGCGATGTGGAAGTGAAGAGGAAGCTCGCGCGCGCCCTCAACGCTTTCCTCGACCCCATCCGCGAACGGCGCGCCTATTACGAACAGCGCCCCGGCCTGGTGGAAGACATCCTCATGGCCGGTGCGCGGCGGATGCAACAGGAAGCTCAGCTCACCATGGACCTCGTCTACGAGGCGATGGGAATGCCTGGAGCGAAGATGCGCCGCGCTCTTGAGCGCGGTGAGAGCTTCCGCCTGGTTTAACGCACAGCCGCGCAGTTCCCTTTAAGGTGAAAGCCGTTTGCGCCCCCGGCCAAACGGTGAGAGGTTGTACTGTTTGTCATCTCATCACTTTACATAACAAAAGCTTAACTTCAAAAGGAGGAGAGAGATGGACGAGAAACGCTATTTACCGGACTATTGGTACAATCTGCAGGCAGATTTGCCGGAGCCACCCGCGCCGCCGCTGCATCCCGTGACGCACGAGGTGATGAAGCCGGAGGATCTGGCCGTGCTCTTCCCCATGGCCTGCATTGAGCAGGAGGCCAGTACAGAGCGCTATATCCGTATCCCGGATGAGGTCCGCGAGATTTACGAGCTGTGGCGCCCCACGCCGCTGCGCCGTGCGCGTCGCCTGGAAAAGGCCCTCGGCACCCCGGCCCGCATCTATTACAAGTACGAGGGAGCCAGCCCGGTGGGGAGTCATAAACCCAACACGGCCGTCGCGCAGGCTTACTACAACAAGCAGGAAGGTGTGACGCGCATCACGACCGAGACCGGCGCGGGCCAGTGGGGAAGTGCCCTGGCAATGGCCGGCGCGTTTATGGGCATCGCCGTGCAGGTGTACATGGTCAAGGTGAGCTATCATCAGAAGCCCTACCGTCGCATCTTGATGGAGACGTTCGGCGCGCGCGTAACGCCCAGCCCCAGCGAGGAGACCGAAGCCGGGCGCGCGATTTTGGCGCAGGATCCCAACAGCCCCGGTAGCCTGGGCATCGCCATCAGCGAGGCGGTGGAGGAAGCCATCAAGGACCCGCGGACGCGCTACTCCCTGGGTAGCGTGCTCAATCACGTGCTGCTGCATCAGACCGTTATCGGCGAGGAGGCGCTGCGGCAGATGGACGACGCCGGCGCTTATCCCGATGTGGTCATCGGCTGCGTGGGTGGTGGGAGCAACTTCGGTGGCATCGCTTTCCCGTTCCTCGGCGAGCGCCTGCGTCACGGTCGCCCGACGCGCTTCGTGGCGGTGGAGCCGGCGGCCTGCCCCACCCTGACCCGCGGCGCTTATGCTTACGATTATGGCGATACGGCTCACCTCACGCCGCTGATGAAGATGCACACGCTCGGTTCGACCTTCATGCCTGCGAGCATCCACGCCGGCGGTTTGCGCTATCACGGCATGGCCCCGCTCATCTCTAAGGGAGTGGAACTGGGCCTGATTGAGCCGCGCGCCTACACGCAAATTCCGGTCTTCGAGGCGGCGGTGCAGTTTGCGCGCACCGAAGGCATCATCCCCGCGCCGGAAACTTCGCACGCCATCCGCGCGGCGATTGATGAGGCATTAGACGCTAAAGAGAAAGGCGAGGAGCGCGTGATTCTCTTCAGCTTTAGCGGACACGGATTCCTGGATATGGGCGCTTATGAGAGTTACCTGCGTGGCGAATTGGTTGATCACAACCACGCGCAGGAAGCCATCGAAGCTGCGCTGCGCGAGCTACCGGAGGTTTAGCTCATCAGGAAGGGATTGCAAACAAAAGGCGCAGGAGAGAGCTCCTGCGCCTTTTGCGTTTTCATGCGATGGGCTACGCGGTCGTATCCTCAGCCGCAAGGCGGCGCGTCTGCTCATCCATGGCCAGCGCCTCGATGAACTCATCAATGCCGCCATCCATCACCGCGGGCAGATTATACACGCTCATGTTGATGCGATGATCGGTCACGCGGTTCTGCGGGTAGTTGTAGGTGCGGATTTTTTCGCTGCGTTCGCCCGTACCGACCTGCGCACGGCGAGCGGATTCGATTTCCTCATTCACGCGCTGTTGTTCCATTTCGTACAGACGCGCGCGCAAAACGGCCATGGCGCGCTCCTTGTTCTGCGTCAGGGAGCGCTCATTTTCGCAGCTCACCACAATTCCCGTAGGCTTGTGCACGATGCGCACAGCGGTATCGTTTTTCTGCATGTGCTGACCACCCGGCCCGGACGAACCATAGGTGGTGATGTCGAGGTCTTTGGGATCAATCGTCACCTCAACTTCATCCACTTCGGGTAAGACAGCCACGGTCACGGTAGAAGTGTGGATGCGGCCACTCGCTTCCGTAACGGGCACGCGCTGCACGCGATGCACGCCGCTTTCGTACTTCAAGCGCGAGTAAGCGCCCCTCCCCTGCACGCCGAAGATCACTTCTTTGAAACCGCCAATACCGGTGCGATTTTCGCTGATGATTTCGGTTTTCCACCCCTGCTGTTCGGCGTAGCGCGTGTACATGCGGAACAGATCCGCTGCAAACAACCCGGCCTCGTCGCCGCCGGCCCCGGCGCGAATTTCGACGATGACATTTTTATCGTCGCGAGGATCTTTCGGCAACAACAACTGCCGGAGGCGCGCTTCCAGCCTCTCCACTTCCGCTTCCAGGCGAGCTACTTCCTCGCGTGCCAACTCGCGCAACTCGGAATCTTCTTCCTCATCCAGCATTTGCCGCGCTGCGGTGAGTTCATCTTTTGCCCGCAAGTAATCGCGGTAGGTGCTTACCGTCTCTTCCAGATCGGCGTGCTCTTTGGCGCAGGCAATCATGCGCTCGTAATCCTGCATCACCTGCGGATCCGCCATCAAGCGCTCCAGCTCCTCGTAACGCTTCACTACCGCTTGTAACCGATCAAACATACCCGCTCCTGACACAACAAACGGCCCGCACAAGACGGACCGTTGGATTTGTAGTTATCGTTCAATGGGCCCACCAGGATTCGAACCCGGAACCAACCGGTTATGAGCCGGCCGCTCTAACCGTTGAGCTATGGGCCCCGAGAGCGGGCGACGGGAATCGAACCCGTGTCATTAGCTTGGAAGGCTAAGGCATTACCATTATGCAACGCCCGCGTGCAGCGGTATTATACCACAAATTTACAGAGGGTCAGGCTGCCCAGGAGGCCACCTCACGCTCCAGGGCTTCGAGATCGAGTTTGGCCTTGAGACGTTGGAACATGGTTCGCGCCTGTTCAAGATGGGTATGAGCGGACTCATCCGCGCCCTGACGGTGCAGGACACAGGCCAGGAGGAAGTGCGCCCGCGCCGTATCCAGGAAACGTTTTTCCTGCTCCAAAATGTCCAGAGCGCGTTCAAGGTGGACGCGCGCCTCTGCATCGTCACCGCGCAGATACGCCAGACGACCCACCAGGCTCTCATACAAGCCCTGTTCGGCAGAGCGCTTGTCCTTCGGCAAGAGAGCCGCCAGAGATCGCAAGCAGGCCTCGGCTTCCGAGTATTCCTCACGTTCCAGATGGAAGCGTGTGCGCAAAACGTACACGTCTCCCACGCTAATGGATGTCTTCCCCTCTCTATGGATCCGCTCCGCTAAAGAAAGGTGTTCAGCACAGGTTTCCCAGTTTCTTCTAAGCAAATAGAAATGAGCCAGATTGACATGGGCTACAAACATTTCATACGGCTGTCCGATCCGCCGTGCGCCTTCAAGGCTGCGTTGCAAATAATCATAAGCTCTGTCAAATTCGCCCCGGTCAAGGTAAAGCACGCCCAGATTCATGGACGCATGAACCAGGCCTTCAATTTCACCGTTGCGCTCGTGTAATTGAGCAGCTTCCTCATACGCCTGCAAGCACCCATCCCAATCGCCGCTGAGATGTTTGATCACCCCCAGATTGTTAAGCGAACGCGCGTAGCCAATCAGATCACCCAAGCGATTGCGTAATTCCAACGCTTCTTCAATGTGGTAGGCAGCGGCCTCAAGGTCACCTTGATGGAAGTACACTCCACCCAGGCGATTGAGAATGCCGGCGATCACATCGTAGGCTGAACCGGGACGCACCAGGATAATGGCCCGTTCCAGCCAATCACGGGCCTGATCGAGGTTGCCGCGGCGTACCTGAATCCAACCCAGTTCAGAATGAACCTCGGCCAACAATTCCGCAGGATAAGGAGTTTCGTTATGGAGGGCCAGCGCCTGCCGCAACCACCCTTCGGCCTCCTCCAATTCACCGCGCTTGCTCCATACCTGCCCCAACCGCAGCATGACACGCGCCTGATCTTCGACAGAGGCAGCGCGATTTTCCTCCAACGCAGCCCGATAACAGGCCACAGCCTCATCGTATTCGCCTAAGCGCGCTTCGACATCGCCCAATCCCACTGTGGCCTGCCAGCGTAAAGCTTCGTAACCGCTGATGTGTTGCGAAAGCTGCAAAGCACGGCTGAAGTAATCCACGGCTTCTTGATTGGCGTAGCGGTCGCGCGCATGTTCCCCAGCGCGCAAGGCGTATAACAGGGCCTTTTCGCGGACGCGCGCCTGATCATAATGATAGGCCAGCACTTCAACATAGCGATCCAGGTTATCGGCATACAGGCTTTCGATGGCTTCCGCTACTGTCTGATGCAGACGTGGACGCTGCAAGCGCAACAGGCTGGCGTAGATGGTCTCCTGCGTGAGAATGTGCCGGAAGGCGTACACGTCCTCGCCAACTTCAGGCCGCCGCTCCAGCACGCCTAAACCCACCAGATGCTCCAACAGAGGCTTAACGTGCACCGGTGATTGCAAGCGACGCTGCACCTCTTCCAAAAGCGGAACCGTGAATTGCAATCCAATCACCGCTGCACTGCGCAGCAAATCGCGCATACTTTCGGGAAGCTGATCCACGCGCGTCATCATCAAGCCGCGCAAGGTGGTAGGAATGTCGAGCGTATCCAACGTGATGGCGACCACGGCGCGCCAGCGACCTTCCCGCAATTGCAACAACCCTTTTTCGATGAGCAGGCGCACAAATTCCTCGATGTAGAAGGGATTACCCTCAGCGCGCCGCAGGATAGTTTGAATCACCTCTTCTGGCAAATCGTCCAGCACCACCAGATGCCCCAAGAGTTGACGGCTATGCGCCTCCGAAAGCGGGTGGAGGTGAATCTCGTGGTAAACGGGCAATGCCGGTGGCGGTTCCGGGACGGGAATGTCCAGGTGTAATGGAGTTTCCGGCGTTGGACGGGTCATAATCACAAAGAGAACCGGCACGTCGGCGGTCAGCTTGACCAGGACCTGCAACAAATCCCGCGAAAGACCATCGGCCCAGTGGAAGTCGTCGAGCACAAGCACAAGGGGTTTGTCTTTGGCGGTGGTCAATACCCACTCGCGCATCGCAAGTTCGGTCAGCTGCTTGATGCGCTCTGTGTCCAGATAACGAAGTCGTTGTTCCTCATCTTTGGGCAGGAGGCCAAGAATGCGCCATAAGAACAAGCGCAAGCGGGGGGTCAGACGTGCATCCCAGGGAGCTTCCGGAGATGCGGTTCGCATCACATTCTGCAAGAGAGAGCGGAACACGCTATAAGCAATGCCCTGGGAATAAGGCAACCCCCGTCCACGATAAAGGTTGAAATGCGCGGTTGAGGCGCGCGCCAGCCATTCCGCCACCAGGCGCGACTTGCCCATCCCAGCCTCACCTTGAATCAGAACCACGCGACCATGGCGGTCTTCCAGCAAGGCCTGTTCAATGTCACGCAGCCGCGCGAGGTCATCATCATGTCCCAGAAAGATGGTGGTGACCCCGGTTACGCCGCGTTCAGCCAGGGGTTCGCTGCGCTGTCCAATGACTTCAAAGACGCCGAAGGGTTCTTCTACGCCTTTCAGGGTGATGAAGCCGACATTGCGGAAGTCGAAGAAAGCCTGCGTGAGCTGATGGACGCGCTCGCTCACCAAAATGTGGCCGGGGCGCGCCTGTCCTTCAAGGCGTGCCGCGATATTCACCGTCTCGCCGATGACGGTGTAAGCCGCCTGTTCGTCGCTACCGACGATTCCCGCTACCGCCGATCCGACGTGAATCCCAATGCGCACCTGCAAGGGCGCGCCGATTCGCGTGCGCGCCTCGACGGCGAAATCATCCATCGCCTTTTGCATATCCAGAGCCGCACGCACCGCCAGCTCGGCATCATTTTCATGGGCACGCGGTGCCCCAAAAACGGCCATCAAGCCGTCGCCGGTAAATTTATCCACCAGCCCATCATAACGGTGGACAGCGGCAACCAGGTGACTGAGGAAATCGTTAACCAGACGGAAGGTGGACTCTGCATCCAACGAGGAAGAGAGGCGGGTGAAGTTCACTGCGTCCACAAACAGTACTGCCACCTCACGCTGTTCGCCCTGGAGATAGGCCTGATCCGTAAGCACGGCCTGTGCGACAACCCGCGGGATGAAACGCTGTAGCTTGCTGAGGGCCACATGCGCTTTGAAGAGCTGCGCGCGCAATTCTTCGTCGCTTAGATGGACCTTCGCGCCGCATGTTAAACAATGGATAGCGTCATCAGGATTCAGATGACCGCATTGCGGACATAACATGGCTTCGCTCCCGCTCTCAATGGGTTGGTAGCTTTAGTTTAGCATGATTTGGCCTGACTGCAAAAACTGAGCCCGGCGACTGCGCTTGATGATGCTGGTTGCGCATCCCCTCGAATTGGGCCATCGTCGTCACGCTGCTCAAAACACAGGAAAAGCTGAAAAGTCCTTTTGTAACTCCTCATGGTTGCTCTTAAAAAGAGATGGAGCCCCTCACGAGGCTCCATCTTCCGATTTTGGCAGCAGCGCGCGCTCCAGCACTTCTTCCATGCGCTCGACCATCACAAGCTCCAGACCGCGCAGAATCTGACGCGGGATGTCGCTGAGGTCTTTGCGGTTGCGCGCGGGAAGCAGGACTGTTTTGACCCCCGCTCGCCGTGCGGTGAGGAGCTTTTCTTTAAGCCCCCCCACGGGCAGGACGCGCCCACGCAAGGTTATCTCTCCGGTCATGGCGACAGTGTGACGGACCGGACGTTGCGTGAAAGCCGAGACCAGCGCTGTCGCCAGGGTCACGCCCGCCGAAGGGCCATCCTTGGGAATAGCGCCTTCCGGCAGGTGAACGTGGATGTCGGTCTCCTCGAAGACCTTCGGCTCAAGGCCCCACAGGTGCGCGTGCGAGCGCAGATAGGTGAAAGCGGCTTGCGCCGACTCCTGCATCACCTCGCCAAGTTGCCCTGTCAGGGTGAGTTGCCCCTTTCCCGGCATGAGCGCCACCTCAACCGGTAGCAACTCGCCGCCATTCGGGGTCCAGGCCAGGCCCTGCGCCACCCCGACCTCGTCCTGCTGCTCCAGCTCGTCATGCAGATGCGGCGGCGGCCCCAGGAATTTTTCCACTGTCGCAGACGAGATGAGGCGTAGCGGCGCTTTGTTTTCGGCCAGACGCCGCGCCGCTTTGCGACACAGGCTGCCAATCTCGCGCTCCAAATTGCGCACACCCGCTTCGTAGGTGTACTCGCGGATGAGCTTGTTGATGACCGCATCCGGGAAGCGCGGCGGATTCGCCTGCAGGCCATTCAGCTCAATCTGACGCGGAATGAGGAATTTGCGCGCGATGTGCAGCTTTTCTTCCTCCGTGTAGCCGGGGAACTCGATAATCTCCAGCCGGTCCTCAAGCGCGGGCGGAATCGTATCTACCACGTTGGCTGTGGCAATGAACAACACCTGCGAGAGATCATAGGAAATCTCCAGGTAGTGATCCGAAAAAGCGTGATTCTGTTCCGGATCGAGCACCTCCAGCAGGGCAGCCGCGGGGTCGCCGCGAAAATCCTGCCCCAACTTATCCAGCTCATCCAGCATGAAGACCGGATTGACGGTACCCGCGCGCCGCATCGTTTGCAGGATGCGGCCCGGCAAAGCGCCTATGTAGGTGCGCCGGTGGCCGCGGATTTCGGCCTCGTCGCGCACACCACCCAACGAGACGCGCACGAACTCCCGCCCCAGCGCCTCGGCAATAGAGCGCCCCAGGGAGGTTTTCCCCGTCCCCGGCGGCCCCACGAAGCACAGAATGGTGCTGCGCGTCTTTTCCGGCGCCAGTTTCCGCACGGCGATGTACTCCAGAATGCGTTCCTTGGCCTTGGGCAACCCGTAATGGCGCGATTCGAGCACTTCTTCTGCGTGCTTCAAATCGAGGTTATCCGTGGTAGCCTTCGTCCAGGGCAGCTCTAAAATCCAATCGAGATAGGAACGCAAAATGCTGAACTCTGGCGCCATGGGGGACATCATGGTCAGGCGGGCCAGCTCTTCATGTGCGCGCTGCCGCACGTAATCCGGCAGCTCCGCCTTCTCAATCTGTTCCTCCAGTTGTCGCACGTCGCGCATCGCCAGGTCGGATTCTCCCAATTCGCTCTGGATGGTACGCAGTTGCTCGCGCAAGAAATACTCGCGTTGGGTCTTATCCACTTCCTGCTGGACTTTGGCGTGAATCTGGTCTTCCAGCTCCAACACCTCCAGCTCGCGCGCCAGGTGCTTGCTGAGCTTGTTCAGCCGGTCCGCCGGATTCAGCGTTTCCAGCAGTTCCTGATGGTGCTCCAGGTCGAGTTTGAGCATCTGGGCCACGAAGTCGGCCAGTTCGCCCGGGCGCTTCAGGTTCATGGCATAGACGTAAGCCTCATCCGGCAAGCTCTGATTGAGATTGACCGCCCGCTCGAACATGTTGAGCACGGTACGCATCAGCGCTTCGGTGAGCGGCGTTTGCTCTTCCTGCTCAGCGAGGGGTTCAACCAGCGCTATGATGTAAGGCTCTTCCTGAAGGATGGAAAGCACACGCACGCGCCCCAGCCCCTGGGCAACGGCAGTCATACTCCCGTCGGGCATGCGCATCTGACGCAAAATCGAAATTTCTGTCCCTACGCTATACAGGTCATCCCCGGAGGGGTACGTATCATCGCCAAGTTCGACCTTCTGCGCAATGGCGACGACGGGCCAATTGTCGCGCAGCGCGTCCTCGATGGCCACCTGTGAAGCATTGCGCGCCACATACATGGGCGTCACCATCATGGGATAGATGACCGTATCGCGCAAAGGCAATACAATAGCCTCAAAGGGCGACATGTCCTCTTCCCCTTCCTCTGGCCCATCAGCCATATTGGGCATCCAATCCGGCGTGATAGGCGGAATCATGCCCCAATCTTTCATACTCACCATACTTTTCACCCTTTTCTAAGCAATTTACATAACTATCGTTCTTTCAGTCCGTATACAGAACTGGCTACCCCGACGTATCCTTTGAGATTTCGCATTGTCCTGTCAGGTTCATGGCTTTTTACAAGCCCTGAGGATGCTGTGCGTCCCAGGGCTGATCCACCCAGTCCCCCTGCGGCAGGGGGAGCGGATGATCTTTAGCCCACGCATCACGCGCATCCGCCACTGCAAAAATGGAACCGGTTACCAGAATGCCCCATCCCGGCTGCAGACGCGCCTGAGCTTGAGCGAGCGCGCGCTCCATATCCACCGCGATTTCGGCACCCTTCCCCAACTCAGCACACAAATCAGCCAAGGTGTAAGGCGCGGTGGCGCGCGGATGATAGGAGCGCGTCACAATGACGTGTTCTGCAAGAGGCAGCAACGCGCGCAGCATCCCCGCAATGTCCTTGTCCATAGAAGCGCCGAAGATCAGCAGCCAGCGCGTTTGCGGGAACCATTGCCGCAGCGCTTCCACCAGCACCTGCGCTGAATAGGGATTGTGCGCACAATCCACCACCAGCAGCGGGTCGCGGCTGAGGATTTCCATGCGGCCGGGCCAGACGGTCTGCGCCAATCCGGAACGGATGACGTTGCGCGTAATCCAGGCCTGTCCGCGCGCGCGCCACTGAGCCGCCGCCGCGATCGCCACAGTAGCGTTTTCCTGCTGAAAATGCCCCAGCAGCGGCAGCCAGTACTCGCCGCTCAAATCCGCGTCGCTTTCAGGGGCGGTGATGGAGAAGGTCTGGCCTTCGCGTGAACGGCAGCCCGTTTCCCAGCGCCAATCGCGCCCCACCACGGTGAGCGAAGCGCCCCGCTCATCGGACAGGCGCTGCAAAACTTCCAGCGCACCGGCTTGTTGCGGCGCGCTGACCACCGGCATGCCCGGTTTGATGATGCCGCCCTTCTCAAAAGCGATTTGCTCGATGGTATCCCCCAAAATGTAGGTGTGATCCAGGCTCAGCGAGGTGATGATGCTCACCTCCGGGTTCACCACGTTGGTCGCGTCCAGCCGTCCTCCCAGCCCCACTTCGATCACGCCCACATCCACCTGCTGCCGGGCAAAGTAGAGAAAACCCAGGGCGGTGGTGACCTCAAAAACAGTCAGGCCAGGAATGCTTTCCACCACCGGGCGCATCTCCTCCACCAGCGCGGCCAGGTCACGCCGCGGCATGGGGTCGCCGTTGATTTGAATGCGCTCGCGATAGGTGTGCAAATGGGGTGAGGTGTACAACCCCACCTTCAGCCCCCCTGCCCGCGCGATTGCAGCCAGCATCGCCGAGACGGACCCCTTACCTTTCGTGCCGGCTATGTGCAGAGTCGGATAAGCGCGGTGTGGATGACCGAGCTTCTCCAGCAGTAACTCTACGCGGTCGAGCTTGAACTCATCTGGTGAGTAGCGCTCGATCCGCTTCTTTTCGTAATCTACCAGACTGTACAAATACCGCAACGCGCTATGATAGTCCATACCGCCTCACAACAAAAGGGTGGGGTCAACATCCCCCACCATAGATAGTTTCGAGCCTGATTGTACCTGTTTTCAGCGGATGAGCAAGGGCTGGGTGCTGGAAACTGGAAAACGGAGAATACGGTCGCCCGGCGTGGATTCAAACCGGGTAGGCGACGGCATTACCGTCACCTACCCGGCCTTTTGCCGGGATGCTGGATGCTGATTGGCGACCGCGGCGGTCGCGGATGTTCGCAGGGTACAGTCGCCCGGCGCGGGTTTAAACGGGTTGGCTGAAGGCAGTGCCACTGCCTGCCCCTGAACACCCTCCAGGCGTGGTTTCAACCGCCGGCTGGAAAAACGATTTGACGCCTCGATGACTGGGAGTATAATTAGCCTTGCCAACTATTTAAAATGAGCAGGGTCGCATGGATACAACGCTTTCTTACCGGGAATTCAAAGTCGAACGTCGCTGGACACCTGATCACAGCAATGCTGCCGCGTGGTTGCTTTCCCATGTGCTGCGCTGGCGTAATCTGCCGCTGATTGCTGGGGTTCTCCTGGGCGCCATCGGCAACGCCGCGCTGAACGGCTACATGCCGATGTACACAGGTAAGGCTTTCGACGCGCTGCGCGCAACGCCACCGGAGCTGGCGCTGCTACGCGCGGCGGCGCTGGGTATCCTGTGGACGCAGGTGGTGCGCGCTTTGCTTCAGCTTATGCGTAACCTCAGCAGCGAGGCCTTCAGTCAAATGATGGAACGCGATGTGCGCGATGAGCTGTACGCTGAGCTGGTAGGCAAAAGCATGGCTTTTCACGATAGTCAGGCCATCGGCGACATTATGGCACGCGCCACCAACGACGTGCGCGAAATCAACTTGATGTTCAACCCCGGCTTGAATATGGTCATCGGTTCGGCGGCCTTCCTGTTCATGCCGCTTATTTTCATCTATCGCATTCATCCTCAGCTGGTGATTATCCCGGTGGTGTTCCTGATTGCTTACGCGATTCTGGTGCCGGTGTACCTGCGCTGGCTACGGCCTCAATCCGAAGCGGTACGCACCCATTTTGGACGGATGAACGCCGCCCTGGCCGAAGCCATCGAGGGCATCGAGACGGTGAAGGGCGCTGCGCAGGAGGAGAAGGAACGCCGCCGTTTCCTGGAGCGGGTGGACGCCTGGCGCCGCGCTTTCGTGTCTCAGGCCAATATCGAAGCGACCTTCTTCCCGCTGCTCACCTTATCCATTTTAACAGCTGCCGGGCTTTACCAGAGCCTGTATCTGATGCGCGCCGGGCAAATCAGTCTGGGGGATGTGATTGCCTACAGCGGCCTGATGTTGATGTTTGAGTTCCCCACTTTCACGGCGCAGTTCGCTTACGCGCGCGTGGCTTCGGGGGTGGCGAGCGCGCAACGTATCCTGCGCCTCATTACCACCGTCAACGCGCTGGATCAAAACCCGCACGGCTATCAGGCTCCGCTGCGCGGCGAGATTCGCTTCGAACAGGTCAGCTTCGGGTATGACCCGCAACGCCCGATTCTACACGATGTGAGTTTTCACGTGCAGGCAGGGCAAACGGTGGCAATTGTCGGACAGACCGGCGCGGGCAAATCCACCCTCACCAAGCTGATTAACCGCATTTACGACGTGCAGGCGGGGCGTGTCCTGGTGGACGGGGTGGATGTGCGCGATTGGAATCTGGAGACGCTGCGCCGTCAGATTTCGGTCATCGAACAAGATATTTTCCTGTTTTCGCGCACGGTGGCGGAAAACATTGCTTTCGGACGCCCGGACGCGACGCGCGAGGAAATCATCGCCGCGGCGAAGCTGGCGCAGGCCCACGACTTCATCATGGAGTTCAAGGACGGCTACGATACGATTGTGGGTGAACGCGGCGTGACACTCTCCGGCGGACAGCGGCAGCGCATCGCGATTGCACGCGCCTTCCTTACCAATCCGGCCATCCTCATCCTGGACGATGCGACGAGCGCCATTGATAGCGCCACCGAAGACGCGATTCAACGCGCGATTGAGGCGATTGCGCGCGGACGCACCACCATCCTCATCACCCATCGCCTCTCACAAATCCGCTGGGCGGATCAGATTGTGGTTTTGCGACGGGGCCGCGTCGAGGCCGTGGGTGATCACGAAACGCTCATGACAACGTGCAAGGCTTATCGTGACATCTTTGCACGCTACGAGTGACGGGAAACACAAAGTTTTTTGAGCAAAGATTTTCCACACAAGAACGAGGCAGAGCATGGGTTTCTTTTACGGCTTAAACAGTGAGGCCTACGATCGTAGTTACAGCGACCGTGAACTCGTCGCGCGCATTTTGAACTACTTCCGCCCCTACCGTGGCAAAGTCATGCTGGTCATCCTGGTCGTGAACCTGGCCGCGCTCATGGGCGCGCTCAACCCCATTCTGGTTTCGCGCGCGCTGGACGGGTTGGTCAAAGAGCCGACGCAGGCAGCGATTTTGCGTATCACACTGATTGTGTTGGGCCTCGGCGTGGGCAACTGGGCCACTAACTACGCCCGCCGGCGCATGACGGCCTACCTGGCCGGCCAAATTATCAGCGCCCTGCGCCGGGATGCCTTTACCGCTGCGCTCAATCACGATCTTTCGTTCTTCGATGAATTCCGCAGCGGGCGCATCATCAGCCGCATCACCTCGGACACGGAAGAATTCGCGCAAGTGACGCAGATCCTCACCGAAATCGTGAGTCAGGTCCTGATGTTCATCATCCTCTTCGTACTGTTGATGAGCATCTCCTGGCGTCTGACCCTGCTCCTGCTGGTGACCATGCCGGTGGTGTTTGGCTTCGCCTGGGGTATGCGTACCCTGGCGCGAAAAGTGACGCGCCGCGGTTTCCGCGTCATCGCCGAAGTCAACGCCACCATTCAAGAAGCGGTCTCCGGCATCCGCGTGGCCAAGAATTTCCGCCAGGAGGCGCGCCTGTATAGCGAGTTCAGCCGCGTCAACCAACAGTCGTTCCGCGTCAACCTGATCCGCGGCTTCACCCTGGCCCTCACCTTCCCGCTCTTCAATGCCCTTTCCGGTATGGGGACGGCCATGCTGGTCTATTGGGGAGGCCTGAGCGTCGCCGCGAGCGCGATCACCCTGGGCGAGTGGTATCTCTTCATCAACAGCGTGCATTACTTCTGGTCGCCGATGCTCAACCTCTCCTCGTTCTGGAGTCAGGTGCAGGGCGGACTTTCCGCCGCGGAGCGCATTTTCGCGTTGATTGATGCCGAGCCTACGGTCCACCAGACCGACGCCCTCCCTGCTCCGCGCCTGCACGGCGAAATCCGCTTTGAAAACGTCTATTTCCGCTACAATGACCAGGAAGAAGTGCTGCGGGATTTCAACCTGCACATCCGGGCGGGGGAAAGTGTAGCTTTTGTGGGGCACACCGGCGCGGGCAAGACGAGCATCGCACGCCTCATCGCCCGCTTCTACGAATTCCAGGAAGGGCGCATCACCATTGACGGACACGACATCCGCAGCTTCGACCTGCGTTCCTACCGTCAACAGTTGGGCATCGTTTCGCAAATGCCCTTCCTGTTTGCCGGCACGGTGGCGGATAACATCCGCTACGCGCGGCCCGACCTCACCCGCGAGGAGCTGGAGAAGCTGGCCTACCGAATCGGAGAAGGAGAATGGCTCGCTTCCCTTCCCCAGGGGCTGGATACTGAGGTCGGCGAACGGGGAAGCCGCCTTTCCATGGGACAGCGGCAATTAGTGGCGCTGCTGCGCGTCCTGGCCCAAAAGCCAGCCGTTTTCATCCTCGATGAGGCCACAGCCAGCATTGACCCCTTCACCGAAATGCAGATTCAACAGGCGATTGAGCTGCTGCTGCGGCAAAGCACGTCCATTCTGGTGGCGCACCGACTTTCCACCGTGCGCGCGGTGGACCGCATCATCGTGCTTGACCATGGACGCATCATCGAGGAGGGCAATCACGAACAGCTCATGCGCGCGGGTGGGCACTACGCCACGCTCTACAACACCTACTTCCGCCACCAATCCCTGGCCTACGTGGAACAGGTCGGCACGCGGCGGCGAGCTATGGCGCTGGAGTAGCCCACTCCCGACAATCCACGCGATAAGCGTCGAGTGCACGGCGCTTGGCCAGCGCGTTAAAGTCCCACGCCAGCGCCTGCGGACAAAAATCCGCAGGCGCGAGCGCGTATTCGATGACGAACACGGGTTTGCCCGCTTCCACAAAAGGCAGGAGGCGCGTGCACTCGTCATAGGTGAAGCACGATTCATTAAGCGCCCAATCAAACGCCTCGACCAGCGCCGGAATCTGGTCCACATCATTTTTAAGCCCGATGCTGAGGCCACGTTGATGCGCCGCCTGCGCCAGCCAGAGGTTGTAAGCGAGCTGATCCTCCGCCGTAAGCGGGAAGCCCGTCTCATTAGCATAGCCGTCCACGTTATCGGGATCCACGCCGTCGCAGCCCTTCGTGCGGGCCAGGTCAAGCCGCGCCGTCATCAGGGGCTGCAGCACATCGAGACGGCGCACATCCAGCCAGCGCTCACCGGGCCAATCCGCCAGCGCCTCCCCCAACACCTCCGGCGGGAAAAGCGCCGCATCCGGACGCCAATCCTCCCACGTTCCCGCGCTGAAATAACACATCACGAATACGCCGCGCGCTTTCAGCGCCTCGATCACCTGCGGGGGCGTATCAAACAAATCCAGGTTGAAGAGGTCCACGCGCAGCGAGGTATCCAGCTCACCCGTGTACTGAATCTGCCACGTGGCGCGCAGAGGAGGACGCGCCGCCGTCCCGGTTCCCGCAGCGCGCGTCACCAGCGGCAGGTAGGTATGCGTGGACGTTAGCGCCGCCGCTTGCGTGGCCTGATTTGTGGCACAGCGCGCCAGGGCCAGGCTCAACCCCAGAGCAAGCAGCATTAAACCCGGACGCACTTTCATAGGGCGGTCACCCCCGCACCTTCACACGGCGAGGGCATAAACGGCAGCGGATTTGAACGCTTCTTCACAGAGCCGTCTCCTCGGGCAGACCGAGCAGGCGCAGCGTTTTGCCGTGCGGCTTCCCGTCGTAGTACTTGCGCAACACGCGATGGAAAACCGAATCGGGCGGCGAAACCAGCGCAAAAAGCGTGGCGCAGGCATGGAGCTTCATATCGTCAGGCGAGCCGAAGATGTCGTGCGCCGAGCGCCCCTCCACGTGCAGCGCCGCTTCGCTGATGGCCTGCAGACGCGGTCCCAGCACGGGATGGGCCAGATATGCGCGCGCCTCGTCCAGGCTGCGAATGGCGTAACGCTGCGACATGGCGCTCATCCCCAGGCCGTAGAGCTGCGGGAACACAAACCACATCCAGTGGGACGTTTTCCGTCCACGCCGCACCTCGCTCAAGGCCTGCTCGTACACCCCCTCCTGTGCGGCGACAAAGCGCTGCAAATCGTAAGGATCATCTGAGTGCGACATGATGGACCTCCTGAATTAGAAGCTGGAAGCTGGAAGCGGAAAACAGGATGCTGAGCAAGAAGCAAGAAGCAAGGGGCAGAAAGCGGAAAACGGAAAGTGGGACACCCCTTCCGGGTTGTCCCACGGTAGGATAGCTTTTCAGCCTGTTGCGCAAAAGCTTTTCCGCCTGCCCATTGTTCCATGGCTGAACTCCAGCAAACGAGGCTTGCAATTTACAATATTTTGTTATACAATATCTTTACAAATCCCATAACGGAGGTGACGCATGAGCAAGACTTTAACCGTTGGCGACGAAGCCCCGAACTTCGCTATTCCCGATCAGGACGGCGAGCTATTTCACCTTGCCGATCAGCAAGGCAAAAAAGTCATCCTATCCTTCCATCCCTTAGCCTTCACCGGCGTCTGCGCGTTGCAGATGCAGGATTTAGAAGCGCAACGCGCAGCCATCGAAGCCCGCAACGCCATCGCCGTGGGCATCAGTGTAGATAGCCGGCCCGCCAAGAAAGCCTGGGCGGAGCAGCTCGGCATTCAGCACACCCGTCTCCTGGCGGATTTCTGGCCGCACGGCGAGGTGGCGCGCCTTTACGGCATCTTCCGCGAGGATGACGGCATCAGCGAGCGCGCCGTTTTCATCGTAGATGAGCAGGGCCGCATCGCGTGGCTCAAGATTTACCCCATCAGCCAGCGGCCCGACATCCAGGAAATCCTCGCGGCGTTGGGCTGATCAGACGCCTTCAAGCCCAAGCTCACGTAAGCGTTGCGGCGTGGGACGCCCCTGCGCGTCCCAGCCGCGCGCTGCGTAATACTCGGCCAGCATCGCATCCAGGTCAGGCAGCTGACCCGCGGCGCCGCCATCAGGGCGCGGTTCCTTGAGGAAGCGTTCCGGCAACGTGTCGTCGGCGCGTGTGATGCCGTAACGCAGGTTGATGAGGCGCTTGAGATTAAACAACCTTTCGCCGGTGCGCAGCACATCCTCCGCCGTAGTCTCCCACCCCAAAGCCAGGCGCAAAAGCTGCGCCACATCCTGCGGCGTCAAGCCGGAACGCGCACTGAACTTACACAAGCCCAGGGGATTAAAGACCGCCATATAATCCTGGAAAAAAGCGGCGTGGCGCCCCCCACCCTCCACCGAGAAGCGCTCATAAGGCTCGCCGTACAACTCAGCCACCTGTTGACTGTACATCGTCCAATACGAAAGCGCCTCCAAATGACACGCGCCCCGATTGGCGGTAGCATAATTCACCGCCATGGAGAAAAACGCGCGCGGGTCATGATAGGCTACTTCCATCCCCTTAACCTGCAGCGCAAAACGCGCCGCTTCCGCTCCAAGCTGCTGCGCCGCCGCGCGTACCCCGTCGGCGAGCAGCGCGCCCAATCCCTCGCGGCGGGCTATCAGGGTGATGAGGTGGAGCGCAGCCGGAGCGTTCCCCCAGGTAAGCGGGATACCGTCCACCTGTGCGGGCAGGAGACCCCGCTCCGCCGCCTCGAAAGCAAAGGCAATCGCCGCCGAGGTGCTGATCGTATCCAGGCCCAGACGGTTGCACAGGTCATTGCACCGACTGATGGCCGAGAGGTCATCTATCAACAACATCCCGCCGAACCCGGCCAGCGTTTCGTATTCCGGTCCCTCGCCATAAACGCCTGCATAAGGCCCTTCTTTAACCTCAATCAGCTTCCCGCAACCGATGGGGCAGGCGTGGCAGAACGTATGCTTGAGCCAGTACGTCTCGTGCAAGGTTTGACCGGAAATGGCGTGCGCACCGGCAGGCCAGGAACCATCCCGCCAGTTGCGCAGAGGCAAATCCCCCTTGAACTCCGCGGCGGGAACGCCGCCCGCCGTGCCATACATGGCCAGACCACTGCCATTCTGACGCAAGGTGGCGTTGAGCGCTTTCACGTGCGCCAGGAAAGCCTCCGTGTCCGCGTAGGTGGGCTTCTCGTCGCCGTAGGCGACAATCGCCTTCACCTGTTTGCTGCCGAACACGGCCCCCATACCGCCCCGCCCTGCGGCGCGGCTGTGCGGCTGTCCGCCCTGCATGATCGCAGCATACCGCACCCCCTGCTCCCCCGCCGGCCCAATCACCGCCGCCCGTGCCTTGGGATGCGTCTCCTCCATCAGGCGCGCGTAAGCCTCAAACGTATCCAATCCCCACAGATGGCCCGCCGGGCGCACCTCGACACGGCCTTCGTGCACGTAGAGATAAACAGGTTCAGCAGCCCGCCCGCGCAACACCAACCCGTCGAAACCGGCAGCGCGCAGCGCCGCGCCGAAATGGCCACCCACATTGGCCTCATTCCAGATGCCGGTGAGCGGACAGCGCCCGCAGAAACTGGTACGACACGCCGTTGGCGCTAAAGAACCGGTGAGCAACCCGTTGAAAACGTAAAGCGGGCTTTGGGGATCCAGGGCATCCAGTTCAGGATGAAGCTCTTGAGCCAATAACCACGCCGCATAGCCACTGCCCAGGTAAAAACGGCGCGCATCCTCCTCCGCAATGCGGCACTCGCGTTGCGCCCCGGTAGATAAGTCAAGCTCAAGATAACGACCTGCATGAAGGGACACATTCACCTCCGAAATTATCATGATTTCCCGTACCTGCTCAGCCTGCTGGGTTACGATGCAATAGCACATTCAGGTGGGAGCCGGATGGGCGAAGATAGTGCCTTCGCCTCCCGTGTAAATCATCAGATACCCTATCCAAACCTGCGCTTCAAATCGCGCCAGCGGTGATTTCAATGGCTATCCTGGTGCTGAAGGTAAGCCGTCACGATTTTCCAACGCCAGCGGTCTAATCTACGCCCAAAGGCCCCCCGCGCCCACACGGTCACAGCAGGCGTCCAGGCAACGTTTAACTAACCACCCGCTATAGCCCTCAGCTCAGAGCTTTCAGGGCGACTTCCATCGCGGTCTCGATGTGAGAGGGTAACATGACGACAAACCTTACAAAAAAACTCCCCCTCCGGGTAGAGGGGGAGCAAGTCACCTGATTAGAAGACGGGCTTAAGCACCCCGTAATCGCCATCATTGCGCTTGTACACAACGGCCACGCGCCCATCCTGCGCATCGAGGAAAATATAGAACTGATGGCCCAAAAGCTCCATCTCCTCCGCGGCCTGTTCTGGTGTGATGGCGTGCAGCGGGAACTCCTTGGTGCGGACAATGCGCCCACGCTCCACTTCCGGTTCGGGCATGGCTTCCGCCTCGACCGTCTCCGGCGCGCCGCGCCGCTCCATGCGCCGACCCTTGTAGCGCTCAATCTGGCGCGTCATCTTTTCCACCACCGCATCAATAGCGGCGAAGATATCCGCGGCGCGTTCCTCTGCCCGCAACACAGCCCGCGGAGCGTAAATTGTGCACTGAGCCACCATGCGCCGCGACTGATCGCGCGCCGTCGTCGCGGACAGATCAACCCGCACATCCTCAATCTCAGGCAGGTAACGCTCAAGCTTTCCCACCTTTTTATCCACATACTCGCGAATCCGATCCGTTAATTCCAGGTTGCGATTGTAGATCTGAATGTCCATACGCAGCTCCTTCCTAAAAAAGAGATTTCAAGACGCTCGTGCCACCGTCAAAGCCGTTATGTCGCGCGCTCCATGATCCAGGAGTACACCGGCGCAAGCGTCTAAAGTAGCTCCCGTGGTCGCCACATCATCAATCAAAGTGATACGCAAGCCGGACACATTCAGGCCCGGCGCAAGCGAGAAAGCTTCAGCCACGTTTTGCCGTCGTTCCTCACGGCTTAAGCGGGTTTGCGAAACAGTATGTCGCACACGCAACAATCCACGCGGCGCCACTGGTAATTGCAAACGGGCTCCCAAAGCCAGCGCTAACCATGCTGCCTGATTATAGCCGCGGCGCCTCTCGCGGCGCGGATGTAAAGGTACCGGGATGAGCATATCGCTTTCAAACGCATACCGCTGCCAGGCTTGTTCCATCAAGAGGGCCAACGGAGCGGCCAACTCCGTGGCGCCGCGGTACTTCAACGCATGTAAGGCATCCTGTACCGCCCCTGGTGCAAACAGCACAGCCGCACGTATGCGACTCACCCGCAACGGATGCTCTTCACACGCCTTACACACGCCGGGACGATCCCAAAGCCGCCCACACAGCGGACACAAAGGCGCATCCAACAGAGGAATCTGTTGCAAACACGCCGGACAAAGCCAGCGTTCAAGACGTCCACACACCACGCATTGCGGCGGGAAAAGCAAATCCAACGCCCGATGCCACAACCACAGCGCATCCCGCCCCGCGCGCATCGTCCCCGCTTATTTAGAAGGGGCTGTTACCGCCCGCAAACACCATCTTCACCTGAATGATAGCTGGCCCCAACAGCACAATCAGCAAAGACGGGAAGATGAGAAAGATGGTCGGAATCATGATTTTGACCGGCGCCTGCCGTGCCTTCTCCTCAGCGCGTTGCCGGCGTTTCTCGCGCATCTGCTCGGATTGGATGCGCATCACTTTCGCCATGCTCACACCCAGTTGATCGGCCTGAATGATGGCCGCGGCAAAGGACGTGACATCGGGCACTTCCAGGCTATTGGCCAGGTTGCGCAGCGCCTCGCGGCGGATTTTACCCAACTGCATTTCCTGCACCGTTTTGGCAAAAGCACGGCTCAGTTCGTTATCCCATTTTTCCGCCACTTTGGACATGGCCGCGTCAAAACCCAGGCCCGCTTCGACGCAGATGGTCAGCAGGTCCAGCGCATCCGGCAAAGCCTTGGTGACCTCCTCCTGACGCTTTTGAATTTTCTGATTCAGCCACATCATGGGGAAATAAAAGCCCAGGCCGAAGCCTGCTACCGCAAGGCCAAAACGCTGTATGCCGGGCAAAGTCTTTGCGGTCAGCGCCAGCAAGACTCCCAAAACGCCGAACAACACCGTGGCTCCGATGCGGATACCCAGAAATTGCACCGGCCTGATTTTGCTGCTCATGCCCGCCAGCTCCAGCTTGTGCGTCATTTCGTTCATCATGCTTGCCGGCGTGAACTTCTGCGCCGTGCGGGCAACGGACTCCAGCATGGGAATGATGACGCGCTGCGTGAAAGGCTGAGAAAGCTCCAGCTCCTCCAACGTCAGCGTTTGCCCCATCGCGGCCAGTTCGTCGAGGCGTTCTTCCAGGGTCTTGGCTTTTGCGCCGCGCAGCCGGGACACAATCACCACCACGGCTACGACTACCGCTAAAACCAGGATGATCGGCAAAATACCATCCATATCACACCTCGATGTTCACAATCTTATTGATAACAAAGTAGCCGATGACAATGAGCACCAACCCCACGCCAATCATGATCCATCCGCAGGGGTCTTTGAACATCAATCCCATAAAGCTGGGGTTATACATGTACACAAAGCCACCAACGGCAAAGGGCAGGATCGTCACGATCATGCCCGAAGCGCGTCCCTGCGCCGTGAGCACTTGAATATCGCCCTTAATGCGGATGCGCTCGCGGATGGTGAAGGCAATCGAGTCCAGCACCTCGGCCAGGTTACCACCCACCTCGCGCTGCACGCTCATCGCCGTGATCACCAGGTCCAGGTCAGCGCTGGGCATACGACGTAAGAGGTTGGCCATGGCCTGATCAAAGGGCAGACCAAGCTGCATCTCCAACACGGCACGCCCGAATTCGCCCGCAATCGGCTGCGGCATTTCCTTGGAGATAACCTCCATGGCCTGAATGGTGCTGTAACCGGCACGCAGGGAGTTTACCATCAGGTTCAAAGCATCGGCGAGCTGTCCGTTAAAAGCCTTCAAGCGTTTAGACTGGAGATTGGCGGCATAAATCCGCGGGATGAAAAAGCCCCCAATCAAACCCACCGGGATAAATACCGGACGGCGCATGAGGTAGGCTGCGAAAGCCAGCGCAACCCCCAGAAGCACCGAGATGGTCAAAAACTCGCCCACGGTTAACTTCAGGTCCGCGCGTGCCAGTTGCGTAGCCAGATTCTGCGCAAAACCGCGCCCGGCCACGGCGCGATCAACTGCCGCCCCGATTTTTGCCGTCGCACGTTCGCGTTCTTCGCGTTCCTTCTTTTTACTTACCGCCTGCGCGCCGACCACGCGCTCATCAATCAGCTCCTGCCCGGCAGGCTTACCGCGACGCGAGAGCACCACCACCAGCACGATGACCAGGACGGCTACAGCGGCAAAAACGATTAGAATCGGGGGCACCGCTACCTCCTCTCCTACTTCCGTTGCAAGCGCTCTGCCACACCAAAGATGGAAGGCGGCAGATGAATTCCAGCATCCTCAATGCGATCCATAAACTTGGGGCGGATGCCGGTAGGTCGCAGGCGCCCAATCACCTTCCCGCCTTCAAAGGCGATTTGCTCAAACTTGAAGATGTCGGCGGTGGTGATGACATCACCTTCCATGCCCTGAATCTCGGTGATGTAGGTGACGCGGCGTGAGCCATCGCGCAAGCGTTCGAGCTGCACGATGACATCAATGGCCGAGGCGATCTGCTCACGGATGGCGCGGTGTGGCAGCTCCATGCCTGCCATCAGACACATCGTCTCCAAACGTGAAAGCGCATCACGGGTATTGTTCGCGTGCAAAGTCGTCATACTCCCATCATGACCGGTGTTCATGGCCTGCAGCATGTCGAGGGCCTCGCCACCGCGGCACTCGCCGACGACGATGCGGTCAGGGCGCATGCGCAGCGCGTTAATCACCAGGTCGCGGATGGTGATTTCACCCTTGCCTTCAATGTTCGGTGGGCGCGACTCCAACGTCACGACGTGCTCCTGCCGCAACTGCAGCTCCGCCGCGTTCTCGATGGTCACGATACGCTCATCCTCAGGGATGAAGCCCGAAAGAATGTTCAAGAAAGTGGTCTTACCAGTACCGGTACCGCCAGAGACGACCACGTTCAAGCCGGCAATAACGCAGGCCCGCATGAACTCCACGGCCTCTTCGGTCACCGAGCCAAAGCGAATCAGGTCCTCGATGGTGAGCGGCTTCTTGAAGAATTTGCGGATGGTCAGCGTCGGGCCACACAACGCAATGGGCGGGATGACCGCGTTCACGCGCGAACCATCCTTTAAGCGCGCATCCACCAACGGGCTGCTCTCGTCAATGCGCCGTCCCAAGGGCGCTACAATGCGCTCGATAATGCGCATCACGTGCTCATCCGACTCAAAAGTGACGTTCACGCGCTCAAGTTTGCCGCGCCGCTCCACAAAGACTTTCTTGGGACCGTTAATCATGATTTCCGTGATGGTCTCATCCGCCAACAAAGGCTCCAGCGGCCCCAGGCCCAGAATTTCGGCCACAATCTGCTCGAACAGGCGCTCGCGCTCCACGCGGCTCAATACGATGCGTTCCTCATCGAGGATGGTATCGTACATTTGTCGGATCACCTGCCGCACTTCATCGGTGCGCGAAACGTCCATCGAGGGGTCAAGCTCAGCGATGAGACGATTCTGAACGCGCGTCTTCAAGTCTACATAGGCATCGCGCGCTGGCGAAGCAGGGGCTCGTCGTTGCGCATCCGCACCCGCAGGCGCAGGCGCTGGCCGTGGCGCAGCAGGTTCAGGCGCGCGCCCTTTATCTTCGGCTTGCGGTTCCTTTTTTTCAATGCGTCTTAAAAGCGACATGGTTATTCACCCCCATTATAAATAAACCCATAGCTCCAACCGTAATACCCCTTACAGAGCACGACTGACACCAGGTCGTTTAAGAACCTCTATGGTCTCTTCTGCCGGTTTCTCCACAAAACGGTCGCGGATGGCCTGCGCCAGGGCCGTGAAGCCCATTCCCATGGGGGATCGTGGCCCCTGTACCATCACCGGCACACCGTAATTGGCCGCCTGGAACGCGGCGCGCTCGTCCAGGGGGATCCGCGCCATGGCGGCAAACAGCGCCTTCTCAATAGCCTCAGGTTGAATCCCCGTCAGCTTCACGTCCACGCCGTTGATGACCAGACCGCGTTTTTCAACCGGATACCCCAATTTTTGTAGCAGTTCGAAGAAGAGACGACACCCGCGAATTTCGGGGATGATCGGACGTGTGATGCCGATAATGAGGTCGCTGAGATCCAGGGCAGCGAGCGCGATGTCATCTACCACATGCGCGGAGTCCACAAATACGTAGTCGTACTCACGCCGCGCAAAGTCCAGGATAGCCTTCATGCGCTTGGAGGCGCCACTGTCCTCCACCCCGTCGGCACGCAAGATTTCTGCCTCTTCCGGCGCGGGCGGGGCAGCCAGGAGTTTAATCCCCGAAGGATGCGGTAATACAATGCTATTGAAGAGGTCCGTATCCAATTCGGAGACGCGCCCCGCCAGGTCCACAATGGTGCGTGAGGGCTGGAGCTTGAGGAAGATGGCAGCATCCCCAAATTGCAGGCTGGCATCCACCACCAGGATTTTAGCCTCCGGCTCCAGGTTACGAAGTGCGATGGCTGTGTTGACCGTGATGGTGGTGCACCCCACTCCACCTTTAGGGCTGAAAAAGGTGATGAGTTTGCCCTGCGTAACCTTGACCTGCGCCGCGGGCATTCCCCCTACCCCAGCGGCTTGCGGAGCCTGCACGGCCGGACCCAGCCGCTGCCGCTGCTTGTAGACGCGATGGATCGTATCCATCAGCTCATCGGCATGGGGAGGCTTGGTGAGGAAATCACGCGCACCGGCAGACATGGCGCGCCGCAGGTAATCCATATCCCCCTGCACCGAGAGCATGATGACTTGCGCGCCCGGTACCAGTTCAACCAGCTTACTGGTAGCCGTGATCCCATCCATGCCCGGCAGGTTGATGTCCATAATCACCACGTCGGGCAGCGCTTTAGGCGCTTCTTTGATGGCTTCTTCGCCGCTGCCCACCATGGACACGACTTCGATGTCAGCGTCGAATGACATCAGCTTGCGGAGCTGCTCGCGCGTTTCCGCTATATCATCCACAATCATGACGCGAATTTTTGGCATACCCCAACCCTCGTTAGCTTTATTGTGGCGGCGGTGTCGGCGTCGGCAACGGCGTCAAGGTAATCGGCTCGCGGATGGCAAGCGGCGCCACCGGCAGATCGGACATGCTGGCCGGGATCTGATAGCGGTCAATGATGTAGCGGAGCATGACCGGTTCGGTCAACACCAGATCGGCCGTCTCGCCCGCCGGACGCAGCATCAGATCCAGATCGGCACCCATTTCCATGAGGTACTTGAGCACCAGAGCATCCTGGGGAGGTACCAGCAAGGTGACCAGATCAATATCAGTGAATTCTGGAGTGGCGATGGGAATCGGCGTCGGCTCGGCGGTGGGCGCCTGTCCGAGACCACCCAGAGGAGCCGCAGGCGTAGCCGTTATCGTCGCCGTCGCGGTTGGTGTGGGTTCTTTTTTCTCCCACAGGCCAACGTGCCAGACAATCGCATCCTGCACGGTGAGTTGCACAACGAGCGAAGGCAAGGCCTTATCCGAGGGCTGGACCAGAATAGGCACGCCGTTGGGAAGAGTCTCGAAGCGGCCATAAACACCCTGCATGATGGTGGGACCACCGCCCACAACCGACCCTGTGCCGCCCGTGAAAGCTTCCACTGGCACAGCCATGAACTGATTCGGGAGCGGGGTCTGGAATTCGGCATCCACCCAAAGCAGCTTGAAGGCTGCGATGACATCCACATGGTCACCGGGTTGAATCATCCAGCCCAACGCCCCTTGCGTATCCATCGGAATCGCGTAAGCACGTCGCCCGCTCATAAACAAAGAGGCCTCAGAAGCTGGCAAGGCCGTTGTACCGGCGCCAAAAGCAAGCATGTCCGGCGTGATGGGCATACCGCGTGGCACATCCACACGCAAGAAAGCGCCGTTGAGCTGCATGGTGTCTGTGTAATACCCGCCCAGCGGAAGCCGGTCAATCGGCCAGGGCATGAGCACCACGGCACCATCGTCGGGCGAGAATTGCCAGCCGCGCGGGACGGTTGGTTGCGCCGCGACGACAATTTCAATTTCCTGAACCGGTGTCGGCGTCTCCTCGGTGAGGGTGGGCGTTTCGGTCACTGTTGGCGGTGGTGCAGGCTGAAAGAACGTTCTCCAGGCAAAAAAACCGCCCGCTAACACCACCACAACCAGCACAATCAGAAGTAAAGTCCGGTTACCGCGCATGTAGGCCTCCTGTCGCTATGAGCAGGTGATCGTTAAATTCTAACAAAAAGAATACTGCAAAGTTAAGATAAAGTCAAGTCAAGTCAAGCTAAATACTAAGCGTATAAAGGTAGCAGGTCGTGGGGGAATCGCTCCCGGCAAAAACCAACGTTTCTTCAGGTAGACGGCAATGCCACCACCTGAGCAGCTGCCTTTTCAAGGGTGTAAAAGCCCCTTCAAACGTGGTACAATACGACCTGAAAATTCAACCGACGAGGACTTTATGGACGATTTGATCCTGTTGCACGCACCGAGTGTCATGGATTTCCGCAAACAAGTAACCTTGTGGGGGCCCATTTCCGATTTAGTACCTTCAACACCGATTTTTGATATGTATCCCATCGGGTTCAGCACGATGCTGGCCTATTTGCAAGCGCATGGCTACCGGGTCCGCATCATCAACCTTGCGGCACGGATGGAACGTTCCGCGCGTTTCGACCCGGAGGCAATGATCGCGCACCTGCAGGCGCGCGCCTTTGGGGTGGATTTGCACTGGCTGCCTCACGCACACGGCGCCCTGGAGGTGGTGCGCTTATTGCGCACTTATCATCCGCAAACGCCTATCATCTTGGGCGGCTATAGCTCTACTTATTTCCATCGCGAGCTGATAGAACGGTACGGCGTGGATTATGTCCTGCGTGGCGATAGCACGGAAGAACCGCTGAGACAATTGATGGCGCACATCCTTGAAGGGACGCCGCCTGCGGATGTGCCCAATCTCACGTGGCGCGACGCGCAAGGCGGGATCCACATCAACCCACAGACTTACTGCCCCACTGACCTGGATGCCCTGACGTTTGATTATATACCCATGGTGCAAAAAGTCGCGCGTAGCCTCGACCTGGTCAATTACGTGCCTTTCAGCCACTGGCTGGAATATCCCATCATGGCCGCGTTGAGCGTGAAAGGGTGCACGCAACATTGCACGATTTGTGGTGGCTCGGCGTTTGCAGGCAAGCATTTTATCGGACGTGAACGCCCGGCTTACCGTAGCCCGGAACGTCTGGCTGAAGATGTCAAGCGCATCGGGCGGTTGAGCCGCGGGCCAGTTTTCATCCTGGGGGATTTGCGTCAGGCCGGGATGGGTTACGCGCAGCGTTTCTTCCGCGCGGTGCAGGGATTCCGCGGCACGGCTATCGTGGAGTTTTTCTGGCCCACGGATGAGGCTTATATGGAGGAGCTGGCAGCGGCTTTACCGGATTTCATCGTTGAGTTCTCGCCGGAATCCCACGACCCTGCCGTGCGGCAGGCATGTGGCAAACCTTTCAGTAACGAGGGCATCGAACAAACGATTGCCGCAGCCCTGAAGGTAGGGGCGCGGCGCTTCGATCTGTTCTTCATGATTGGCCTGCCGCAACAGACGCCAGCTTCGGCCCTTGAAAGTGTCGCTTACTGTCAACACCTCCTTAAGCGTTTTGACGATGGGCGGCTGATTCCCTTCACCTCGCCGCTGGCACCTTTCCTGGACCCGGGCAGTGTGGCCTACGAAAGGGCGGAGCAGGTGGGTTACCTGCGCCGGGCTTTTACCCTGGAAGACCATCGTCAGTTGCTCCTGGCCCCTACGTGGAAGGATATCCTCTCTTACGAAACCCGTTGGATGGATCGCGCCACTCTGGCGGAAACCACCTACGAAGCCGGTTGGCGTTTAAATCGGCTTAAGCGAGCTTATGGCCTGATCAGCGCAGCTAAAGCGGCGGAAACGGAAGCGCGCATTATCGAGGCACGCGCCTTGCTGCGCGAGATTGACGCGCTGAGCGCGCGCTACACCGGGGAAGCCTTGCAGCAAGCGCTCCAACCCCTGCGGGAACGGGTACAAGCGGCCAATACTTCGACGGTGTGCGATAAAAGCGAGTTGGACGTGCCCGTTGGTCCCATCCCCTTCAAGCTGCTTTCTCTGGCGCGCATTGGGCTGGGATTGGGACGGTAGTCGCCAAATTGCAACTATTTTGTTGCCCAAAAGCTTTGCTATCTCCAGCAAATATGAGTATAATAGTTTTGTAAACTTAAGATGAAGTGTCAGATTAAATTCGAGCACCAAAGGGTGAGCACCTATGACCGGGATCAGGGCTATCATGCGTAACGTGTTACGTTTCGTCTTTGCGCCGACGAAAGATGAAGTGAGTTACGACCGCAAGGCCATGGAGCTGGCTTTGCAGACTGTCGTGATGGAGAGTTTGAATCCGGCGGTGCTGGCCCTGGGTCTAATGTTCATCTTCCTGGCCTTCACGCATTACCGCGCCATTCCCACGGTGATCTTCCCCGATAAAATTGAGATTCCCATGCTTATCATCAATGGCGTGAGTGGCCTGGTGTTAGTGGGATTGCGCTTCTGGTTAGGACGCCATAAACTTTCGCCCGAATATGCTCACCCTACCATCGGAATGGTCGCCATTCTGGTGGCGTTTAATGTACTCGCCCATCTGTATCTCTCCCTGGATCCGATGCTCAGCATCTACATGGTATTGTTGTTCACCGGCATAGGCTTCTTTTTCCTTTCCACCCCCTGGTATCTGGGCGTCACACTGGGGAGCGGAGTAGCCTGGGCACTCATATCTTATCTCCGCGCACCGCAAACACCGACCTGGATCACGTTGCGTTATGTGCTGGGCATCAGCGCACTTATCGGGTACATCGTCCACAACGCGCGTGTGCGTACCTATCGCCGTCTGGAAGTGCTGCGGCAAGAGCAACTCCAACAACAGGAGGAAATCAAGCACCGCGCGATTCAGCTCAAGACCCTGATTGAGGTCGCTCAAAGCGTCAGTTCCATTCTCGACCTGGATAAGGTCTTGAACGAAGTTGCCGAACTCATCAAAGAACGCTTTGGTTACTACTTTGTAGGCATCTTCTTGATGAGTGAGGACGGTCAGTACATGGTGGCACGCGCCGGAACGGGCAGCGCTGGGCGCTGGCTCACTGAACAACGCTTCAAACTAAAAATCGGCGAAGAAGGCATCATCGGATGGGTAGCGCAGCATCGTCGCACGGCATGTGTGAACGATGTGACGCAAGACCCCCGCTACGTCAGTGTGGACATCATCTCGGAGACTCGTTCAGAGCTGGTGCTACCCCTTGAGATGGGGGATACCCTGCTGGGGGTGCTGGATTTGCAGAGCAACAAGGCGCAGGCTTTTACGCCGGATGATGTGCGGGTGTTTGAGTCCCTGGCCGATCAGGTTGCCATTGCCATCCACAACGCACAGGTCTATTCAGGAGAGCGCTCGCGGCGTCTGCTCAGCGAGATGCTGTATGAGGTCAGCCGCGCCCTCTCGCAAACCCTCGATGTCAACGCCGTGCTCAAGCTGGTGCTGGATAGCCTGGCGCGCATTGTCCCCTTCGACCGCGGCTCCATGATGTTGCAGGAAGGCAACGATCTGGTCATTGTGGCGGCACGCGGTTTTCCTCCTGGCAGCAATCCCACACAGATTCGCGTCGCCATCAAGAGTGATGATGTGTATCAGAACCTGCGCCGCTCTGCCGCGCCGTTGATTGTGCCGGATGTTTCTCAGCGTCCCGACTGGCAACATGTCCCTGGATTGCCGCTCGCCCGCTCGTGGATGGGCGTGCCGCTAATCAGCTCCAATGATGAAATCATCGGGATGCTTTCGCTCACGCGCGAAACCCCCAACCCCTTCAACGAAGAACAGGCTGCCCTGGCCATGGCCTTTGCCAGTCAGGCCGCTATCGCCTTGAAAAACGCGCAGCTCTACGATCAGCTCGCCCGCGCCTACGAGCAATTGGAACGCCTTGACCGCACCAAGAGCGACTTCATCACCGTCGCGTCGCACGAGTTGCGCACGCCCATCACGGTGCTGCGGGGGTTCAGTCAGATTTTGATGAAAAATGAGAAAATCAAGGCCGATCCCACGCTGCATCAGATGATTGAAGGCATTCATGATGGCGCCATCCGTTTGCATGAAATCGTCAACAGCATGTTGGATATGGCCAAGATTGATAGCAACATGCTGCAGCTCAGTTTCGTGCCCGTATCCGTGGCCCATCTGCTGAAAACCACCGCCGAGAGTTTTGCCGATGCCATCCGCGATCGGCGGCAGACTCTGGAGGTCGAGGCCCTGCCGGAGGGACTCATCATTGAAGGCGATCCGGAAGCGTTGAGTAAGGTCATGTACCATCTGGTGTTGAACGCTATCAAGTACACACCGGATGGGGGGCAGATTACCCTGGGCGCGCGTCCGCTGGCCGCGGGCGAACAGGGCTTCAACGACGGAGGGGTGGAATTGTGGGTACGCGATACCGGCATCGGCATCGCTCCGCAGTATCAGTCTTTGATTTTCACCAAATTCTACCAGACAGGAGAGGTAGCCCTGCACTCTTCCGGTAAGACCAAATTTAAGGGCGGCGGACCGGGTTTGGGGCTGGCCATTGCCAAGGGTATCGTGGAAGCGCATGGCGGCAAGCTCCGTGTGGAAAGCCCCGGCTATGATGAAGTTGCCTGCCCGGGCAGCACGTTTTACGTCAGTCTCCCTCTGCATCCATCAAGCAAAGTGAGTGAAGAACAGGTGTTGACACAATAGCTTTTGCGCGCGCAAAATTTAGCCGTGGCGCGCACGGGTTTTCCACAGGTGGTTTCCCATCTATAGAGGGTGGGCAAGCTTGCCACCGCCACAGATAGCGTTAATACAGATTGTTTTCCACAGGGTTAAATGCAAAATTAAAATTATGGAGTTTTAAGCGAAAAAACGCCTTTACCCGTTGCGCAAAGAGGCATTTGCGGGTACAATAAAAAGCGTGGGGAGATGCCAACCTCTGGCCATCACCTTCCCATAAGCCCGACAGTTTAAATTCAAACAACCTGTCAGGGGGATTTTTGCGCCCTGAATCGGGAGAAACAAGATGATGAGTCTATCCGAAGCTCAAGCTCTATGGAAAAGCGTGCTGGGACAATTGGAACTCCAGCTCCCGCCCGATACTTTTAACGCCTGGTTGCGGGATACCCGCTGTTTCGGCGTCGAAGATGATCATTGCTTGCTGATAGGGGCTAAGAACGGGTACGCTGTGGAATGGCTGGAGACGCGCCTTTCAGACAGCATCGCCCGCGCTTTAGCGCACATCAGCGGGGATGGCCGCATGGATGCCCGCTTTGTCGTCTGGGACCAATATAACGGCAATGGGAATGGAAAAGCCAGGGGCAAAGGAAAAGCCAGGATAGCCCCCACCCCTTCCCTGTTAGACCTGGAAACCGAGGAGCGGAAGGTGACCGATCCAGGGTTGAATCCATTTTATACCTTCGACACCTTTATCGTCGGTCCGGGCAACCGATTGGCTCAGGCAGCTTCCATGGCGGTGGCCGATAAGCCCGCGCAGGCTTACAACCCTCTTTTCATCCACGGTGGTGCAGGACTGGGCAAAACGCACCTGCTCCATGCGATTGGTCATGCCTGTTATCGCAAGAAGCTTCAGGTGGTATACGTCACATCCGAGACCTTTACCAACGACCTGATTCAGGCGATTATGACCAAGACCACGGATCAGTTCCGGGAGAAGTACCGCAGCGCGGACGTGTTGCTGGTGGATGACGTACAGTTCATTGCTGGCAAGGAAAGCACGCAAGAAGAGTTCTTCCACACGTTCAACGCGCTACGCGAAACCGGGCGGCAGATTGTTTTAAGCAGCGACCGTCCACCCAAGGCCATGGTCACGCTGGAAGAGCGCCTGCGTTCGCGCTTCGAGTGGGGATTGCAGGTGGATATTCAGCCGCCCGACTTCGAGACGCGCATGGCGATTCTGCGCTCTAAAGCCGAGGCGCTGGGCGAGCAGATTCCGTTGGAAGTCTTTAACTACATCGCCGCCCACATCGAGCGCAACATCCGCGAGCTGGAAGGCGCGCTCAATCGCGTCTTATTAGTTGCGCGTACCACAGAGCAACCTCTCACGGTAGATATGGCACGACAGGCTCTAAGCGGTGTCCTTTCCAGGCGCCCGGAGGTGGAGCCGGAGCGCATCCTGCAGGTGGTTGCCGAGTTCTACGATCTGGTCCCGGCAGACCTGTGCAGCGCACAGCGCCATCGGCGACTGGCCCATCCGCGCCAGATTGCCATGTACCTCCTGCGCGAGGAGACCGATCTCTCCCTGCCACAAATCGGCGCGTACCTCGGCGGGCGTGACCACACCACCGTCCTGTACGGCTATGATCGCGTGCGCTCGCAGTTAGAGTATGATAATCAATTGCAACGCGAAATCAACATGCTGCGGGCGAAGATTTACGAATCTGAATAGAAGCTCGGCTGAACCTGAGCGACACAAACCAGATTCTCAAAGTTTTCTCCGTCCCCCCACCAGCATGGGGGGACTTTTTTGTTTTTCCTCATGAGGTTCGGACATCGGTCAGGCTTCAGACCGGCCTTCACCAACCGGGACCGGCGCTTCAACTGAAGTGGTGCCCAACGGTGAAGGGACAGGCACTTCAGATCAACCATTTGACGAATCCAGGTAAAAAAGTAAAATGAGAGCAAGCTCATCCGCTTTCTACGTAGAGAGCAGTGAGCAACAAAAAAAAATTACGCCTTAATCGTTCATAAATTTTCGCGTTCAATCGGTCGTTTGAAAATAACGTGACGTTATAACTGCTCAGCCTGGCATCTTTCAGGACACGGATTAACACGACGTTGCTGATTTTCGATCGGATAAAGCCCATCCGTATTCATCCATCCGTGAAAATCTGTGTCTCACTCCTTATGGCTACAGGCAGAACAGATGCCGTGAACTTATCTTTAGCAGAGACATCGAGGAAACGGTGGAAAGCCTTTTCGCACACGTTCCAGCACCCTATCAAGAGATCCCCACGCTCAACCTGGGGTTGGCGTGTGAGAGATATCAGGCCTTGCGCACGTCCGGGATGTTGAGCGTGCAGGAAAAAGGCGGACAACAACGCGCTTTTCTGCTCTTTCGGGATGGTAGTCTCTATCAAGCTTACCTGCAGGAGCCTGATGGACGGTTCATCCCGGTTTCTCTTTTACAAGCCCTGGAAAAATGGACGACGCCGAGTCTGCTGGTGCGGATGGTAGAGCTGCCTTCCGCGGGTGTGGAGTTAATGCGCTTGCTCCTGGATGGCACACCTCCAACCCCCCTGCCTTCCGTCCATCTTCCGGCTTTGTACCGTGGAGTGCAAAGCGATACACCGGAGTCGCGCGTGCTGCGGGTCTTATGGAAGCAAGGAGAGAGTATCCTCCTGTTAACACCAGGAACCCAACCTCAGCACGTTCTTCATGTCCAGGAAGGACGCATTCTTACAGGCAGTAACGCGCTTTCACTCTTCTACAGTCAAAAAGAGGACCCCGTGATTGCAGAATGGTACTATCCACGTAAGGCAGAAGAAAAAGCTCCGCCGGGGCCTGTTTCTCTGGTGCAGGCTTACAACGCACTCTTACTGACAGTCCTGACGCGCTACCGCGATCTGGTCGGACAGCACCTGGTCAACAGTGCCCTGTTCAACCTGAACACCCAATTGATGACCCGGGGCGCTCCGGCACGCATTACGCCTTTTGGCTGGGAAATCACCAGCGAATCTCTCGATGAGACGACGTTGGTGGCGTTGATTCGAACCATTAACACATCGCTCTTAGCTCATATGGAACATGTCCTTGGGCCGCGCCTGAGCAGAGATATCTTCCAGGAAGCCCGTTCCCGTCTGTCAACGGATTACCAGAGCTTACTGGATGCTCATCGTATAGAGGAATAAATATGTCATCTTCGACACGCCTACCCGTAACCGCCTGGATTCTTAGCCTGATGAGCCTTATCGGTTTTGGTTGGTTGGCTTTGCAGGAAGAGAATACACTTTACACCGACTTCCTGATTGCTATCGCCGCAGTCCTGGCAACCTGGTTCACCTATCGTTGCACCCAACAATTCGAAGCTACAGAGAAACCGCGGCGCATCTGGCTTCATTTTAGTTGGGGATTGGGGCTATGGGCCGGTGGCGAGCTGGCCTGGCTGGGATACGAACTTCTTGTGGGTGAAGTCCCCACCCCATCCCTGGGAGACGCGCTCTGGATAAGCGGTTACATTTTTCTCACCACCGCCCTGCTGACCCAATACCGCCTCCTGTTGGGGGCACAACCCCGCGCTGAGCGACGTATCCTGCTGCTGGCGCTTTTCGCTATTCTGACCGGTTCGGCTATCCTGGGGATGCTGCCGGGTGCAGAAAGCTGGTGGGCAAGCTTTATCAATGCCTTCTATCCGCTGGCTGACCTGGCCATTGCCGGCGCGTCCCTGTGGCTGGCGCGACAATTCGGCAGCGGGCGCTGGGGACGTCCCTGGCAGGCTTTGCTGCTTTTCGCCCTGGCCGATGCCGTTTATGCCTGGCTTCAGGGCGTTAACCTGTATCAGGAATCCCTCGTTTTAACGGCCATAGCCGACACGCTCTATTTCGGCGCCTACGTTGTCCTCACGCTGGCCTGCTACGCTCAATATCGCCTCCTGAAGCGTACCTGAATGATGCCCTTGTTAGATTCCATCAGCGCGATTATCCCTCTGGGCTTGATGGTGTACCTGATGTTGCGCCGACACTGGAACGGCGCACAGGCCGGACTGGTGAGCTGGTTCCTGGCTTTGCTCCTGGCCATTCTGCAGTTCGGTGCAACTTTTGACGTGTTGCTCTGGGCACAGGTGCGCGGTTTCTTTCAAGCTCTCTACGTGCTTTACATTATTTGGGGGGCGCTCATCTTCTACCGCGTCACCGAGGCCACCGGCGCTATCCATGCGCTGACCCAACTGCTGACCCAGCTCACTTCGCAGTATGAGACGCAGGTCCTGCTGCTGGCCTGGCTCTTCGCTTCTTTCCTCCAAAGCGTTGGTGGATTTGGTGTCCCGGTAGCGGTGACCGCTCCCTTGTTGATGGGCTTAAACGTCCCCGCCGTGTTAGCCGTTACGCTCCCTTCCCTGGGCCACGCCTGGGCTGTTTCCTTCGGATCGCTGGGGTCCTCCTATGCGGCGCTGGTCACGGCCAGCGGGGTGAACAGCGTCCAACTCAATCTGGATATGGCCCTTTTCCTTGTGCCGGTATGTTTCCTGAGCGGAGCGAGCGGTATGGCTTTGCTAGGAGGCCGGGACGCGCTGCGCCGTCAATGGCGCTGGTTGGTTGCGCTCACACTGGTGATGAGCGGCATGCAACTCCTGACGGCGGTGCTGGGTTGGCCCCACGGCGCGGCCATGGTCGGTACCCTCAGCGGAATGCTGGTCGCCATCGTGAGCCTGATTCGTCATCACCCCACCCTGACCTCGCCTGACTGGCTACCCCTGGCCTGGAAAGCTCTACGCCCTTATGCCCTGCTTGTGGTCCTCATCCTGATAGCCGAGCGCCTGCCTTTCTTGCAGGCCTTGACCTTGCGTGTGGCTCTGCCAGAAACCGTCACAACCCGCGGGTGGCGGATGCCCGCCGGAACAACGCGCAGCATTGCCATCCTGGGCCATGCCGGCGCGCTCCTCATTTATGCGGCGGCGCTGTGCTACCTGCGAGCACGCTGGCGCGGCGAATTGCCTCACGGCACGGCGCAAACGTTGATGCGTAAAATCTTCAACCGCCGACAGCTCATCAGCACTGTGGGTTTGCTGGCTATGGTGAGTCTGGCCGCCACCATGGAAAGCAGTGGCATGATGGACCGTCTCGCGCATGCGACGGCATCCCTTTTGGGCCTGGCCTATGCCCCTTTAGCGCCCTGGATTGGATTGCTGGGGGCCTTTGTAACCGGCAGTAACACCAATTCCAACGTCTTATTCGGCGCTTTTCAACGGAACATGGCTTTGCAATTGGGCGTCAGCGTCACGTGGCTTTTAGCCGCACACAACGCGGGCGCGGCCATCGGGTCTATTTTTGCCCCGGCCAAAATCATTGTGGGATGTAGCACGGTGGGGCTGGAGGGTCAGGAAGGGCGCGTCATGCAGGCCCTGCTCAAGCCCACCCTGGCACTGGCCTTTTTGATTACGGTGTTGGTCCTCCTCAGCATGTTGGTATGAGCGTGCAACATTCTTTTTATTCCTTTAACCAGTTTGTAATTCGTTTATGGGATATCCTGGTCTATAATGAAGACGCAGGAGGGAATCATGGCTAAAATTCTCATTGTAGATGATGATGTAGATGCTTTGAAGCTGGTCGGCTTGATGCTGGAACGGCAAGGCCATCAGATCATCGCGGCGAACAACGGCATGCAAGCGTTGGAGAAAGCCGCCACACAGACACCTGACCTGATTATCCTGGATGTGATGATGCCCGATATGGACGGCTATCAGGTCACGCGCCGGTTGCGTCAGAATCCGACAACGCAAGCCACTCCGATTCTGATGTTTACCGCCAAAAGCGGCGTGGCGGATAAAATCGCCGGTTTCCAGGCCGGGGTGGATGAGTATCTCACCAAGCCCATCCACCCCGCCGAGCTGGTGACGCGCGTGCAGGTGATGTTGCAACGCAAACAAACGACGCAGGCCGCACCGCCAGCGCGCGGGCGGTTAATCGCCTTCCTGCCCGCCAAAGGTGGCGTAGGCAACTCAACGCTGGCGCTCAATGCGGCCGTCTTGCTGGCGCAATCAGCCAAAGATAAGAAGGTGCTGCTCATCGAGATGACCCGTTACGGCGGCACCCTGGGCATGCAGCTCAACCTCACGGTGCTGGGCAGTCTGCAAAATCTGGCCAAAAAAGGTTTGGGCGCTCTCACGCTCGAAGCTTTCACCAGTCAAGTCGTGACCCACAGCAGCGGTCTTCACCTTCTGCTCAACACGGCGCGTCATACCGATCAAGAAGAGCTGCCTGAAAGCATTGCGCACACCGTGTTGGATTACGCCCTGAGCGAGTACGATTGGGTGCTGGTGGATCTTTCCCCTGCCCTGCATAAAGTCAATCTGGACGCGCTACATCGCGCCCATAAAATCATCCTGACCATCGAAGCTACCAAGCTGGGGATGGGAGCGGCGCGGGTGCTGTTGGATGAGATGCACGGTGCCAATATCAATGTAAACAAGGTCAACATTGTGCTGATCAACCGCATCCAAACTGCTGCTACCATGACACGTTCCGTCATTGAGGAAAAGTTGGGTCGAACATTCATTGCCGCTATCCCACCCGCCCCCGAGCTGGCCTTCCAAAGCCTGGAAATGGGCATTCCAATGGTGCTACAACAGCCCGGCGTATTGATGATGAAGCAAGTTCAACTGGTGGTAGATGCGATTCAGCAAAGTAGCTGACAGACGCGCGAGCGCGTCTGCGCGTTTCATGAAGCTCTCGCAGGTATCCCCGCCTTCCGCCTGAGATGCCGCCAGCCAGAGGCTGGCGGCAAAAGAGATAACATTGTTATGCTGCCCGGCGCTGAAAGCTTCGGACTAATCAGGCCAAAGTCTCCTTTTGAGGCTCAAAAGGGGTGGATAGCGGCAGGGCCTTCGCCTGCCCGGCCTTAGCCACCCAGCCATCGCCCACCCGGCTCCCCGACAGCGAACTCGTCAACGACGATTGTAATGAAGGCTTCGACATGAGAACGGCTGAGCGGGTGGCGATTGCTTTTAAGCGCGTTTCATAGTAAAGTAGGGATATCAGCTCATCTTCGACCCGCCTTGAGCTGTTTATTCATGGTATCCCTGGAGCCAATATGGACACGACTCAACCCAATCCCGAACGGCGTATCGCTACGCTGGAAAAGTTGCTCGCCGTAAGCCGGCAACTCAACTCAACGCTGGAGATGCGGCGTCTGCTGGCGCAAATCGTCGAAGCCGCTACCGTACTCACCGATGCCGATGGGGCTTCCATTCTGTTGCTGGAAGAAGACGGCAAAAATCTCTACTTTGCCGCCGTTTCCGGCCCGGATACAGAGACCCTGCAGGGCAAACTGGTTCCCATCGAAAACAGCCTGGCGGGATGGGTGGTGCAAAACCGCACCACCGTCATCGTGGAAGACGCCCAATCCGACCAGCGCATGTTTGTGATCAACGCTGTGGATCCAACCCAGTCCATCGTCGCCGCGCCGCTGGTCTTCGGAGAGCGCGTCATCGGCGTCATCGAGACGCTGACGATGCGCAGTCGCCGCCTGTTCACGCAGGCAGATGTGGAGACCCTGGAAACGCTGGCCAGTGTGGCCGCGGTGGCCGTCGAAAATGCGCGCTTGTTCCAACAAAGCGACTGGGTAGCGCAGGTTGTGCATGAGATCCGCACGCCCCTCACCGCCATCATCTCCTACGCTGAATTGCTGCAGCGGCAGGAGCTGCCACCGGACATGCATCGGCAATTCGCCTCCATCATCGCGCAAGAGGGCGAGCGCGTGACCCAACTTGTCAATCAATTCCTCGATTTGGCCCGCCTGGAATCGGGGCGCGTGACCCTGGCGCGGGAGCGTCTCAACATGGCCGAAGTTGCCGACCTCGCCCTTCAAGTGGTCCGTCCCCTGGCCGAAAAACACGCCATCACGCTGCAAGCAGAGATTGCGCCCGATTTGCCAGCGGTTATCGGCGATAGCAAGCGACTGCATCAGGTCTTGCTCAACCTGCTCTCCAACGCCATCAAGTACTCAGACGCTGGGGATACGGTGACCTTGCGCGTCCACCGCAGCGGGGATGAGATCCACGTGATGGTAAGCGATACGGGGCCAGGCATCGCGCCGGAACATCTGAGCAAGCTCTTCCAAAAATTTGCGCGCGTCCCCGGCAGTGAGCAAAAAGCCACGGGGTCTGGCCTTGGCCTCATCATCGCGCGGCAAATTGTTGAAGCCCATGGCGGACGCATCTGGGTCAATAGCGTGGTGGGTCAGGGCAGCGATTTCTGCTTCAGCCTCCCCATCGAACACCATTAACCCTGCCCCTCATCAGTCGGGACCAGGCGAATAAAAAAGATGGCCCTTCTGATTATTTGACAAATTTGAGAATTTGTGTATATTTAATCTTGCTAATCTGATGAGGAACACCAGAAGCGTTAAACTGAAACATATTGTGGGAGGGAACTATGACAACCAATGCTCGTGTGATTGTATTTTCGACACCGACCTGCCCTTATTGCCATGCCGTAAAGCGCTATTTGCAGCAGCGCGGCATCCCGTTCAAGGACATTGATGTCTCGCGCGATCCCATCGCGGCCCGTGATATGGTGCGCCGCAGCGGCCAACAGGGTGTGCCCGTGATTGACATCAACGGCAAAATCATCGTCGGTTTCGATCGTGCAAAAATTGACGCGGCCCTTGGCCTGCGCTAAATCCAACGTAAAGAGGAGTGTAGTATGAACGTCCAGCCTTTAGGAACTCGCGTTCTGATTAAAATTCTCAAGCCGGAAGCACGCACCCCCAGTGGTCTGATCCTGCCCGAAAACGCGCAGGAAAAGCCGCAGCAGGGCGTCGTCGTAGCCGTTGGCACGGATGAGAGCATCCCCGTGCAGGTGAATGACCGCGTGCTCTTCGCCAAATACTCTGGCACCGAAATTCGCCTCGATGGCGAGGATTACCTCATCCTCGAAGCCAACGACATCCTGGCCAAACTTCAGTAAAAACCCGTTTTGCAACAACACCGCGCGGGAAAGTTCCCCGCGCGGTGTTTGTTTTGTTTGGATTCGCCCACCTGAGCGAACACGTTCAACGCAGCTGGTTTTCTGGTACTTCCGAGCATGAGCGGTCGGCCCGCACGGACCCCCTACGGCACGTAAATCGCCAGCAAGTCGCGCAGGAGCGTTGCCGCCGAGGGCACCGGATCCGGCTCCTCGATGATGGCCGTTACCGTGCCGTAGATGTCGGTGTAATAGACCACCCCCATCTGTTTGCGGCCTAAATGTCCCAGGGGATGCTCAATCGGTAAGGGGACGGGGGTCACCGTAAGCGTGTAATGACCGGCGTCGTTCCGTTCGGCCTGAGCCAGCAGACGGTAGCGATAGCCGCGCTGTCGCGCCGCCTGTAGCGCCTCGCGATCCACAGCCTGAATGCCGCTGCGCTGCACATCCTCAAGGCGCGCCGGATACCCCAACACCACGTTGGTGAGAATGACGAGCTTGGCCGCCGCATCCCAGCCATCGAGGTCCCAGCTCGCATCGGCCTCCAGCACGCCCTCGGCGCGCGCCTGCGCCAGCGCGGCCTCCCACGTTTCGCCTGCCGTCAGCAAGTCCATGATATACCCTGTCACCAGATTTGGCACCGCTTCGATGCGGAAGATAGTCGCCCCGCGCAAATCGCGTTCCCCGATGTAGAGCGCCGGCAAACCGCCCGCCACCGTGCCATCGAAACGCAACTGCTTTCCCTGAGCGCGCGCCAACGCCTTCAATTCAGGATAGGCCAGCACAATCGGCGCCTTATTGGCAGTGACGACGTGCATCCCGCGCTTGAGGGCGGTGCGCACGCAATCCAGGCCGGGCTGTCCCCCCTGCGCCAGATTGACGGGCGCCACCTCCAGCAAGACATCCGCCTCCACCTCAGCGACGAGGTCTTGCGCACGCCAGCCGGCGCGCCCCACGTCAGGATAGTCGGCAATGGAACCGCCTTCCCGTTTGAGACGTGCCACCTCATCCCACGCCAGGCCCTGTGGACGCGCTGCTGCTCCGCGGCTATCTGCTGCCGCCACCAGACGCAGCGCCAGACCGTACCGCTCCCGCAGCAACGCATCCTTCTGGGTCACAATCTCGCAGAAGCGCCGTCCCAAATTGCCTAATCCAACCAGCACACAGCGCACTTCCTGCATGACCCGCGCCCCCTTACGAAGAAGATTTCGGAATCTTGGAAATAATCCAGCTCAAGAAGGTCTGAGCGTTGCGCGTCTGCAGGAGCACCTTACCCGGCCCGTACAGGTCCACCACCAGGCCCTCCCCGCTGAAGACGAGCGACTTCAAACCGCCGATGGAACGCACGTTGAAGCGCATCGTCTCGGCGAAGGCCACTAAGTGACCGGTATCCACGGTGTAGCTCTGCCCTTCGGCCAGGACCAACTCGTGGATGGCGCCATAGCTCGAAAGGATAAGCGTGCCTGTCCCTGAGCATTTGAGCATGAACAGGCCCTCGCCCGCGAAGAAGGTCTTGGCGCCACCCCACTTCGTATCCACCGCGATGCCTTCGGAAGACCCCATGTAGGAGCCGGATTGCACCAGCAGGGAATGGCCCTGCAGCGGCAACACCGAAACATCCCCCGGCAGGGAAGGCGCGAGCAGCACTTCCCCACCCTGCGGGCCACCGTGGAAGGTGTTGATAAAGAAAGACTCCCCTCCCAACACCGAGCGCGTCAGAGCCTTGAGCACACCGCCACGCGCTTTGGTTTCGACCTGCACCCCGGCAGACATCCCGACCATGGCACCACTTTCGGCGTTCAGGGCCTCATTCGGCGCCAGCCGCACACGCGCAATGGCGTAAGACGGACGATACATGACATCAACTTCCATGGGTCACCTCCCCAAAAGGATTTTTTACTTCACAACATTCCGGCACGCCTTAATCCAGGCGCACTGCCAGCAAAGGAATGAGCATCTCCTCCGCTGAAAGACCACCATGGCGGCCCGAAAGGCGGCGCGCGTCGTTCTCAGTAGCCACCAGAGCGTGCTGCCCGCGCGCAAAGCCAATCCAATCCCCTAAGCGGAAGCCTAATTCCGCATGATAAGGTTCTGGCCCCAGCAAACCCGAACGCAACACTTCCGAACGCGCGTACAGGGCGAAACGATCCGCGCCGTGCTCCTGCAGGTACTCGCGCACAAAGCGCGCCTTCCCCGCGCGCACGTAGAGGAAGGGAACGCGCGCCTCACCCACCGGCGGCAGGAGCAGCGCGTCGCGCAGGGCGGGATGCTGCTCCAGGATGAAGATGTGCTCAAACGGGGTGTGGATTTGCCCGTGATCGGCCACGAGAAGGAACAGCGTCCCGGCACGTGCCTCGCGGCTCAGCCCGTTCAGGAACACCTCCTGCAACAGATAATCCAGGGAACGCACTTCGGTCACACTCGATTCATCCCACGGCCCAAAGCGGTGCGCGAAGGTGTCCACCGCCGCCCAGTAGCCGTACAGGAAGAGGCGATCATCGCGGCTGCGCTCTAACGCGCGTCGCAGATGCAGCCAGAAATCGGAGCCGGTCATATAGCCGTAGATGCGGCGCGTACCGCGGAAGTTGATGCGCGAAAGCGCCGAGCCGATCATTTTCTCCCCCATCACCACCTCGGTGGGCACGCCGCCCGCCGCCAACCATTGCCCCAACCCCGGCGCAGGAATGAAGTCCTCGTTAATCAGGCCCCAACGGTCGAGATCGCCCGCAAAGCTGCGAAAGTAGGGCGAGAATGAAATCGCCTCCAGCACCATGCCCCACTCGCGGAAGTAGAGGTTGTAGGCGATCAGGCCATGGCGTGCCGGCGGCATCCCCGTCCACAGCGCGGTGAGCACGTTATTCGTCGTCGAAGGGAAGAGGCTTGTCAGGGGCAGGAGATGTCCCCGTTCGCTCAGGCGTCGCAAAGCCATCTGCGGATACTCCGCGAGCAGCGCCTGCAACCGCAACCAGCCCAGCCCATCCACCAGCACCAGCACCACACGCCGCACGCCATCGGCCAGGTCATCCAGCAACCCGGCGCGCAGCGGCGGCAGCGTCCCGGCGGGCGGCGTCACGCCCAGCAGGGAACCCACCGTCGCGGGCAGATTCCCCACCGAAAGGCCATCGTAACGTGGCCAGATGCTGCCCTCCGGCAGCCCCGCAAGAGGCAAATTCGGATGCTGTAATTCATGGAGCAAAGCCTGCGTATCCATGGCTTACAGACCTTCTTGCTCCAGCAAAGCACGCCAGGACGCGCCCAATTCGCGGCGTTCCGCCTCGCTCAGACCCTCCAGCAGACGGGGCAGGGCTTGCTCCAGAATCCGCGTCATCAGCTCCGCGCGCTCGGACGGGGTGAAACGCTCCCCCATACCCGCCAGCGCCTCATCCAACAGCAGTTCAATATCACGCGCGCTCGCATGTTGCAGATAATCGCGCATCATGGGCTTAATCCAGCTTAACATAGCCTCTCCTTATGGCAGGAAGTTCCGCTTATTCGAAAGCGTAGCGGTTAAAAACGGATGAAACGGTATTTGAGCAACGTCCACAAAACGGTAAAGCCATCTTTCCAGGAAATTTTCTTACCCTCGGCAAATTCTCGCCCAGCGTAAGAGATAGGCACCTCGTAGATGCGGTAACCCCGACGGAGAATCTGCGCGGTAATTTCCGGGTCGAAGCCCCACCGGTCGGCGCGCAACGCCAGCTTGCTGTTCACCTCGCGCGTGAACACCTTGTAGCATGTCTCCATATCCGTGAGGATGGTATTGTACAGGAGGTTCGTGACAAAGGTAAGGAAGCGATTGCCCAGCATGTGCCAGAAGAACATAGCCTTGGTTGGCCCACCGCGAAAACGCGAGCCGTACACCACCTGCGTCACCCCCTCCAGAATAGGACGAAGCAGCGCCGGATAATCGCGCGGGTCGTACTCCAAATCAGCATCCTGAATAAGCAAAATATCACCCGTAGCCGCCTGCAACCCGGTGCGCACGGCTGCGCCCTTGCCCTGATTGTGGGGTTGAAAGGTGACCTTGATGCCAGGATGGCCTTCCAGGGTAGCCAGATACTCGCGCGTGCCATCCGTCGAACCGTCATCCACCACCACGATTTCGCGCTCCAGATGCACCGTTTCGGCGCGCGCCTCCCCCACCCAGATGGGAATATCTAAGGGAACAGCCTGAACGCGGGCAAGAATGGTGGCAATCGTTTTAATCTCATTGTAGGCTGGAATAATCACGGATAAAGTCTGCATCGGATGAGCCCTCCCTTCTGCATCCTGGTCTGATTATACCCCAAGTAGGGGAGAATGGGAGCAGGAGCGCAAGTGTTTTTTGCATCTTTCGCACAACGGGCTGTGGGGGATGGCGTGATCCGCGGGACATTTTTAGTCCTCTTTTTCCCTATGCTATAATCTGCGGCAAGGTACACCCGTCGGATGTGTCGCTTTGCGCCTGAATGAGGCTTCTATGACGGTAGACAGCTTACTTTAGCCTCTGGCTGGCACAGTCCAGGCAGGGCCTGGGGATACCGGTACCGCCAGCCTCTGGCTGGCACAGCCCCGGCAGAGCGTGGGGATACCGGTACTATCAGCCTCTGGCTGGCACAGCCCAGGCAGGACCTGGGGATACTGATACCGCCAGCCTCTGGCTGGCACAGCCCAGGCAGAACCTGGGGATACCGGTACCGCCAGCCTCTGGCTGGCACAGCCCAGGCAGAACCTGGGGATACCGGTACTATCAGCCTCTGGCTGGCATAACCCAGGCAGAGCCTGGGGATGCTGGTACCGCCAGCCTTTGGCTGGCACAGCCCAGGCAGAACCTGGGGATACCGGTACCGCCAGTCCTTGGCTGGCACAGCCCAGGCAGAACCTGGGGATACCGGTACCGCCAGCCTCTGGCTGGCATAGCCCAGGCAGAGCCTGGGGATACCGGTACCGCCAGCCTATGGCTGGCACAGCCCAGGCAGAACCTTGGGGATACCGGTACCGCC
>DAOUBT010000040.1:0-22121 GCA_034432595.1 Anaerolineae bacterium | reverse complement strand
CCCACATTCCGCACCTTAAAATCTTAGAACATAGCAATTTTCCACCGGAGGTCCGAGCAGCCTGAGTATATTCCGGTGTTCCTGTTTCAGGTTTAGCACCTGACGGCTCACCACCTGACCGTTTTGGCTAACGATCAGCAAGTCAATCCCCTCAAAGAGTTGAAAAATCCAGCGCATGGTCGGGGTTTGGGTCGGCTTGCCAACCTGGTTGCGTATCGTTTCTCCAGTCTCAGCTAACTGCAGGCGCAGTTTGCGCTCCGCTAACGCGTAAATCAACAACGCTAAGACCATGACCATGATAAGGGCCATAATGCGGCCAGGATTCTTCAAGAACAGGCTGTCGGCAAAGAAAAGCGGATCCTTAAGAAAACGGAAGCCACGCTCGACCGAAACCGCCTGAGCTTTATACTGGGAGAGCATGGCCTCGGCAGAAAGCCTGTCCGGATCAAGTTCGTTGGTAGCCAGGATGAAACGCCCTAACGCGCGTCGAGCCTGGAGTATGGCTTGCTCTGAACGGACAACCCGACCTTCCAACTTGTAACCGATAAGATCAGGAGAAGTGCCTGCCATTGGACGGCCGGGCCTGGGGTAGCCGGTTAACGCCACGATTGTGGCCTCTGCCTGGTGGTATTGCCACTTCTTCTGGATTTCGGCTAAAGCCGCTTCGGCATCTTCTTGACAGTTGAAAGTCTGGGCCATCAGCTTACGCCAGGCGCTCTGCGCGGCTTTTTCTTCTTTCTCCACCTGGCGCAACAGGCTCTTTTCTTCCTGCTGCGCTCCTGCCGATGAATGGACGACCAGCCAACGTTGGGGCACACCAGCGTAGTTGCTGCACACCTCCAGCCAGGCGTAGCCATCCTGCCGTTCCGTCATTTCATGTAGTTCGCTTTCAACCACCAGTCGTTTAGCCTCGGTCAGAGTCTCCGGTACGCGCGTCAGCCAACGGATGCCTTCCAATTCCTTCAGGTTGGCAGCGCTGTACAAGGCACTGTCAACCACGAAAAAAGCATGACCTCCGTCCTTCAACTGTCGGCAGAAGGCCCGAATGGTGGCGGGAAAACTCTCCTTGTCGCTCTGGTTGCCACTCAGGACTTCCATCCAAACCGGCAACTGCGAGCGGTGTGCTGTGATCAGGTTGAGGACCACCTGCTTCAGGTCTGGACGATGATCTTTCGAGTAGCCGTAAGTGATCTCGACCGCCTCAAGGTTCGGTTCCTCCAACGCATACTGCCCATGCAGGTGGAAACTGCTGCTGTCCAGATGAAAGAAGCGGTGCTCGATGCCGTAAGTTGCCAGCGCCCGCGCCGCCACTTGGGCAAAGACTTCGGTCACACCGCTTTCAAATAGCTGGTCCAGGCTACGCCCCAGGGTGTCATCGTTGAAATCTTCGGCCACCAGACCCGGGGCGATCAGCAGATCAACCGGCTTGTTGTCCATGTACTGTGGCATCAGGTACAGGGCCCGGCTGGTGAAGCCCAGGCAATTCAAGACCATAGCCTGCACAGCAGCCCCGCAGCTAACCTTGCGTTCGCAAGGGCCGACGGCCTGATTGATGGCTTCGATGAGCCCGATCTCGTGACAAATTCCGGCCACAATGCCGAGGTGATCCATGCGTTTAGTTTCAAAAGTTTGCTCTGTGTTCATAGCCCAAGATTACCCAATATTCCGAATTCCGCCAGTTTGGGGTGCGGAATGTATGATCTCAAAGCTTGCTCCGTGCTTTCGATGAACGCGAAGGTTAAGCCGGAGCTGGAGAGGCAGGCGCGATTCAGGAGGCTTTTTCTCCGGTTGACATGCACATCAGCGACAGGGAAAGAAGATGGAGCCTGCCTTCGCTTTGAGCGGACGGGGCATGATGGGCACTTCCCGGCCCTCATGGTATAATCGTCCTTGTGAAATCATCATTATGGCGTTGGGTGTTGGCCTTAGGGATAAGCGCCGCAGGATTAACCCTGGCTTTGCGTGGGGTGGATGGACCGGGGCTACTGACAGCGTTGCGCGCTTCTCAGGCGCTCTGGTTGATCCTGGCAACGGGCTGTTTCCTCGCGGCGTTGCTGGTGCGTGCGCTGCGCTTCCGCCTGCTGCTGGACCGTGCCCTGGCCCTGGGTGATGCGGTCGGGGTGATGTGGATTGGCTACGCGGTGAGCAATCTGCTGCCGCTGCGCGCCGGTGATCCGCTGCGCGCCTGGCTGGTGACGCGCCGCGCCGCCGTCCCGTTTTGGGCTGCGCTCCCTGCGGTGGCGTTGGAACGCACCCTGGACCTGGCTGCGGTGGCGCTGCTCCTGATGCTGAGCGCCCCGTTGTTGCCTGCGCTCAACGGGTGGCCCTGGGGAGGCGTGATCCTCATCCTCACCCTGACTTTGTTAGCGTTGTTGATAGCCCTGCCGCGTTTGCATGTGCCCCTGCCCGCACGTTTGCAGCGGATTTTCGCGCAGGTGCAGGAAGGGCTGCGCGTTTTGCACTCGCCGCGGCAGAGCGCCGGAGCGTTGGCGCTCACGGCGCTGATTTGGGGGCTGGAGTCGTTGTACTTTTACATGAGTCTGCGCGCTTTTGCGCCTCAGGCGCCGTTGCTCGCCGGGCCGGTGTTGACCTGGGCGACGGCGCTGGGAGTGGCGACGCCCGCGCCGGGGGGCGTGGGGCCGTATCATCTGGCGATTCGCGTGGCGCTCACACAGGGGTTTGGCCTGGCGGAGTCAACAGCCGTGAGTTACGCGCTGGTGGTGCACGCGCTGCAGTATCTGGCCAATACCTTGCCGGGTGTGGTGATGATGGGGGTGTGGGGACTTTCCTGGGGAATGCTGCGTGCGACATCTCAATCCGCTCCGGTGGGGGCGGTGGAAGGAACAGGAGGCGTATGAGGGTCGTCATTACCGGTGGGGCCGGTTTTATCGGCGCCAATTACGCGGCGCGTCTGCTGGCGCGCGGTGAGGATGTGGTGATTTACGATAATCTCTCGCGGCGCGGCGCGGAGGCGAATCTGCGCTGGCTGCGCGATAGCTTTGGCGCGGGGGCTTTCCGCTTTGTGCGCGGGGACGTGCGCGACGCGGCGCTGCTCACGGCGACGTTGCGCGACGCGGACGCGGTGGTGCATCTGGCGGCGCAGGTGGCCGTCACGACTTCGGTGACCCATCCGCGCGAGGATTTCGAGATTAACGCGCTGGGGACTTTCAACGTCCTGGAAGCGGCGCGCCTTTCCGGGCGGCAGCCGGTGGTGATTTATGCCTCCACCAACAAGGTGTACGGCGGGATGGAGGATGTGCCGGTGGTGGAGGAGGCGACGCGCTGGCGTTATGCGGCGCTCCCTCACGGCTGTGCCGAGACGCAGCCGCTCGATTTTCATTCGCCCTACGGGTGCAGCAAGGGGACGGGGGATCAGTACGTGCGCGATTACGCGCGCATCTACGGTCTCAAAACGGTGGTTTTCCGCCAGTCCTGCATCTACGGCCCTCGTCAGTTCGGCATCGAGGATCAGGGCTGGGTGGCGTGGTTCGTGATTGCCGCCGTGTTGGGGCGTCCCGTCACGATTTACGGCGATGGGAAGCAGATCCGCGATTTATTGTACGTGGAAGATTTGTTGGATGCTTACGATATGGCGTTGCAGCGCGGCGCAGAGCTGGCCGGGCGCGTGTATAACCTCGGTGGGGGGATGGCAAACGCGCTTTCGGTCTGGCGGGAATTCGGTCCGCTGCTGGAGGAGCTGCTCGGTCGTCCCATCCCGGTGCAGTGGGGGGATTGGCGCCCTGGTGATCAGCGGGTTTATATCTCCGACATCCGCAAAGCACAGCGCGAGCTGGGATGGACGCCGCGCGTCTCCGTGCGCGAAGGCGTAACCCGGCTGGTGGCGTGGGTGCAGGAAAACCGGGCGCTGTTTGGGAACGGGTAGGCTGGAAACTGGAAGCAAGAAGCTGGAAGGGTGATCGGATGCGTGTTTTGATAGCTTTGACCTATTATCGTCCGCACACGAGCGGATTGACCATCTACGTAGAGCGCCTGGCGAAGGCGCTGGCACGCCGTGGGCATCAGGTGACGGTGCTCACCTCCCATTACCTGCACGATCTGCCCTACGAGGAAGAGCGTGACGGGGTGCGCGTCGTGCGCGCGCCGGTGCTGTTTCGCATCAGCAAGGGGGTTATTATGCCCACCATCGGCCTGCTGGCGACGCGCCTGGCGCGGGAGGCGGATGTCATCAGCGTGCACCTGCCGCAGTTCGACGCGGCGGGCATTGCGCTCCGCGGACAGCTCTTCAAAAAGCCGACGGTGCTCACCTATCACTGCGACTTGAAGATGCCGCCGGGGTTGTTCAATCGCGCGGCGAACGTCGCTATTGACCTGGCCAATCTCGCGGCGGGCCGCTTTGCCCATCGTATCGTCTCTTACACGCAGGATTTCGCGGAGCATTCGCCCTATTTGCAGCGCTACGCCGACAAGTTGGCGATTATCCCACCGCCGGTGGAGCTGCCGGAGATTGGCGCTGGCGGTATTGCTGCCTTCCGTCGTATGCATAACCCGGAAGATCAGCATCCCGTGATTGGCATGGCGGCGCGCTTCGCTTCGGAAAAGGGCGTGGAGGTGCTGCTGGAGGCTTTCCCGCGCATTCTGGAGCGTTATCCGCAGGCGCGCATCCTTTTCGCCGGGCAGTTTAAGGACGTGCTGGGCGAGGAAGCGTATTTCCGGCGCTTGTGGCCCATCATCCATCAGTACAAAGAAGAGGGACGCTGGAAATTCCTGGGCGTGCTCGACGCGCAGCAGATGGCGGCCTTCTTCCCGACGCTGGATGTGCTGGTGGTGCCGAGCCTGAACTCGACCGAGTCTTTTGGCCTGGTGCAGATTGAGGCCATGTTGTGCGGCACGCCCTGCGTGGCGAGCGATCTGCCCGGCGTGCGGCAGCCGGTCCTGCAAACCGGCATGGGCGAAATCGCGCCGGTAGGGGATGCGGACGGGCTGGCGCAGGCCATCCTGCGCGTGCTGGATAATCGCACCGCCTACCTGCGTCCGCGCGAGGAAATCGCCGCCCGCTACGCCCCCGACGCCATCGCCGCGGCGTATGAGGGGCTGTTTGAGCGCATCGCGCAAGAGGTGGCGTGAAAGCTGGATGCTTGGCGGGCGAGCGCACAAGTCGTAGCTACCCACGGGGTGTGTTCAAACCGGGTAGATGACGGCAGTGCCGTTGTTTCCCTGGCCTTTCGACTGGAAACTGGATGCTGGATGCTGAGGCAATCATGTGAGCAAGGAGGAAATCATGCAGCAGGGTTTGTTTTTTGAGGATATTGAGCTGAATACCACCGTGGAGACGATGGCGCGCACCATCACCGAAGCGGATGTGGTGTGGTTCGCCGCTATGACCGGGGATTACAATCCCATCCACACCGACGCGGTGTTTGCGGCGCAGCAGCCCTTCGGTGAGCGCATCGCGCACGGCTTGCTGGTGGTCTCGATCGTGAGCGGATTGGCCTATCGGTTAGGCCTGCTGGAGGGTACAGCGGACGCGCTGACCGGCATCGAGTGGAAGTTCCGCGGCCCCGTCAAGATCGGCGATACCATCCGCGCGCGCCTGATGGCGAGCAAGAAGCGCGCTCTGCCCGGCCATACGGGCGGATTGGTCACCTTCGAGGTGACGGTGCTCAATCAGCACGACGAGGAAGTCCAGAAAGGTAGCTGGACGGTCGTGGTGCGTGGCCGAGGGAACGCATAAGTGCCATTTTGAGCTGGGCTGATTTTACGGAGGAGGCGTGAGGATGAACGCACCAGAAGAGAATATGAGCCCAAAACCGGAAGCGGAAGCCAGCGAGCCGCCTCAGGAGGAAGCGCCCCGGCCACAGGTTGCGACGCCTTCCCGGCCTTACAAGCCGGTGGAGTTCTTCGTTCCGCCTGCTGAGGCGCCAGCCGCCCCGCCGGAGGCGCCAGAGTCGCCGGCCTCGCCGCCCGCCGCCGAACCGACGCGCCGCCTCCCCACGCAGCCGCCCGCCGCCGAACCGACGCGCCGCCTTCCCACGCAACCCATCGAGCCGACAGGCCGCGGTCCGGCACAACCGCCTGCCGCGCCGCCGGCTCCGCCTGCAAAACCGCGGCGTCGTTTCCCATGGGAGAAGCTTTTCCTGGGCTTTGCCATTGCTTTTGTGCTGTTTTTCTTCATCGGCTTGATGGTGGCTTATTTCGGCTATCATTCCATCGCGCGCGAGCTGCCCTCACCTGACGAGTTGCGCGCGCGGCAGTTGCATTTTGCGACAAGCCTGATTTACGATGCTTCCGGGCAAGTCCTGGATGAGATTGTTGATCCCTCCGGTGGCAAGCGCACTTACGTCCGGCTGGATCAGATTTCGCCTTACGTCCTGGAAGCCACCATAGACACGGAAGATCGCGAGTTTTACAACCATCCCGGCTTCAGTCCCGTGGCCCTGGCGCGCGCCATCTATTACGCCCTGCAGGAGCGGGAGTTTGTCTCCGGTGCGAGCACCATCACGCAACAGGTGGCGCGCAATCTGCTGCTTTCGCAGGAAGAGCGGTATGAGCGCAGTGCGCAGCGCAAAATCCGCGAAATTGTCCTCGCTGCCGAATTGACGCGCCGCTACAGCAAGGATGAGATTCTCGAAATCTACCTGAATAACCTCAACTACGGCAATCTGGCTTACGGCATCGAGGCCGCGGCGCAGACTTACTTCAACGTTTCGGCGCGCGAGCTGACCCTGGGACAGGCGGCTTTCCTGGCCGGATTGCCGCAGGCGCCGGCCTACTACGACCCCTATGGCGGTGGCTTGAATGCGGCGTTGAAGCGGCAGGAAGTGGTGCTCGGCCTCATGGTGGAAGCGGGGCATATCACGCCCGCACAGGCACAGCAGGCTGCGGAAGAGCTGCGTGGCTACACCTTCAAGCGTCACGTTGTGCAGGAGCTGTTTGCGCCGCACTTCGTCTATTACGTGCGGCAGTATGTGGAAGCGCAGCTCGGTCCCGACGCCCTCTACCGCGAGCCGGGGTTGCGCATCCACACCACCCTGGATCGCACGCTGCAAACCATCGCGCAAGAGGAAGTCTATACCGGCGTGGTGCAGTTACGCGAGCGCAAGGTGAACAACGCCGCGCTGGTGGCCATCCAACCCACTACCGGCTACATCCGCGCCATGGTGGGCAGCGCGGATTTTTACAGCGACACCCTGGGCGGTCAGGTTAACGTGACCGTGCGCTGTCGGCAGCCCGGTTCCGCGATTAAGCCCCTCACTTACCTCGCGGCGATGGAAAGAGGCTGGACGCCCGCTACCATCCTGTGGGATGTGCCCGTCACGTACACCCTGGGTGGGGGACAGGTGTACAAGCCCACCAACAGCGATGGCAAATTCCGCGGTCCCATTTCGTTGCGTGAGGCCCTGGCGAATTCGCTCAACATCCCGGCGGTAAAGGCGCTGGAGTTTGTTACGGTAGATGGTTTATTGGAGATGGCGGAACGCCTCGGCGCAACCTCGATCGTTTCGCCGCATCTCGAATGCCCGGAATACCCCTCGGATGAGCGCCCACAGTACGGATTGGCCATCACCTTGGGCGGCGCGGAAATGAAGCCTCTGGAGCTGACCGCCGCGTATGCTACCTTTGCCAATGCCGGATACTACATCGAACCGACGCCCATCCTGTGGATTGAGGACGCCAACGGCAACATCTTGCTGGATAATCGCTCGCGGGTTGGAAAGCAGGTTATCACGCCCGAACACGCCTATCTCATCACCGACATCCTGGCTGACCCGAAAGCGCGCTGCAAAGTCTTCCGCTGTCCGAGCTTGCTGGAAATCCCCGAATGGCAGCGCGCGCCGGAGGTGCGTCTGGTGGCCGCCAAGACCGGCACGACTAACGATTATCGCGACGCCTGGACGGTTGGCTATACCACCGATCTGACCATCGGCGTGTGGGTGGGGAACAATGACAATACGCCCATGGATGGCGTGTACGGCTCTGCTGGCGCTGCGCCTATCTGGCATAACGTGATGCTCCGTTACTACGAAGCGCAGGGGCGGATGCCGACGCCTTTCCCACGTCCAACCGGTATTGTTTCGCGGCAGGTTTGTGCGCTTTCGGGGGTCACGCCCTCGCTTTATTGCCCGGATTTGCGCACGGACATTTTCAAGAGCAATCAGCTCCCGCCTGGTCCGGAAATGGATTGGTTCCAGCGCGTGACGCTGGACGGCAACAGCCTGAAGCTGGCGAATCAGGATTGCCGGGATGCGATTGTCGAAAAGGTGATGCTGGTGGTCGGCCATATCACCGACCCGGAGGCGCGGCGCTGGTTGGAGCGCTGGGCGACGGATCACGGTTACGAAATCGCTCCGACCGACTACTGCACGGACGGTACGCCGGTGCGGGTGGAAATCACGCAGCCGATGAACGGTAGCCTGCTGCCACCGGAGACGGTGGAGATTTACGGCAGCGTCGTGTTAGGGGAATTGAAGCAGTACGTGGTCGAATACGGCGAGGGGATGGAGCCCCAAAGCTGGACGCTCATTGCCGGTCCGCGTAACCTGCCGGTACAGGGGGACATCCTGGCCATTTGGGAGGTGCAGGACGTCGCGCCGGGTGTGTACACGTTACGGGTGGTGGCGGAAAATCAGCGCGGGGCACGGTTTGAGGCGCGTGTCGTCATTACGTTGTTGGCGCCAACCCCGACTCCCACAGCGACACCTACCGCAACACCGACGGCCACCATCACCCCAACCCCAACGCCCACGCCGACGATAACGCCGACGCCGACCGCGACACCCACCCCGACCGAGACGCCGACGCCGACCGAGACGCCCACGCCAACCGAGACGCCGACGCCGACGCCCACGCCCTGACGGCATTTGACAGAAGGCTATTTCATGTTATTATAGCCCCGCTTTCTAACACAGGTGGATTCGCGGGAGGGACTCATTAGCAAAGAACGCTATCGTATTAACGAGGAAATTCAGGCCGCCGAAGTGCGGGTCATTGGCCCGGATGGCGATAATTTAGGGGTGTTACCCTTACAGGAGGCGCTGCGCCGTGCGGCTGAGCTTAATCTCGACCTGGTCGAGGTGGCGCCTAATGCGACTCCGCCTGTGGCGCGCATTCTGAATTTCGGTAAGTTTATTTACGAGCAGGAAAAGAAAGAGCGGCAGGCGCGCAAGGCGCAGAAGGTTATCGAGGTGAAGGAGATTCGCCTGCGCCCGAAAACCAATGAGCACCATCTGGCCTTTAAGGTTCGTGATATTCAGCGCTGGCTGGAGGAAGGGAACAAGGTCAAGGTGCGGGTGCGCTTTTTTGGCCGCGAGGCCTCTTATCCGGAGATTGCTCTGGAGCAGTTGAGACAGATAGCCGAGGCCGTCAGCGAAGTCGGTGTCATTGAGCAGGCCCCGATCATGGACAACAAGACGATGCTGATGGTTTTAGCGCCAAAACGGAAGTAAGTATGCTGGGGAGGAAGGAACGTGCCTAAAATTAAGTCACATAAGTCTACGTCAAAGCGTTTCCGCCTGACGCAGGGCGGGAAGGGTATTTTGCTGCGCACGCATCAGGGCAAGAGCCATCTGCGCCGCAAGAAGTCCAGGGACGTGCGCCGCACGTACGATAAGATGATTGTGGTCGAGAGCGCGGGCGTGAAGAAGCGCGTCGAGCGGCTCGCCCCTTATCTTGACGAGAAATAAGGCGAGGTTAACGTGAGAGTTACAGCAGGTTATCGCACCCATCGTCGTCATAAAAAGACTCTGCGCCTGACGCAGGGGTTCTACGGCACGCGCCATCGCCTGTATCGGCGCGCTAACGAAGCCCTGATGAAGGCTCTGGCCTATTCGTATCGCGACCGCCGCAACCGCAAGCGCGATTTGCGCCGTCTGTGGATTGTGCGCGTCAACGCGGCGGCCCGTCAGCGCGGCCTTTCGTACAGCCGCTTGATGGCGGGTCTCAAGCGCGCGGGCGTGGCCATTGACCGCAAGATGCTCGCCGACCTCGCGATCAACGATCCGAAGGCTTTCGACAAGCTCGCCGAAGTCGCGTCTCAGGCCTGATTCAGCGCTGCTGAGTATGGTTCAGAAGGGGCATCCCTGGGGATGCCCCTTCTTTGCGCGTCCCGTGCGGCTTGATAAGCTTTCAGGCTGACCTATAATGGGAAGGCCGTGATAGATGCCTTTCCATCGCAAAGGAGGCGGACGTGAGCGGTTGTGCATTGGTGGTTCATGGGGGAGCGTGGTACGTGCCGCCGCGGCTTGAGGCGGCTTTCCGTGAGGGGTGCCGTCGTGCTGCGGAGGCGGGATGGGACGTTTTGCAGCGCGGCGGGTCGGCATTGGATGCCGTCGAGACGGCGGTACGCCTTCTGGAGGAGGACCCTACGTTCAATGCGGGACGCGGTATTTACTACAATCAGGCCGGCGAGCTGGAGCTGGACGCCATCATCATGGATGGGCGGACGCTGCGCTTTGGCGCGGTGGCAGCCGTGCAGCACGTGCTGCATCCCATTTCCCTGGCGCGCCTGGTGATGGAGCGCACGCCTCATCACATGCTGGTGGGAGTGGGTGCGGAGCGTTTCGCGCAGGCGCAGGGATTTCCGCTGTGCGATGCGGCGGAGTTGCTCGGCAAGGTGGATGATCCCCACAGCGATGAGTATTGGAGTCCGTTAGAACCCCCATCTGGCGACACGGTGGGCGCGGTGGCACGCGACCGCGAGGGCAATGTGGCCGTCGCCACCTCGACCGGTGGCACGCCGAACAAGTTGCCCGGTCGCGTGGGAGATTCACCCCTGGTGGGATGTGGCGCGTATGCCGATAACGCCTGCGGTGCTGCCGGGACCACGGGATGGGGCGAGCCACTGATGCGCATCGTCGCCTCCAAGACGGCGTGCGATTTTCTACGTCAGGGCATGGACGCGCAGGAAGCCGCCGAGGCGCTCATCGAGCTGCTCTACCGGCGGGTAGGGGGCTATGGCGGCATCATCATCGTGGATCGCAACGGGCGCATTGGCATGGCGCACAACACCCCGCACATGGCCTATGCCTGTATCAGCGAGACTTTCCCCCTCACGGCGGGGGTCAAAGTGGGAGGTGGTTGATGCCTGAGTTCTGTCCGAAGTGCGGTACCATGGTGGCTGACGGCACGGAGCGCTGTCCGGAATGCGGCAAGCGCCTGCAGCCGCGCGTCATGGACAAGCGCACCGGCTTTACCTGGGCGGATTTTTTCAACTATACCGGCGTCACCCTGGCTTTCTTGCTTGGCATTGTGCTCGTGGGTGTGCTGATGATTCTGGCCTGCATGGGGATCGTGACCGTGCTGGGCCGATGAGGGCATCGGGGAAACGCGCCGCGCGTGAGCGCCCGTTGCGCCTACGCTCTGCTCAGGCGCTTTCGGCGTGCGCTGTCGGGAGGGTGAAATAGAAACTCACCCCATCGGGCTGATTTTCTACCCAAATCTTGCCGCCGTGCGCTTCGACCGCTAAACGGCAGAAGGCCAGGCCCAGGCCGTAACCGCGCGCCCCGCTTTTGCCGGGACGGAACTTTTCAAACAGCCAGGTCTGCGTATCCGGCGGGATGGGCTTGCCCGTGTTGAACACTTCCACCTGCACCACGCCATCCCCGGCGCGCGCGGCGATGCGCAGGCGCGCCGGCGAACCGGCAATGAACTTCAGCGCGTTATCCACCAGATTCTGGAACACGCGCTCGATAATCTCCGCTTCCACGTCCACCGGCGGCAAATCCGCCGGGAAGTCCACCTCAAAGCTGAACTCGCGCGTGGAGACGCGCACAATCTTTTCGACAGGTTCGAGGAAGCGCGTCAGGGCTACCTGCTCGCGCCGCAACTCCGTCAGACCGCTTTCCAGCTTGCCGATATCCAGGATGGTGTTCACCATGCGTAACGTGCGCTCCGTGTTGTGGAGCGTGATGGAAATCAGCTCATCTTCCATGCCGCTCAGGGCCGGATCGCGCAACATCATCATCGCGTTCAAAATCACGCCCAGGGGATTGCGCATGTCGTGGACCAGCATGTGCAGCAAGTCATCGCGCATCTGTTCCAGCGCCTTGCGCTCCGTCTCGTCGTGCAGATGGAAGACACAGCCTAAAGGTGTCGTCGCATCCTGGAATACCCCCCACCGCCGCACCGCCAGGACGCGATGATCGTGTGTGGCGAACTCCTGCGTGGCGCTGATGGCCTCATGGGGCGTCTGCGGCATCGTCCGCGCCTGCTCCAGCATCCAGCGCGCCAGGGCCGGCGCCTGATAGCGCGCGCGATAAATCACTTCGGCTAAGGTGCGTCCCTCCCACGTTGCTTCTTCCGTGGGCAGTGCCAACATCCGCAACGCAGCCTGATTGACGTAATGCACCGTGAGATCGGTCCCGATCAACACCAGCCCATCCTGAGACGACTCCAGAATGGCGCGCAGGCGGCTCTCGGCCTCGCGGGTAGCGTGATACAACTGCAGGCGCGCGACCGAAGCCGCCGTCTGCTGCAGCAGCGATGCCAGTAGCGAACTCTCATGAGAGAGCAAATCGCGCTCTTCCTTAAAGACCAGCGCCGCCACCCCCAACACGCGCCCCGTCTCGTGGTGTTGCGTGGTCGGCAAGGTGATGGGGAGGTACACCACCTGTGCTGCACCCAGAGGCTGCAACGCCGGCAACAACTCCGGCAACTCGAAAACCGTAGCGCGTACCATCTGCTGCGTTCGCGCGCAGGAATCCAACAACACCTGCTCATCCTCCCGCGCGCGGACCTGCTCCGGCCACAAGCGGGGCCATTCATTGCGCTTCTGTGTGGTGTAGATGCGCTCACGCATCCAGCCGGATGGAGCGGGCACGTAATACCCCACGCTGATGACAGGATCCAGCACATCATACATCGTGCGCAGCATCACCTGCACCGCCTCCGCCGGCAGGCTCAGGGTGAGCAGGGCCGCGCTCAACTCGTACAGATGATGCGCTGCGCGCAACTGCTCCTGCAAACGATCCGTCAACTGTCCGCGCTGCAGGGCCAGCGAAAGCTGATACGCAATCGCCTGCAACAACTGCTCCGTATCCGGATGCAGGGCGCGCAACCCTTTCCCGTAGAGGTTCATCACCCCAACCAGCTCCCCGCCCACCGCCAGCGGCAGGCTGATTTGGGGCGCGCGCGAGGCCGGGAAACTGTCGGGCAGCGGCAACACCTCTCCGCGTGCGTTCTTGTGGAGGCGCAGGCGCCATTCTTTTCCCTCGGTCCACAAATACAAGGCTCCCTGCTCCACCCCCTCCACGCGCAGTGCCTGCCGCAGCCCCGCCTCGGCGATAGCCTCCTGCCCCACCGCCTGATTAATCTCCGAAATCGCGGCATTGAGCCGTTCCAGGTACACCTGACGGCGCTGCAACTCATCCAGCAGATGCAAGCGTTCCAACCCACTGCCGATTTCCCGTCCCAGGGACATGTACAACGTCACCTCATCCGGCGATAACTCACGCGCCTCGCGCCAGGCCAGGTACACAGCCCCGCTTTTTTCTTCTTGGCTGATGAGGGGGATCTGCAGCGTGGTGCCGATGGGGAAGGGCCAGGGCAGTCCCTCCCGCACCTCCGGGGGGAGCAGCGCCGGTGTCGGTTCAAGCGCCTCCGTGTCCAGCTCACTCAGGGCCTCGGCGAGCGTTTCCGCCGTGAGCGGAGGCATTCCGCTCCACCCCACCGCCTGGAGGGATGCGGAGCGTTCGGTGCGATACGTCACCAGGGTCAACGTGGCGCCGAAAACCTTGTGCAGATGGGCCGCGCACTGTTGTGCGCTTTCCGCCAGCGTGGTTGTATGGGCGAAAATCTCACTGATGGTGTGCAGCAGGCTCAAATCCCGCGCCTGCTGCCGTGCCTGCGCGTAATAGCGCGCATTTTGCAGCGCAATCGCCGCGTAATCCGCAAACGCCTTGAGCTGATAAGCATCCTCCAGGCTGAAAGCGTTGGGCGTGGCGCTATCCACGTTGATGAAACCCACCACGTCGTGCCCAATCACAATGGGCGCGCCGGCGTAAGCGCGCAGCCACGAGGAAACCTCGCTGGGCACCCAATAAGGGTCCTGTGTTACATCGGGGATGAGCAGGGGCGCGCGCGTTTCCATCATTCGCACGATATTCGGCAGCGTCAGAGGTAAACGGAGGTGCGCCATCTCCTCTTCGACGCCGAAGGCCGCGTATCCGCGCGTGCGCACGACGCGCAACTCGCCCTGCTCAATCAACATCACATTACAGGCATCCCCCGGCACGATGCGTCCGACTTCCTGCAAAATCAAATCCAGCACCCGCTCCAGCTCGATGGTTTGCGTGAGAGCCGTCGCGGCGCTGCTCAGGGAGCGCGCCAGCTCGCGTTGCTCGTGCTCTTGCTGATACAGGTAGCCCTTCTGCAACACAATCGCCGATTGGCTGGCCAGCGTCATCCCCAGGGCCAGTTCGGCGGGGGAGAAAGGCCGCACCTGATCGCGGCAAATGACAATCAGGCCCACCTCATTGCTGGCGATGGTCATGGGGAGGAGCAGCACGGTATGCACATCCTGCAGGCGTGCCACTGCACCGAGTTCATCCGGGCGCTCCTGCAAATCCATCACCTGCACGATGCCCTGGAAGGCTGACGGCTCACGGTTCAGCTCCTGACGGTAAAGACCCGGCATCAAGCGCAAAATGTTTTCGGTAAGGCCCAGGCGGTAATGGATGAGCAACTCGCGACCATCCACGATGGTGAGAATGCCGATGCGATTACCATCCAGCGCCTGTGTCATCATATCCGCAAGCACGGTGAGGGTTTCGAGGGGTTCGGTAAGATGTCCAAGGCGCTGCAGGGCCAGCGCCAGGCGATTATGGCGTGTAATCCAGCGGGTCTCTTGCTCAGATTCCGCGGGGGATGGCGTCTCTGCGGTGGGCAAGGGGCCGCGCAGGCGTTCGTGAGCCAGGCGCAGCAGGGGAGTGAGCAGCGCCGCGGCCTGATTAAGGGTATCGGGCGGCAGGTCGCGCACCCCCTCGAAGAGCATCATGCCCAGTGGGGTCCGGCTATGGGGCGGAATGGGAAGCAGCCAGAGCGTGACCTCCTGCAACGGACGTGGGCACAAAGCCCGTGCGCGTGCCTGCTCTAACCAGGCGCGTGCCTCATCCTCCGACAGGCTTTCCAGAGTGGCAAGCCGGGGGCGTCCATAGCTTGTGCGGTGGAGGATAACGTTTCCTTCATCCAGCAGCAACAAAGCCGCCGCGGGCGCTCCAATCAGCTCCGCGCAAAGCGTCAACGCCTCGCGCAAGCTCCCCTGCCAGGTCAACTTCTCGCTGCGGCGATGAAGCTCCGCGAGGCGCGTGAAAAAACTCAGTTCAATTTCCGGGTCCATTGTTTTAACTATAGCATAACTTTGGGAAGTGAAAAGTTAGGGCAGGAAATGAAAAGGGCTACAAAGCGTTGGGACACCGCTCAGCCCGGGTGGGTGATGGCATGGTTATGGCCCACCTCTACCTACGCCCTTTCGGGTTGCCATGGGACGTGCCTGATGGGAAGCCCTGGGCCTGTTCAGCCGCCATCCGCTGTGAAAGGCGCCGTGTTTAGCGGCGCCTTTCGTGAGTTAAACCGGTGGTGCTTCCTGAAACTGCCATTCTAAGCCACGGCCATTTGCTTTTTTATGGCCGGGTCATGACCCGTTACACCTTTTTCAACGCGAAGACGCACTCGCCGCTGTTATGTTCGCCCATGGCGGCGCAGACGACCTCTTCGACCTCAAAATCATCCATCAATCCGGCCCATTCGATAGCTTCCATGAGCAATCCCGTTGTGCTATGGCAGACCGGGCTTGACTCGTGGTTGCGTCCCCAGCAAGCGGGGCAGGGATTGACGTGGTACAGGAGGGTACCGTTTTCTTCGGTGAGATAAACCTGCGCGTCACTTTGCTTGCTCATGCCCTTGATAAACGCATCCAGCAGGGCCTTGAGGCGCGCGCGTGGGGGAAGAAGCTTGAAAGCCGCACCGGCCAGACCGATTGCGCTGCCCAACTGCTCCAGTGCCGCCTTAAAGGAAGCGCGTCCAGCGCGCAGGGCCAGAGCGCGCCCGCCGCGGGGGCCATACATCTCCTCCAGAATGCGATTCAGGCGTGCAAAATCTTCAAAACTCACCTGCAACGCATCGTCATAGCCCGGTGGATTCTCAATCCAGGCTTCGAGATTGGCCAGGCGCAGAACGGCGTGCAGCCCGTGTTTACCGATGACTTCTGCAATGGCGTCGAGGTAAATCCGCGTGCGCCGGTTAGATTGCCAGTGCTGTTCTTCCATCATGTGCCCCTCTCTTTTTGTGAAGCCAACCCATTCATGCTCAACACCAGGCGAACGACACTAACTTATTTACATTATACGAACACTTTTGTTAGAATGCAAACCTACATCGGTCCTATTAGCTGGTTCAAATTGTAAAAGCTTACCTCCACCGCCAGGACAGCTCAGTTTCCAGCTTTCAATCAACAGGCCAGGTAGGCGACGGCATTGGGGTGGGCGACGGCATTGGGGTGGGCGACGGCATTGCCGTCGCCCACCCGGTTTGAACCCGCGCCGGGCGGCTCTCCCCCCTGCGGGTAGCTACGACTTGCGCACTCGCCCCACAAGCATCCAGCTTCCAGCATCCGGCTTTTCGCACGGCTGCCCATTCTGGATTCGCCATTCACGATTTTATCGCTATAATTAAAAGTGACGGGGGAGCTTGCAGCACCGCTTGTTACGTCACCAGGGAGTGGAGCGTGAACCGTGTAACGATGCCCACGATTTTGTGTATAGATGATACGCCTGATGTCCGGCGTCTGGTTTCGCGTCTGCTTTCGCGCCAATATCGCGTTCTCGAAGCTGTGGATGGGTTGCAAGGCATTGAACTCGCGCGCGAACACAAGCCTGACCTCATCCTGGTGGACCTGCACATGCCGCATTTCTCCGGCTATGAAGTAACCACGCGCATCCGTTCCTTCCTGCCCGACACCCCGATTATCGCCCTCACCGCCGACATTACCGAACACGTCCGCGAACGCGCGCTGGCTTCCGGCTGTTCGGGCTATCTCGCCAAGCCGATTGATCCTGATGAGTTTATGCAACAGGTCGCAGCTTACCTGGGCGGTCAGCGCGAGGAGCTACAGGACGATAGCTTCCGCGAGGCTTACCTGCAAACCCTGGTCGCGCGCATGGAAGAGAAGGTGCGAGAGCTGACCGCGGCCCTGGAGCAGAATGCCGAGTTGAACGCGCAGAATCAGCGCCTCCTGGAGCGTTCGCAGCGCCGTGCGCACCTGTTGGAAGTGGCGGCGCGCGTTGGCCGTAGCGTCACTTCCATCCTTGATTTGGATGAGTTGCTTGATGTCATGGTGAACATCATCTGCGATGAATTTGGCTTCTATTACGCAGGGGTGTTTCTCCTGGATGAGAGCGGCGAATGGGCGGTGTTGCGCGCGGGACGCGGGGAAGCCGGTGTGCGCATGGTAGCGGCGGGACATCGTCTGCGCGTGGGCGGACATTCCATGATTGGGCGTGCTCTGGCTGCTCGTGAGCCGGTGCTCGCTTCCGACGTGGAGGACGAGGCCACGCATTACAAAAATCCCTCCCTTCCCGAAACGCGCTCCGAGCTGGCCTTGCCCCTCATGGCTATGGGCGATGTCATCGGTGCTCTGACCGTGCAGAGCACGCTCCCCCATGCTTTCAACGAGGACGACATCAACGCGCTGCGCACGATGGCGGATCAACTGGCGATTGCCATCCGAAACGCGCGCTTGCATCAGGAAAATCAGCGCTTGCTGGCGGATGTGGAGCGCCGCGCGCGTTTACTCCGCGCTGCCGCTGAGGTCGGTCGCACCGTTACCTCGATTCTCGATCTCGATAGCCTGCTCGCCCGTACCGTGGACCTCATCTGCGATGTCTACGGCTTCTACTATGCCGGCGTATTCCTGGTGGATGAAAGTGGGGAGTGGGCGGTGTTGCGTGCCGGTTACGGCGAGGCGGGGGCACAGATGGTGGCGCAAGGGCATAAGCTGAAGGTTGGCGGCTACTCCATGATTGGCATGGCCATTGGTCAGCGCAAGGCGCGCATCGCTCTGGATGTGGGCGAGGAACCGGTGCACTTCAAAAACCCCTACCTGCCCCTCACCCGTTCGGAGATGGCCTTACCCCTCATCGTCGGCGACCGGGCCATCGGCGCTTTGACGGTGCAGAGCGTCGAGGAGGCGGCCTTCAGCGATGACGACGTGACGAGCCTGCAGGTGATGGCGGATCAACTTGCGGTCGCCATCAACAATGCTTATCTGCTGCTGGATTTGGAAAAGGCGCACGAGGAGCTGGTGCGCACCAAAACCTACGAAGCCATCGCCACCGCGACCGGGGAAGCCATCCACTGGGTGGGCAACCGCGCCGCGCCGATTCCCGGCAGCGTGGCGCGCATCCGTGAGGACATTGCCCGCTATATCTGGATGATACGGCAGCTTTTAGAGCTGGCCCCGTCGGAGCTGCGGGCGCACAAATACGCGCAGATGCTCGAAGCGGCCTGGGAAGAAATCGCAGCGCGCGGCGTGCTCGATGTGACGGACCTTGAAGCCGAGTTCAGCGCGAAATCGCTCAAGCAATTGCAGCGTCTGCTGAGCATGGAGTCCATTTTTGAGGATTTTGAGATCATCGAAAAGAGCGCGCGCGCGATTTTGAACATCAAGGAAGACCTCATCGGCCCGGCGCGCAAACGCAACCTCACGCAGGTGTACCTGCAAGACCTGGTGCGCGAATCCGTCGCGGCGATGATGATCCCCGACACGGTCACGGTGGAAGTCTCCGCCGTCCCCAATCTGCCACCGGTGCTCGCCGATCCGGTGCAGCTCGACCGGGTACTCATCAATCTCATCAAAAACGCTTTAGAGGCGATGGAAGGTCGTCCCGTGAAGCGTTTGAGCGTCACAGTTCGCCTGGGCGACGAGCCGGGCACCGTGGCGGTGGACGTTTCCGACACGGGGACGGGCATTAGTCCGGAGAATCTGGATAAAATCTGGATGGCCTTTTACACCACCAAAGGCGACCGTGGCGGTACGGGACTGGGCCTGCCGGCTTGTGCCCAAATCATCGGGCAGCTTGGGGGCAAAATTACCGTGCAGAGTGAGCTGGGGGTTGGGACGACCTTCACCATCACCCTGCCGGTCATTGCGTAGTGCGGGATGGCAACACCCTATCGTAACTGTGACAGACCTTGCGTCTGCAAAAAGCACAGGCAAACCCGTTCGCCAGGGGCGACGGAACGATCCGAAGATTTTTCGAGGAGGTGAGCATGGCTGAAGGCGTACGCGTGTTATTGGTGGACGATGAACGTCTGGTGCGGCGCAGCATGGAAAAAAGCTTGCTGCGCGCGGGGTTCGATGTGGAAGCGATGGAGGACGCACAGAGCGGGCTGAGCGCTTTTGAGGAAGCGCAGCGCGCCGGCAATCCCTTCGACATCGCCGTGCTCGATTTGCACATGCCCGATCTTTCCGGGCAGGACAACCCCGATGCCGGTTTAGAGTTGCTGGGGGCGTTGCTACAGCGTCAGGCGGATCTGCCGGTGGTGATTTTAACCGCCTTCGACGAGGTGGGGCGCGCTAAGCGGGCGGTGGAAATAGGCGCGCGCGCCTACTTCGTTAAGGGACGCGAAGCCGGTCTGATTGAGCTGATCAATGACATTCTTGACCTGGATTAAGAAAGGAGTCACGTATGACCAGAGAACCTGTCAATCTATCAGAACGTCGCGCGCGTCTGCTGCAGGCCGGCGCGAAAGTAGGGCGCTATGTCACTTCCATCCTCGATCCCGACCGCCTTTTGCAGGAAACGGTGGACGTGATTTGTGAGGAATTCGGATTCTATTACGCTGGCGTGTTTTTGCTTGACGAAAGCGGCCAATGGGCCGTACTGCGCGCCGGCCGCGGTGAAGCCGGGCAGGCCATGCTGAGCGCCGGTCACAAGCTCAAGGTAGATGGCCATTCGATGATTGGGCAGGCAACCGGTCGCCGTAAGGCCCTCATCGCCCTGGATGTGGGGGAGGAGCCGGTCCACTTCAAAAATCCCTACCTGCCCAACACGCGCTCCGAAATGGCCCTGCCCCTGATTGTCGGCGATAAAGTCATCGGCGCCCTGACGGTGCAAAGCGAGGAAGAGGCCGCCTTCACCGATGACGACATCGCCCAACTGCAGATGATGGCTGATCAACTGGCCATTGCCATTCACAACGCCAATCTCCACCGCGAAAACCAGAAGCTCCTGGCGCGCGCCGAACGTCGCGCGCAGTTGCTTGCTGCCGCGGCCGAAGTCGGACGCAGCGTCACCTCCATCCTCGACCTTGACGAGCTGTTCCACAAGATGGTGGATATCATCTGCGATGTGTACGGCTTCTACTACGCTGGCGTGTTCCTGGTAGACGAAAGCGGCCAATGGGCCGTGTTGCGTGCCGGTCGCGGCGAAGCGGGCGCGAAAATGGTCGCTGCCGGGCACAAACTTAGCGTGGGCGGGCACTCGATGATTGGCACGGCCATCGCGCAGCGCAAGGCGCGTATCGCCCTGGACGTGGGCGAGGAGCCGGTCCACTTCAAGAACCCCTACCTGCCTCACACGCGCTCCGAAATGGCGTTGCCGCTCATCATTGGCGACCGCTGCATCGGGGCGGTGACGGTACAGAGCGTGGAAGAGGCGGCCTTCAGCGAGGACGACATCACCAGCCTTCAGGCTATGGCGGATCAGCTTGCCGTTGCCATCAACAACGCGCGCCTGCTCAAAGAGCTGGAAGCGGCGCACGCCGAGTTGCTGCGCACCAAGACTTTCGAGGCGCTCGCCACGGCCACCCTGGAAGCCATCCATTGGATTGGCAACAAAGCCTTCCCCATCGTCAACAGCATCTCGCGCCTGCGCGAGGACCTGCAGGCGCTGACTGGGGCGGACGAAGAGCTGCGCGCATCGGTCCTGGAGGACCTCGATGTTATTGGCAACAGTGCCCACCTCATCCTGGAAGTGCAGGAACACCTTATCGGCCCGGCCTTAGAGCAACTGCCCGGCCCGGTCCTGGTGGAAGATGTGGTTCTCGATGTCGTCAAGACCCTGGACATTGCCACGTCCATGCTCACGTTGGAGGCGGCAGAAGACCTGCCCTATATTCGGGCGGATGCGACCCAACTGCACCGTGCGCTCACGTATGTGATCAAGAACGCGCTGGAGGCCGTGGAGGGACGCCCCGCGCCGCACATCGGCCTCAGCATCGCGCCTTCCTCCGACGGGAAATTTGTCGCGGTGCGCGTCAGCGATAACGGCCCCGGCATTCCCGAAAGCGAATTGGATAAAATCTGGGCCGCTTTCCACTCCACCAAAGGCGCGAGCCACGCCGGCTTGGGGCTTTCCGCGACTGTGCGCATCCTCAATCAGATGGAGGGCAAAATCACAGCCTGGAATCATCCGGAAGGCGGCGCTGTTTTCGAGCTGCAACTGCCGGTTTACGATGCCCCCATCCCGGAGCCGGAGCTGCCGGCCGGTAAAATTGTCCTGCTGATAGACGATGATGACCCCTGGAGCCGGATGGTCACCACCGCGTTGGAGGCAGCGGGCAGTCGCGTGAGCCGCGTCCCGGACGACCGCGCACAACCTGACGTTTTTGACCTCATCTTCGTTGACGCGACTTTAGCGCAGGCCGACCCGACGCGCGTGCTGCGCAAACTGGCCAAGGCCGGAGCTGCGGGCAAGACGGTGGTTGTCAGCTCCACCCTGCGCGTTGAGCGCACCATGGAGCTGATGCATCACGGCGTGCGGGATGTTGTGCTCAAGCCCTACACGTCGGCGGCCTTGGGGGAATTGATCAAGAAGCACCTGTAGGAAGCTGTCCTATCCACGGGGCGCTCCTCCATGAGCGCCCCGTTTGTTGTTGTGGCCGGATGGGTACCTCCAGGCTTTGCCGACCAAAGGCTGTACCCCCAGGCTTCGCCTGGGTTGTGCCGACCAAAGCTCGTATCCCCGGGCTCTGCCTGGGCTTTGCAAACAGAGGGCCGTATCCCCAGGCTCTGCCTGGCTTGTGCCGACCAAAGCTCGTATCCCCCGGCTCTGCCTGGGCTGTGCCGACCAAAGCTCGTATCCCCAGGCTCTGCCTGGGTTGTGTTGACTAAAGGCCGTACCCCCAGGCTTTGCCTGGGCTGTGTTGACTAAAGGCCGTACCCCCAG
>DAOUBT010000039.1:0-19030 GCA_034432595.1 Anaerolineae bacterium | reverse complement strand
ACCTCAGCAACGCCATCAAGTACGGCGGCAATCCGCCCCACATTGTTTTAGGTTGGGATGTACTCCCTGACCGCCCGGGCTGCCTGCGTTTTTGGGTGCGCGATAATGGAGCCGGCCTTACAGAAGAGGAGCGGGCGCGTTTGTTCACCCTTTTCACCCGCCTGGATCAGGTACGCGCTAAAGGTCATGGCCTTGGGCTTTCGATTGTGCGGCGCATCGTTGAAAAGCTGGGCGGAGAAGTGGGGGTCAGCAGTGCTCCGGGGCAGGGGAGCACCTTCTGGTTCATCCTCCCTCGCTGTTCCCGGGATTAACGCGCGCAGATTTTCATCTCCGGTGGTACCAATGCCCTATTGCGTTTCAACGGGATTTTGGGTAAATTAAAATCAAATTTGGGGGATGAAGAGCCATAAAGTGATAAAGGAGTGCATCATGCTCTACCTGCCGCGCGAAGAAGGTCAGGGCCTTACGGAATATGGTTTGATTCTGGTCCTGATTGCCGTTGTTGTGGTGATTATAGTTAGCGTTTTAGGGACGCGCGTTTCTGGAATGTTCAGCTCGGTGATGAGCGAATTGGATGCGCACGCGCCATAAAGTTACAAGGATGGGCACCACCGCCGCAGACGGGCGGTGGTGCCTTTTTATGTCGCGTTTTTTCCCACCCCTTTTGCCCACACCGATTTTCCTCAGGTTATCCCTCGACGATTTCGCGTAGTCATAAATTTTCACTCAACCCCTCTCTTTTCTAGATCTGTTCGATTCGTGGGCCCACTTGTCAACCCGCCCTCTCTGCGTTACAATCAGCCCTGGAGGGAAAAACCATGCGCGTGCAACATCTGTGGCGACTTTGTCTCATCCTGGGGCTGCTCCTGAGCTATCCTGCATCGGCTCAGGCCCAGACCTCATCCAGCGATCCGGTCCGCGACCTGATGGCGCGGATGTCCACGCGCATGCGCATTGGCCAGCTTGCTATCGTCACCTTCCCCGGTACCGACCTCGGTGCGGATTCAGCTATTGCCACACTCATTCGGGATTATGCGATCGGCGGCGTGCTCCTTTCACCGCATAACGGCAATTTTGGCGTTTTACCGGCTCAGCCCGCGAATTTACAAACCCTCAACAATGAGCTGCAAGCTCTGGCCTGGGAAGCTTCGGCGCGCTGGCTGCAGCCTGCAGATGAGTTTACCTCTTTCCAATCCAACTTTGTTCCGCTTTTTGTTGCCGTGAAAGGACAGATAGGGGATGAGCCGATTTCATCCTACATTGCCAACGCCACGCGCATCCCCGTCCCGATGGCCTTGGGCGCGACCTGGTCCACCGACCTGGCGCAAGAAACCGGGCGCGTGATGGGTGAGGAACTGACGGCGTTGGGCTTCAATCTCTTTTTGGGTCCCAACCTGGATGTGCTTTACAATCCACAACCTAACAGCCGGGCGGATTTGGGCACGAGCGTGTTTGGCGGAGATCCGTTTTGGGTGGGTGAGCTGGGCCGTGCCTACATTCAAGGGCTTCACTACGGCAGTAATGGCGCTTTGGCCGTCGTGCCCGGCCATTTCCCTGGCCTGGGGGATACGGATCGCGCCGTACAAGACGAAGTCCCCACCATCCAGCGCAGCCTGGTTCAGCTGCGCCAGATTGACCTGGCGCCCTTTTTCGATGTCGCCGCAGGGGATGCTACCAGCACCGCGGATGGCTTTCTTGTCACCCATATCCGTTACCGTGGCTTCCAGGGCAACATTCGTCTTTCCACCCGTCCTGTCAGTCTGGATGCACAGGCCTTGCAACAAGTGCTTGCACTGGAAGAGCTGGCACCCTGGCGCGCCAAAGGCGGCGTCCTGATAGCCGACAATTTGGGCTACCGTTCAATCCGGCGCTTCTACGACCCTTCCGAGACCAGCTTCAACGCCCGCCGCATCGTACAGGATGCTTTGGCTGCCGGGAATGATATGCTCATTCTCGACCGCTTCTCCCTGAGCGGCGATTGGAACGAACATTTCACCAACATTCGCGACGTGCTCGATTACCTCGCGCTGCGCTACGAAGCCGACCCGGTGTTTCAGGGGCAGGTGGATGCGGCTTTATATCGCTTGCTCTCGCTCAAACTTCGTCTCTACTCGCGCTTGAGCCTGATGAGCGCACAGCACAGCGTTCAGGAGTTGTCCGTCCTGGGGCTGGGCGGGAATCTCAACGCCCGTGTAGCTCAGGCTGCGCTCACCCGTCTCACGCCCTCTGCCGATGACCAGCTTCCGCCCGCGCCGGCGCCTGGTGCGCGCATCGTCATTTTCACCCAGGAACGCTTTATCCCGCCCGAAGAGACCTGGACGGAGCTGCCCGCCATTTATGGCGCCACCTGGTTTGGCGATACCCTGCTGCGTCTCTACGGCCCGGAGGGGACGGGACAACTGCGCCTCAATTCCATCGCCACCTACAATTTTGCTGCCCTGGAGCGCCTCATCGAACTTGGCAATGACGAAGAAACCCTGCGCATCCTGCAAGATGTGCAACGTGCCGATTGGGTCATCTTCCTTTCCCGTGGCTACACGGCCAACGACCCCTACGGTCTGACTTTGCAGCGTTTCCTGGATGAGCGTGTGGATTTACTGCGTGGGCGCATTGTCCTGTTTGCCTTTGGCCCGCCCTACGAACTGGACGCTACCCAAATCAGCAAACTCGATCTCTTCTACGTCCTGTATCACGCCGGATCTTTCTTTGCCGAGATTGCCGCACGGGCGCTTTTCGGGGACCTTGCAGCGACAGGGGCCTCACCCGTCAGTATTCCCGGCTTGAATTACGATCTGAGCAACGTTGTCATGCCCAATCCCAATCAAATCATCCCGCTCAAACTCGTGGATCGTGAGGGCAATGTCCTTACCGCCACCCAAAGCGTGCGCAAGGGTGACATGCTCTATCTGGAAGCCGGGCCTATTCTGGATAGCAACGGCCACATGATCCCGGATGGCACGCCGGTGCAATTTATCCTGTCTTACGTGCAAGAAGGCGTTGAGCGTACCTTGAGCGTGGAAAGTCGTCATGGCATGGCCAACGCGGCCATCACCCTTGACCGCGAAGGGCAACTCGACATCATCGCGCAGTCCGAGCAGGCATTGCGCTCCTTCACGGTGCGGTTGACCATTCCCGCAGATCAACCGGTCATCCCGCAAATCATCATGCCCACCCCCCCGCCGGAACCTACCTTTGAGCCTACTCCGGAGCCCAACCCCGCCGGGCAACCGCTTCCGGATGCCCTGCGTCCGCTCTGGCCGCGGCGTTTGGCTTTGCTGATGTGGGGAGTCGGTGTCAGTCTCTTCCTGGCGTTATGGACATGGGCGCTGGCGCGTCAGCGTCATCTTCACCCTGCGCCGGCAACACGTCAGGCGTTGATCATTGCCCTGGGCGGGATGGGGGGCTACCTGTTTTTAGTGGCCCTGGGACGATGGGGATGGCCTTTGCTCATGTATCGCTTAGCCGGGCACGAGACCTGGGCTGCCCTGACCGCCGGAGCAGGTGCGGGGGTAGCGGCGTTGGGATTGTGGCTTTCAGGGCGTGATCAGGAACGCCGCCAGAAGGCTTAATGCCAGGCCCAGGAATAGCCATACATTGGTGCGCAGCGCATCGCGCCACTCGTGACGGCTCAACAGCAGCGGGGCAAGGGTGGGCGAAACGTAGGCGCTGCGGAACAGGGTCTGAAACTCCCGTACCGAAGCCATGCGATCTTTGGGATGCAGGGCCATCGCCTGTAAAATGGCTGCTTCCATTCCCGGTGAAAGGTGCGGATTCAAGTTGCGCGGCTGGATCAGGCAGCCCGGTGTCAAAAAGCGCTCGCGGGCGGTTGGGGGCGTTTGTCCCGTCAGGAGGTGATAGACCGTTGCCCCAAGGGCGTAAATGTCGCTGCGCACATCCGTGTGCGCATCATCACCGCCGTACTGTTCCAGCGGGGTGTAAGCGGCGGTACCCCGTCCCTGCACGATGGTGATGGTACGCGCGTCGTCGTTGCTCTGTAGCTTGACCAATCCAAAGTCAACCAGCTTAATCAACCCTGAAGGCGTCACCTTGATATTGGAGGGCTTGATGTCGCGGTGCAGGATAGGCGGCGTTTGTTCGTGGAGGTAAATCAGCGCATCGCAGAGCTGATCAATCCAGTCCAGCGCTTTGGGTAGCTCGATGAGGCCGCCTTCTTTGCGCGCGATCTCAATCATATCGCGCAAATCGTGGCCGGGCACGAAGTCCATCACCAGATATTCGCGCCCACCGACCGAGAAGTAATCCGAGACCTTGGGCAAGTTGGGATGATCCATGCGCGCGAGCACCTCAGCCTCGCGGCGGAACTGTTCGCGCAACTGCGTCTGCAGGCGTTCGTCGCTTGACTCATCAAGCTGGATTTCCTTGATAGCGCAGATGCGCCCGCTGAGGACCAGGTCTTCGGCACGGTACACCGCGCCCATTCCACCCTGTCCGATGGGGGCGATAATTTTGTAGCGCTTTTGCAAAATTGTCTGCGGTTCAAGCAATCGGGTCATGCCTGGCATGATAACGGCTTTAGCCCATTAGTCAAGTGGTTGCATTGAATGACTTTTATCTGTTGAGGTGAAATCCTATGGACACACCTTTACCTTTGCTGGTGCTCTATCGTGGGACGTTGGCCGGTTCGCGTTGGGTGCTCGATCAGGACCGCGTCCTGATTGGCCGTGCGCTGGATTGCACCATCGTGTTGCCGGAACGCCAGATTTCGCGTTACCACGTGGCTATCGAGCGCGATCAGGAAGGGTATTTACTGCGTGACCTGGCCAGCAAAAACGGCACCATGGTTAACGGTCAGCCCATTCGTGACCAACCCTATCGCCTCAAAGATGGGGATGAGATTGTCCTGGCCTCAGTCGTCTACTTCAGCTTCACCATCGGCGACGCCACGCTTCCGCTGGAAGATGTCGAAGCCGGGCAAGCGGGGGATGCTGTCCTGCACTTGGTGCTTGATCCGGCGCTGCGCACCGTGCGTTTTGGACGCGAACTGCTTGACCCGCCGCTTTCGGTGCAGCAATACCGCCTCCTGGAAGTGCTTATGCAGCACGCCGGTCGCGCTGTCTCGCGGGAAGAGGTCCTCGACCACGTCTGGCCCGAAGCCGCGGGCATGGGCATCACCCCGCAAGCTCTCGACGCCCTGGTGTACCGCGTCCGCGAACGCCTGGCAGAGCTGGACCCTGACCATAACTACATCGTGACCGTGCGCGGATACGGGTATCGCTTTGAACCACGCTCGTGATGCGTTTTTAAGGGCGCGGCGGTTTTTTGAGGCGGAATTTTATTTCGCGTAGTCATAAAAATCAAGTCTACAAAAAAATCTTGCAAAATAACCTTGAAAAACAAAAAAAACTATGTAAACCTTGCCGGGTAATCCGCTTTCGAACTTTATCAGACTCAAAACTCCCGCGCCCGGCAGCAGGTAGGGTGGGTGACTTGACTACCACCCGCTCTGCGCTACAATCCCGCCCATGACAACCGAACCAACGACACCCGAAACGCCGGCGGTTGCCAGACGGCCCATCCATCTGCCTTTTGGATGGGCGCTTCTGGCTATCCTCACCATCGCTCTCTTTTTACGCACCTGCGCGCTGGATTGGGATGCGGGCACGCATCTTCACCCCGACGAGCGTTATCTCACCATGGTCAGCTCCGCGATTGAGCCTCCTGCCAGCCTGAGCGAGTACTGGGACACGGCGCGTTCGTCCTTCAACCCGGCCAACCGCGGCCAACCGGACTATGTATACGGCACGCTACCCATTTTCGTCACGCGCATCCTGGGGGGCATGATGGATCAGGCCTGTGGCGAGACGCCGCCCCTTGCTGCCACCTGGCTACGGCTTATCCTTATGGGGACAACCCGCCCTTGCTGGCCGGGCACATACACCGGCTATGCCGGCATCCATCTTGTAGGGCGTGTCCTTTCCGCCCTGGCGGATGGTGTAACCTTGCTCGCGCTGGCATTCATGGCTTACGAACTCTATGGAAAGCGCGTCGCCTTGCTCGCAGCGCTGTTCTACGCCTTTGCGCCCCTGCCCATCCAGCACGCCCATTTCTTCGTCGTGGATAGCTTCGCCACTGTTTTCACCGCCGTGACGCTCACATTCCTGATCTACGCCATCCGGCGTAACCAGGCCTGGCTGTTGGCGCTGGCCGGCCTCACCACGGGCCTGGCCCTGGCCTGCAAAGTCAGTGTCTGGCCGCTGGTGGGGATGGTGGCTCTCGCTGGCGTGATCCGCTACGATCGCGAAACGGAGCGCTATCGCTTCGCCTGGATCGGACCGCACCTCCTCTGGCTGGGCGCGGCGGGCGTGCTGGCCTTTATCGCTTTTCGCTGCGGACAACCCTACGCTTTCATGGGGCCTGGCTTCTTTGGACTCAAGCTGAACGCGCGCTGGCTCGACCTGATGCGTTACATTCGCCTCCTGATGAGCGGCGCCATTGATACGCCGCCCGGTCATCAGTGGACAGGGCGTGCGCCCCTTCTGTTCCCGTGGGTGAACATCACCTTCTGGGGCCTGGGATTACCCGTCGGGCTGGCCGCGTGGCTCGCCTGGGGCGTGATGGGCTGGCAGCTCTGGCGGCGACGTGATTGGACCTATCTCCTGCCCTGGGTGTGGGCGACGGGACTGTTCTTCTACATCGGCACCCAATGGGTCAAATCCATGCGCTACTTCTTGCCGATTTATCCCGCCCTGACGATGTTTGCCGCCTGGGGCTTGTGGCGTTTGCAGGAAGGCCGGGGCTGGTGGCGACGTGCGGTGCTCATCGGGGTAGGGGTGGGCGCTGTGGCGTGGGGTGCGGCCTTTATGAGCATCTATCGCCAGCCCGTGACCCGCATCACCGCAAGCCGTTGGATGTACGATCATCTGCCGACCGCGCTTACCCTGCACACGCCGGACGGGGACGCCGTGCAGGTGCCTTTCACGCCCGATACGCAGCTCGATCCGGGCGAAACGGTGCGGGAAAGTTTTGTCCCTGAACGGGATATCACCGTTTACCGCCTGACCCTGAACAAAGTGCGCAGCGCCGATATGAGCGCGGGCCGGCGCTGGTTGCGCGTGCGCCTGAGCCTTGATCCCGATGGCGCCGTGCCCTTGAGCGAAGCGGAGCAGGTAGTCGTCCTTCCCGCCACGCAGGCTGTGTCGGTCACTTTCACCTTGCCGATGGTGACGCTGAAAGCCAATCAGCCGCTTTATCTTGTCCTGACGCTCAACGATGGGGGGCCGGTGGTGCTTCAGACCTCGGTGCTGGGCAATGAACACTGGGATGATAGCCTGCCGCTGCGTCTGGACGCGAAGGACCCTTACTGGAACTGGTACCGCGGTCTGCAATCGAGCAGCGATGGCCTGATGGACATGTATTTTGAGGATACGCCGGAAAAGCGCACCATGCTGCTGGATTGGCTGGATGAGGTGGATTACATTGTCCTTTCGAGCAACCGCCTCTACGCCTCGATTCCGCGCCTGCCGCAGCGTTACCCCATGACAACGGCTTATTACCGCGCGCTGTTTGATGGCAGTCTGGGGTTTGAGCTGCTGGCGGATTTTGTTTCCTTCCCGCGTTTAGGGCCGTGCCAATTTAACGATCAGGAAAGCCCCTTCCGCATCCCGTCGGCACGGTACACCAACGCCGCGCCGTGTTCAGTGCCTTATCCTCCCGCGGAAGAGGCCTTCAGCGTGTACGATCATCCGCGCGTGCTCATTTTCGCCAAGACGGCGGCTTATTCACGCGAGAAAGCCGAAGCGCTCCTTCCACCCTCGCTGCTGGATCACGTCGTCTGGACGACGCCACGCGACGCTTCTCGCATCACGCCCAGCAAAGCCTCACGGCTGCTGCTTTCCGAGACGATGCGCGCGGCACAACAGGCCGGCGGCACTTGGTCAAAGCTTTTCTCGCGCGAGGCATTACAAAACCGTGTGCAGCCTTTGGCCATCATCCTGTGGTGGCTGGTCCTTTTGCTCCTCGGCGTGATGGCTTTCCCCTGGGTGCGCGCTGCCTTGCCGGATCTGCAGCCCTTTGCTTACGGGTTTGCCAAAGCGGTGGGCTTGCTTGTCTGGGCTTATCTGGCATGGTTACTTTCCGCGCTCAAGCTACTTCCGCATACCCGTCTCCTGCTGGTGGCGGTGCTATTGGGCCTGATGGCGCTTTCCATCTTCCTCTACCGTCGCCAATGGGAAACGTGGCGTACCGTGTGGCGCACGCATCAGCGCGAACTGCTCTTTATCGAGGCGCTGTTTACCGGGCTTTATCTGCTCTGGGTTTTTTACCGCTGGCACATTCCGGACCTGTGGCAGCCGTTTGTCGGGGGCGAGAAGCCAATGGATTTCGCCTACTTAAACGCGGTCATCAAGTCCACCTACTTCCCGCCCTACGACCCCTGGTTTGCCGGCGGGGTGATGAATTACTACTACTTCGGCTTCGTCCTCATCGGTTCCCTGATTAAGCTCACGGGGATTATCCCCTCTATCGCCTATAACTTGGCTATCCCGACCCTTTTCGCCTTGACCGGCACCGGGGCTTACGCGCTCGCGATTGTCCTTTCCGGTCAGCGCCATCCGCGCCGGGTGCGCTGGGTTGGCCTGTTGGGGACGCTGTTCGTGGTCCTGCTGGGCAACCTGGGTGAGCTGAAACTTATCTTTGACGGTTTGAAGACCATAGGCGGCGTGGAGTTTAAGAGCCTCATCCCCGGTTATCCGGCCCTGATCTCGGCGTTCACCGGCCTGTGGAAGGTGTTGGCCGAAGGGCAAAAGCTCCCCTTCCGCCCGGAGTGGTGGTATTGGAACGCGACGCGCCTGATCGAACCGGTGGACGTGTACGATCCGGGCGCCATCAACGAATTCCCGGCCTTTACTTTCCTCTACGCCGATTTACACGCGCACGCCATGGCTTTGCCCTTCACGGAGGTGGCCTTAGCCCTGGCCCTGCAGGCGGTTCTGCGTGGACGGGAAGCCCTGCGCCTGCCGTGGCGCTGGGCGAGTTGGCTACCGGCCCCCACCGCGGAGCTGCTGCTGGCCATGTTCATCTGCGGAACGCTGCGCGCCACCAACACCTGGGACTATCCCACCTACCTGGGCCTGCTGACGCTGGCGCCGCTGTTGCGCCTCCTGGATCGTGCTGTAGCGTCTCCGCGCTGGCGGGAGGAAGTTGCGCGCGCTTTAAGCGCGACGCTGATCATTGTTCTGGGTGCGGAATTGCTCTTCCGACCCTTCAGTGTGCACTACGTCACTGCTTACGGCCATTTCTCCGCCTGGACAGGCGCCAAAACGCACCTGGGGACGTATCTGCTCATGCACCTGCAGTTCCTCTTCCCCATCGCGGCGCTGGCTCTGACGAACCTGGTCAGCGCGCTGCGCCGGATGCGCCTCCGCGAACACCGCGACGCGGCGCTGGCCCTGGGCATGTTGATGGCGATGGTCTTGGGCCTCACCCTGATTTTGACCAGAATCCTGGGCGTGGCCATCGCGTGGGTGGCCGTGCCGCTGGGCGTGGTGGCGGCGCTGCTTTTGCTGGATACGGAAACGCCGCTCCGCGAGCGCACCCTCTGGCTTTGGGTGGGCACGGCGCTCACGCTCACGCTCCTCGTCGAGCTGGTTGTGCTCGAAGGCGACATTGGACGCATGAACACGGTTTTCAAGTTCTACCTGCAGGTATGGATGCTGCTGGCGTTGGCGGCGGCTGTCGCAGTCGAACGCATCTTTGCCGCCGTGCTTCTGCCTTTAGACGAGGATGCGGACGCCTTGCAGCGGCTCGTGCTCCACAATCCCCATGGGCTTGGGGATGGAGTTCTCATGGGGGTGACAGTTCTGCTCTTCGCCGGGATGCTCTATCCTGCCCTGGCCATTCCGGGACGCGCGCGCGACCGCTGGAATCCTGATGCGCCGAAAACCCTGGATGGCATGGCTTACATGGACACCATCACGCATTACGAACGCGATGCGGCTATCCCCCTGGCCGCGGATGCGGGCGTGATTCGCTGGTTGCAGGAACACGTCGAAGGCTCGCCGGTCATCATGGAGGGGCTTTCGGATATCGAGTATCAATGGGGCAATCGCATCAGCATTTACACGGGCCTGCCCTCGGTGGTGGGATGGCGCTGGCATCAGGTGCAACAGCGCATGTTGATGCCCGGCGGCACGGTCGAGCTGCGACAGAACGACGTGCGCACCTTTTACAGCACGCCCTATGAGGACGAAGCACGCGCCATCCTGGAGCGCTACGGGGTGCGTTATGTCATTCTCACCCCCTTCGAGCGCGCTTACATGGACTTTGATGGCGAGTTGAAGTTTGACCGCATGGTGCGTTTGGGATGGCTGCGCGTGGTGTATGAGGACCCCATCTATCACGCGCGGATTTACGAAGTCGTGCGGGAGTAGTTTTCCGGCGTAACGACCTGGCCTCCTATCCGGGTAAGCCAAAATCCGGGCAGGCGCGGGGATGGCCGTCGCCCACCCGTCGTCATACCTCCTGCGATGAAAGGTAAGCCTTCACTCCGGTTGGACGACTTTTCACCGACATAGCAAGGCCGCAGCGTGATGCTGCGGCCTTGTGCGTGAAGCGCCGGCACAGTTCATCAGGCGTGGACGCGCATCCCGGAATGCGCGGTGGAAGCCGTGCGTGGCATGGGAAGGCGCGCCACCGGGTAATAATAATGATCGTATCCCACCAACCCAATGATGTTGACGTGATGCATCCCCAACAGGGGTTGCAGCACGTCGGTACTGAAGGCGCTGCGCGGATACTGACACAGGGCAATCCAGCGCTTGCCCACCGCGGCTTGCTGCAGCATTCGCTCGTAAGCGTGCAACTCCTCCGCGCTGACGGCATAACGCAGCGTCCAGGTCATCTCGCCGGTAGCGGAAAGGCCGGTGAAGCCATCGGCCAGGGCGCGCTGCGCTTCCTCATCGAGGCGGGCAATCACCGCGGCGGGGTCGAAGCGGCCATCTGGTTGGAGATACGCTTCCGCCGGAAGGAAGATGAGCTGATTGCGATTGAGATAGGTTTCGACCGGTTCGCGCAATAATCCATCCAGGCTGGCTACAATTTCTGCCGGCGTGTGCGCATCCGTGATGTACAACACCCGTTCGCCCAGGCATAAAGCCCGACGCAGAAAAGCCCGCGTCACTTCCCGATGTTCTTCCTCAGTTTCGTAGATGCTGCACACATGATCCCCGGCAGCCAGACCACTTGCCGTCCATGGATAATGCGCCAAAACCATAGCTCGCCCCCTTTTTAAAGGTACAACTGAGGATTCGATTCTTCGGCGCGTAGCTCACCGAAGACGTGCTGCGCGGCCTTGCGCGCCTGCTGTCGCTGCCGCAAGTGCGAAGCCAGCAGCGGCGAGTAACCCATGTTCGGCTCCGGGATAGGCGCATCCTGCCGCAGGGATTCCAGCCAGGTGCGCAGGCGTCCCGCTCCCATGTGGATGTGGCGTAAATGTGTGCCGGGGCGATAATAGAAATTGGTGCTCACGTGATCCCCGATAATCGCTACAGGATGGCAGCACAGCATATCCAACAGCACGTCCGCCGGGAAGCGCTGCCGATGGTACTGGCACAACAGCAGGTAATTCTTGCGCGTGAAACCACGGTTGAGATACGATTCGTATTCCAGCAAGCGGTCGGTACCGGGGCGATTCTGCAAAATCCAGCTCATCTCCCCGCCTAAACGCACTGCCGGATACCCCTCGGCGGCGCTGCTTTCCAGCGTGGATTGCATCAATTGCCAGAGGCGCTCAGGTACAAAATGCCCTTCTTCAGAGAAGTATACGCTATCCGCCGGTAAAAGCATGAGCTGCCCGCGTGTGAGGTAGGGAGTGGGATCGCAACCAACAGCCTTGAGCGCGGCCAGAATGTCCTGCGCGGATGCCGCTGCCGTTGCATAAACGACTTTTTCCCCCTTTTCCAGGCCTTGCTGAATAAAACTCACCAGGATCGTGTAGTATTCGGTTTCCGTACTATAAATGTGGAGGATGTGATCGCCGGGCTTGAGATCGGTCAAGACATGGGGCATCTCATCCACCTCCTTTCTTCATTAGAGATTAACCATGGGCGTTGCACAAAAAACTCCCCAGCGCAGGGCACTGGGGAGTTGAAAAAACTGGAGAAGCATTGCCTGCGCCGGCTATTTTTATTGTACCTGAAAGCGACGTAGTTGTAGCTTGCGTTTAACTTGCATCATCGTAGCTAAGGTGAAACTTGCTTTTCAGCGGATGCGGGCTTCCAGGCGGGCTGACCCGCATACACGACATAGGCGCGGTTTTCGCGCAGGTACTCGCCATGCGTTGAAGTGGGATGGGCGCGGAGCATCGTCTCTAAAGTTTGCGCCCCGAAATGCCGCGCATCGTAGAGACAGAGCATGATGCAGCCGGAGTAGGGCAAGCGCTCATTGAGCCGGGATTCGTACTCCAGTAAGTGGGCCATATCGGTAGTATAGCGCAGCGTCCAGCTCATCTCGCTGACGATGCGCATCCCTTGATAGCCATGTTCGCGGGCGCGCTTCTGCTGTGCGCAGATGGCATCCAACGTCGTTTCTACCTTGAAAGCTCCCTGTGCGGTGTAGAACTGTTCGCTGCCCATGAAGCGCAACTGTCCAGAAACCAGGTAAGGCAGCGCGGCCTCGCTATCCCCTTTCCCCAACAGAGCGAGTACCGTTTCCGCATTCAGCGTGTCCAGAATACACAGCACCTGTTCGTGACGCTCCAGCCCTTGCCGCATAAAGGCCAGCATCACTTCATCACGTTCAGCATCGCGCTGATAGATGTGACAGATATGATCCCCCGCGCGCACATCGTTCAGCTTCCGCGAAACTTGCAGTAACATCCTTCCCCCTCCCCGGATGGTATGTGGCGGTTTATCCGCACCAGTATTTACTATAAAACAAAAGAGGACAAAAGGACCTTGCATTTGAATTGGGGAAAGCTTGCAGCATCGGGGAAAAGCGGGGGGGGGGCATAGAGGCAGGCTTGAACCAACACCGTCACGTGGCGATGAGGTACCCCTTTCCGCGCACGGAGTGAATCCGCAAGGTGGTATGGCCGTTCTGCGCCAGCTTACGCCGCAAACGCGAGATGTGCGGGCGGACAATCGCCTGCGCTTCTTCTTCCTCCAGGTTGAGATAGCCTAACGCGCGCGCCAGAGCGGTACAGGAATGCGGTGTATCCGGTGTGCGCATGAGCTGCGTGAGGAGCGTGGTTTCGTGCGCCGTCAAAGCAACGGCGAGGGATTCAGCTTCCGCGCTTGGACAGAACAGAACCTGCCGTTCCCGATCCAGAATGAAAGCGCCAAGGCGCACAAAGCGCCCACTCAGCGCCGCTTCCGCGCCTGCCGTGACGTGGATGGCTTCGTCGAGCCGCCGCAGGGCTTCGCCCGCTTCGCGGATGGCTTCCAGCAGGGCCTGACGGTGCAGGTCGCGCCGGCGCTGCGCGCGAATGTCGTTGACCAGAGCGGCGATTTCGTGCAGGCTGCACGGCTTGCGTAAATAGGCCACCGCGCCTTGATTCACGGCTTCGATGGCGCTTTCCAGGGTCGGGCGGCCGGTGAGGATGATCACCTTGAGCTGTGGGTACAGTTCAGACAGGTGTTGCATCACTTCAAGGCCCTGCATCCCCGGCATTTTCAAATCCAGGATGAGGACATCGAAGGCTTGCACGGAGAGCTTGTTCAAGCCTTCCAGACCGGTGGCGGCCTCTTCCACGCTGTAACCGAGCTGTTCCAGGCCGGCGCGTACCGTCATGCGTAGACTGGCCTCGTCGTCCACAATCAAGATCCGCAAGGGTGGTACTTCGGGCAACAGAATGTAGCGCAGATGCTCTTCTCCCATGCTCCCTCCCTGACTACGTCGCTACAGGCAACGCAACGGTAAACACGGCGCCGCCGCGCTCGTCACGCGCGTTTTCCGCCTTTAACTGTCCGTTATACTGCTCCACCAGATTGCGACTGATGGGCAGGCCCAATCCTGAGCCACCCGGCTTGGTCGTGAAAAAGGGATCAAACAAATGCGCGAACACGTCCGCGCTTAAACCGGGACCGGTATCGCGGAAGGCGACGTACACCATCTGCCGGCGTCGCCAGATGCGGATGTGTAGCTCGCCTCCTTCGGGCATGGCCTCCATGGCGTTCATCATGAGGTTGAGGAAGACTTGTACCAGCGGCTCGTGCCCCGCCAGCACCGGCGGAATGTTACCCTGCACGTCAACCCGCACCTTAATCGCGCTATCTTCCAGCTTCTTGGCGATCAAAGCCTGCGCATAACGCAACGCCTCCTGCACATCCACCGCCTGCGGCTCCGTAGAGGGGGTGGGGCGGGTGTAATTCAGGACCTGTTGCACCAGCTTGATGAGGCGTTCGATTTCCTGCCGCAGCACTTCCAGATAGCGCCGGCGGTCTTCCTCGCGCAGCGGAAAATCAAGCACCAGCTCCACGCTGTTTTTGATGGATTGCAGCGGATTGTTGATTTCGTGCGCCAATGCCGCTGCCAGGGTACCCATGGCGGTCAAACGCTCGGCGCGGATGAGCGCCTGCTCCATGCGTCGGCGTTCGCTCACATCCCGCGCGGAGCAGATCGTGCGGGTGCGCAGCGGGAAGCGCTGCACCTCAAAACTGCGCGTCTCCAATTCCAACAGGGTTGGCTTTTCTTCGATAGGGCCGGGACGTTGCGCCCATGCCAGCAGCGCCGCGCGCTCGTCCTCCTGTAGCGTCTCCCAAATCCGGTTGGCGCGCACAATCCGCCCCGCCTCATCCACGATGAACAGCGCATCCTGCAGGGTGTTGAAAGTCGTCTCCCAATCCTGCCGGGCCTGCCGCGCCGTTTCCAGGAGGTTGGCGTTTTCGAGCGCCAGCGCTCCCTGCGCAGCCAACGCCAGCAGATATTCCATATCTACCTGCCGGAAAGCGCCCACGTGCGGACTTTGCAAATCGAGATTGCCAATCACCGTGCCGCTGGCGATGAGCGGAATGGCCATCTCCGTGCGCGTGCCGGGAATGAGCGGGAAATATTCCGGGTCCTCCGTCACGTCATCCACCCTGACCCATTTGCGCGTGCGCAAGGCGCGCGCATTGACGCCATGATCCAGGGGCAGCGGATAGAGGCGCGCGCGTTCCAGCTCCTCCGGCGAGAAACCGCGCTGCGCCCGCCGTTCAAACACCCCATCCAGACGATTCACAATCAACACCTGCCCGTGCGTGGCCCCGGTGACGCGCAGGGCCTCTGAAATGAGATGGTCGAGAATCGTGTCCATGTCCCGCGCGGCGTTGATCACCTGACCGAGGTGATAGAGGGTGCGCAACTGCTCCATGGCGTGCTCCAGCTCCGCCGTGCGCGCGCGCACCCGCTCTTCCAGCTCTTCATGGGCACGCCGCAACGCTTCTTCCGTCTGCTTGCGCTCGCTGATGTCGCGCACAATCGAAAGCACCAGCCCCTCCGCCAGGCCGCTCAGGCGCGTGGTGCTGACTTCAACGGGCACGCGCGTGCCATCTTTGCGGATGTCAAGGCCTTCAATCGTGCGCCTGCCGGAAGCCAGCTCCGCGCGGATGACCGTTCCCGGCATCCCGCGCACCTCCGGCGCCTGCAAATCGCTCACGCGCATCTGCAATAGCTCCTCGCGCGTGTAGCCCAGCAGCTCGCAGGCGCGCGGATTGGCGTCTATGATGCGATCCTCCTCGTCCTCGATGAAGATCGCATCGTTGGCCTGCTCGAACAGCGAACGGAAGAGCAGCTCCTCACGCTGCCGCGCCGCCATTTCCTGCTCCAGACGGGCGTTGATGGTTTCCAGGGCGGCGGTGCGTTCCGCGACCCGGCGCTCCAGTTCCTCATCCACTTTGCGCCGTTCGGTAATATCCAGGATGAAGCCATCCAGACGCACCCGCGCGCCATCCCGCTGCGCGGTGAAGGTGTTGGCAATCCAGCGTTCGCTGCCATCGCGGCGGATGATGCGGTGTTCGATGGTGGAGGGGACGTTCGTATCGCCGGCCATCACGCGCAAGAACTGCGCTCCCACCCAGCGCCGCTCATCGGGATGAATCATCTTCAACCAGAGTTCGGGGTCACGCTGATACTCCTCCGGCGTGTACCCCGTCACCTCCACGCAGCGCGGGCTGTGATAGCTGGAGACCACCTGCCCGTTAACCATCTCCACGCTGTAGATGTACTCCTGAACGTTCTGCACCACGCTGCGATAGCGCTCCAGCGCGCGCGCCAGCTCCTCCTCGGCCTGCTTGCGCTCGGTCACGTCAATACCGGTGATGAGGATGTGCGTGACCGCGCCGCTTGCGTCTCGCAGCACGCTGTTTGACCAGGCCACCAAACGACGTTCGCCCTCGCGCGTGAGACAATTGTACTCGTGCGCGCTGGGCAGATGGCCGGCGCGCAGCCGTTGGAAAATCTGTCCCACGCGCTCGATTTCCTCCGGCGCCAGCAGCACCTCGCTCCACATCTTGCCGCGGATTTCGCTTTCGCTGTAGTGGAAGAGCTGCTCAAAGGCGCGGTTGCAGCGCATCACCCGCCCCTGCGGGTCCAGAATGACGATGATCGCGCCCACGGTATTGAGCACGGCAGCGACGAAGTCGCGCTCGCGCTGCAATTCCAGGCGCGTGTGACGGCGCTCGGTCACATCCAGCGCCGCGCCCTCGTAATAGCGCACCCGTCCCTCCGCGTCGTACACGGCGCGCGCGTTATCCCGCACCCAGATGATGCTGCCATCGCGCCGCCGCCAGCGCACCTCATCATCGCGCAGGCTGCCGCCCTGATCGAGGATGCATCGTTGTCGCTCGCGTTCAGCGGGGTCAACGAAAATATCCCCGGCGCGCACGGCCTGCAGCGAGGCCAGGTCAGGATACCCCAGCAGGTCAAGCAGGGCGCGGTTCGCAGCCAGAATCTCCCCTTCCGGCGTTGTGCGGTAAAGTCCCACAGGGATGCGCTCAAAAATATCCAGGTATTGGGCGTGTATCTCCAGGTTTTGGCGGATTTGGGCCACACGGCGCAGCAGTTGTTGCGTCATGGCCGGGAGGAGCTGTTGCCAGAGGCCCTGGCGGATGAGCGCCGCGTCCGCCAACCCCGCCTCCAGCCAGGCCGCGGCCTGCGCCTCGCTGCCGGGATGCACCAGCAAGAGGACGGGAAAATCGGCGCAGCGGCTGCGCAGCTCGTGCAAGACGGATGCGGCGGCGCGCCACGTCAACACGCTTTCGACGATGGCTACCCCGCCCAAAACGTTGAGCGACAGACGCGCGAGGGCCTCATCATCCCCTATATAAACCCAGCGCAAGGCGGGGAAGAGGGGCTGTAAAACGGCGCCCGTTTCGCTTTCTCCGATGTACACCAGCGTGAAGGGATCCATGTTCATCGGCTCGCGATGGCGTATAACGTTAAAGCGTTATCGTGACCGTCGGCGTAATAGAGGGTGCGCAAGCTTAGCCCCGCGTCGGCCAGGAGACGGCGCGTTTCGGCTTCGTCCACCAGGTGGACGTAGCGCAGCCCCTCGCCCTCGCGCCGCCAGTCCAGCAGGTAATCGTTGGGTTCGAGCGCGGCGGCGTCGAGGCCGATTTCCGACCAGGGGCGGATGCGTTTGCGCAGGCGCGGGATGCGCAAGAATTGCCAGTTGGCCAGCGCGAGCACGCCGCGCGGGGCGAGCAGGGCTGCGGCGCGTGCCACGATGCGCTGACGCGCCGCGTAGGCGGGGATGTGGTGCAGCACGGCGCGCAGGAGCACGCAATCCCACGCTGCCCCGACCAGCGCCTCCCAATCCGCAGCCAGCAGGTCGGCCTGCACGAAGCGCGCGCCGGGATGGAGACGGCGCGCTTCGGCCAACATGCCGGCGGAAAAATCTACGCCGGTGTAATCGCATCCCGGCGAGAGCAGCCCCGCGACGCGCCCCTGACCGCAGCCCAAATCGAGTACGCGCGCGCCTGCCGGGAGCAGGGCGAGCAGGCGCTCCAGGCCCGGCTCGCTTTCCCCGCGCGAGGCGGTAAAGCTCGCGGCGAAGGTGTCGTAAAAGGCACGGTTGAGTTCGTTGAGTTGTTGGATAATGCGCTCATCCATAAGGTGGATTTTAGCGCAAAATTGCATTTCTGGAAGCTGCAAAGCGAAGCGTGCGGGTGGGGGTAGGCGAAGGCATTGCCGTCGCCTACCCGGCCTTTTGAGCGGAAGCAGGGTGCTGGATACGGATGCTGGATACTGGAAAACGAAGCGTGCGGTCGTCTGGCGTGGATGGGTGGGCGATTGCCGTCGCCCACCCGGCCTTTTGAGCGGAAGCAGGGTGCTGGATACGGATGCTGGATACTGTGGGGTGGGCGACGGCATTGCCGTCGCCCACCCCTGAAGTTTGGCTTTTTAGACAAAGGGTCAACCTTTCGCCCACCCGCCTTTCGCCCACCCGGCCTTAGGGAAGGATGAGCCGGAGAAGGATGAGCCGGAGGGGGTAGCCCTCGGCTTGTTATTCTTCTCCCACGATGGTAAATTTGCGCTCCGGGTTCGCGGCTGGCATCCAGGCCGCCGGATAGGCGGAGGCGCGGTAGGGATCGCCGCCCTGCATGGGCAGGGCCGGCGGCGCCACCACGATGACCGGCGGCGTGAAGCTCTGCGGCGCGGACGCGGACGCCTGCGCGCTGGCCTGCAGGGCGCTGCGCTCCGCCCGCCGCCACAGCATCACCGCCAGCAGAATCGTCGGCGCCATCGCCCCAATGCCGCACGCCAGCCCTATAGTGAGCGCCAGCGCGTCCTGACTGAGGCGCTGACTCACCAGCGCCGCCGTCGCTATGACGAAAAGCAGCCCCAACAGCGCGGCAAAACGCGCTAACCGTTGCCCCAGATTCGTTTCCATCTTACTCACCTCCTACCGTTTTGCCCGCCAGCGCCGCGCGCAGCGCTTCGGGGTCAATCCACGCCGCCTGGAAACGGATGAGCGTTTCGCCGCTGCCCACCGCCAGAAAGTCACCGCGCCCTTCCAGCAGGTGCGCCTGCGTGCCCGCCCGTCCACTCGCCACGCGCGCATCCTCCGGCGAGGTCACCCGGCCCACCAGGCGCA
>DAOUBT010000038.1:0-37675 GCA_034432595.1 Anaerolineae bacterium | reverse complement strand
GGGCGTTCAGCCGCGCCGGGGAGGGAGTAGGGAGTGGCCGGGATGCTTGGATGGGTGCGCGCGGCTTGCCCCTGTTCCGTCGTCCCACAAGCCACTCCCCCCATGGGCGGACATTGTCCATGGGGTTGGGCCTATCTCTGCCATCAACTGCAAAGGCCGCGGAAGCGGGCTTGGGCGACCCTGGCCGCCTTCGTAGGGATAGCCCGCCGGTAAACCGGCGGGCGGGTGCAGCAGCATCCTCAGGCTGTCAGAAAATGGCTATAGTCTCGGATTTGAAGGTGCAGAATGTGAGCTCAAGGTAGACATGACCTGATTATTCGTAGCTGCTCAGCCTGACCGGGCCATGAAGATCTATGGCCCAGGATGAATCCTGCGCCAGGGTGCCGGGAACCTTCGCGCGGGGTGAGGGTGTTGAATGAGCGGGTATCCTCCAGCTTTAACCTGGAGAAGGCCTTACAGCTTCTGTTAAGGATTGACGGTGATTTCCCCACGCAGGTTGGTCTGGAAAAGCCGCTTGATCTCCGCGGGGGGCAGGTCCTGACTGAGCAGGTAGATGAGCTTGGTGAGGGCGGCTTCGGGCGTCATGTCGTACCCGCTGATGGCGCCGAGGCGTGCTAAAGCCGAGCCGGTAGCATAACCGCCCAGGTCCACCGAGCCGCGCAGGCATTGGCTGCACACGGCGATGATGACGCCGCGCGCGCTTGCTTCCTCCAGCACTCCCATCAAAGTCGTATCCTTGGTAGGGGCGTTCCCCACGCCGTAAGCTTCCAGCACCAGCCCGCGCAAAGGGGGCTGCAACACGTTAGCGACGATTTCCGCCGGAATGCCCGGAAACAGGCGCAGCGCCGCCACGCGCACCGGTTTGAGCGGCGCCACGTCCAAAGGCTGGTCGGGTGGGGGCGGCGGCAGGAAGAGGTCGCGGCGGAGCTGTACCGTGATGCCCACATCCCCCAAAGGTGGAAAATTGGGGGAGGCGAAGGCCTCGAAGCCGACCGCATCTACTTTGGTGGCGCGGCAGCCGCGGAGCAGATGGTTGCCAAAGTACAGCGCCACCTCGGCCAGGGGCGCATGGGCAGCCAGCAGCATGGCGGTGATGAGGTGGGCGCGTCCATCGCTGCGGATTTCGCACAGTGGGATTTGCGAACCGGTGAAGATGACGGGTTTGCGCAGCCCGCGCAGCAGAAAGGCCAGGGCCGAGGCGGAATAAGCCATCGTGTCCGTGCCGTGCAGCACCACAAAGCCGTCGTAAGCGTCGTAGTGGGCGGCGATGTCCCCCGCAAGGGTGGCCCAGTCCTCCGGCGTCATGTTGGAGGAGTCGAGCAGGGGCGTGTACTCGTGGATGGTGTAGTCCGGCATCTCCGGGTGGGTGAGTTCGGGCAGGGCCGCGAGCTGCTCGGCCAGGTAGCCCGGCGCCGGCGCGTAGCCCTCCGCCGTGCGTTGCATCCCGATGGTGCCCCCGGTATAGGCGATGTAAACGCGCTTTTTCATGGGCGCCTCAACGGCTGAGCAGGGCCAGGGCTTGCCGCAGTTTCTCTTCTAACGTCAGTTCAGGGGAGCGCGGCAGTTGTTGCAGGGCGCGCTGCGCCTCGATGAGGCTGAAGCCGAGGGCGGTGAGCGCGGCGAGCAGATCGGCGTCCTCACTGCTCACGCTGCCCAACGGCGCGCCACCGAGTTTGTCCAGGCGGTTCTTGAGGTGCAGGATGATGGCCTCGGCGGTCTTGCGGCCAATGCCTGGCGCGCGCGCGATCACTTCCGCGCGTTGATGGATGACCGCGTCGCGCAGTTCGTCGGGGGTGAGCGTGCCCACCAGGCTCAGCGCGGCCTTGGGCCCCACGCCCGAAACGCCCAACAGGAGCTGGAAAAGGCGCAGTTGCTCGCGGTCCGGGAAGCCGTAGAGGCTAAGCTCGTTTTCGCGCACGATCAGGGCGGTAAAGAAAACCGCCTGCTGCCCGATAGCCAGTTTAAGGCTGGCAGGGACGAAGAGGAGAAAGCCCACGCCGTTCACATCCAGGAGGAGCTGTTGCTCCTCACGTTCCAGAACCAGACCTTCCAGGCGTCCGATCATGCTTGTTCTCCCGTGAGCCAGGTTTCTACCGGTGCGTGGTGGAGGTAGCAGATGGCGACGGCGGCAGCATCCGCGGCGTCATCCGGGGTGGGGCGGGTGGGAAGTTGCAGGAGCAGGCGAATCATCTCCTGCATTTGGGCCTTATCCGCCCCGCCGTAGCCGGTGAGGGTTTGTTTGATGACCAGGGGCGTGTATTCGGCGATGGGCAGGTCCGCTTCGGCGAGGGCGAGCAGCACCACGCCGCGCGCCTGCCCGACCGCCATGGCGGTGCGCACGTTGCGACTGAAAAAAAGCGCCTCCACGGCTGCCGCGTCGGGGCGGTAACGCTCGATGACGTCCCGCAAGGCGCGGTAGATGAGGCGCAAACGTTGTGGAAGAGGGGTGTGCGCCTCGGTGCGGATGACGTCAATCGTCAGCGCCCGCAGCGCGCGCCCCTCTTCTTCGATAACCGCGTAGCCCGTCAGGGCTGTGCCGGGGTCAACCCCCAGAACGCGCATGGATTTAACCCATCATGGCTTCGTAGGCGGCGATGGCTTCTTCGGTCACATCCAGGTTGGTGTAGACCTTGCGAACGTCGTCAAGTTCTTCCAGCAGGTCCACCAGTTTGAGGATCTGGGCCGAATCGCGCGCTTCCAGGCTGATGGTGTTTTTGGGCACCATGGACAGTTCAGCTTCCTGCACGGGAACCTTGTTTTCCGTCAGGGCGCGCTGCACGGCGTGCATCGAGGTCGCGTCGGTGTAAACTTCGTGTGCGTTCTCGCCTTCGCCTTCGATCACATCATCCGCGCCGGCTTCGACGGCCAGCTCGAAGAGTTTATCGAAGGGGTAAGAGGCGGAGACGCTGATGATGCCGCGGCGCTCGAACTGCCAGGCCACGGAACCGGACTCGGCCAGGTTGCCGCCCTGCCGCGAGAGGACGTGGCGAATGGCGGAGACGGTGCGGTTGCGGTTTTCGGTCAGGGCTTCGATGATCATCGCCACGCCGTTCGGGCCGTAGCCTTCGTAGGTGACCTCATCAAAGCTTTCACCGCTCTTGTCTTCGCCGGTGCCGCGTTTGATGGCGCGTTCGATATTCTCTTTGGGCATGCCCAGGGAGCGGGCCTTATCCACGGCCACACGCAGACGGATATTGCTTTCGGGATCTCCACCACCGCCTTCACGGGCCGCAATGACGATTTCGCGCGCCAGTTTCGTGAACATCTGACCACGCTTTGCATCATTGCCTTCCTTCTTGCGGCGGATGGTCGCCCAATGGCTATGACCAGACATGTTTCCTCCTTCTTCTCAATCAAGGTAAATTCTTAACGGCACTGAGTCCATCGCATCAACGGTTTGAAACGCATCTGCCTGTCTCGCTGGAGCAGCGCAGATGCAAAGGGACCGTCATCAGGTGCCTGACCCGCTTACGCATCCGATTTGAAGGGACGCAAAAGCCGGGTGTTGTACCTGACCCGGCTTCAGGAGCCTAATACGGCTCCTACTAAAGCGCGCTGCCCGCGCAGGAAGACATCGCCGCTCAGCGGACGCTTACCGGCGGCCTGCACCTGCTGCAGGATGAGCGCGCCTTCACCCGCGCGCGCCACCGGGAGACTGCGCCAGACGAACACCGTGCCCGGTTGCCCGGTGGGCAACGGCTCGGACGCGGGGAGCGGGGTGGCGCGTAGCACCTTTAAGCGAGTACCGTCGGGCAGCATCGTCCAGGCGCCGGGCGCGGGCGCGAAGGCGCGCACGCGGCGATGCAACGACGTGGCGGATTGCGTCCAATCCAGGTGCGCATCCGCATCGCTGAGGCGCGGCGCCAGGGTGATGCCCTCTTCCGGCTGGGGACGGGGTTGCAGTTCGCCCGACAGGTAGGCCGGCAGAGTTTCGATGAGCATTTCCGCACCCATGTGCGCCATGCGTTCGCTGAGTTCGCCTGCCGTTTCCTCCGGCCCGATGTAAATTTCCTTTTGCGTCAGGATGGGGCCGGTATCGAGACCGGGGTCCATGAGCATCAGGGTAACGCCGGTGATGGTATCCCCCGCCAGGATAGCCGCCTCGATGGGGGCCGCACCGCGCCAGCGCGGCAGCAGGGAGGCGTGCACGTTCAGCGCGTGATGGCGCGGCATGTCCAGCAAGGCGGGCGGCAGGATTTGCCCATAAGCCGCAACGACAATCAGGTCCGGTTCCCAGGCCTGAATGTGGGCGATGGCTTCAGGTCGTCGCAGTTTTTCCGGCTGGAAAACCGGCAGCCCCTCGGCCAGGGCGAACTCCTTAACCGGCGGCGGGGTAAGGCGTTTCCCGCGGCCTGCCGGACGGTCAGGCTGCGTGACCACGCCCACCACCGGATAGTGCTCACAGAGCCTGGCCAGGATGGGCAGCGCAAATTCAGGTGTCCCCATAAAGACGACGCGCGGTTCCATAGTGTGCATTGTATCATGAAGCACGGGAGGGTCAAGCGAACGTCCAGGGGTGTGTCCCAATTTCGTCGGGTGAGGTAAAATGAGAATGAGAGAGAAGAGATAGGAGGTGGAAAATGAAGAACGTCCAGCCTGCTCTTGACTTCTCTTTTCCTATCTGGTATCTTTTGCCCCTGTAGTGAGATAGACTATGAATTCTATTGGAGGGTGGGGTATGGGGTTAGACATTCGCGAAAGTGTGGAAGAACTTTCTCCACCGTTTGCTATTCGCACTCTGGAACAGTTTGTCCTCTTGTGGTCGAGAACCTATAACGCGCAGGGCAGGCCGGATTGGTCGCACATCCTGCCCTATTACGCGGATGATATCGTCTTCCGCGATAGCATTCAAACCCTGCGCGGCATCGGGGCGTTCAAGGCGATGACGGAACGCCTGACACGCCGCTCCAGCGAGTTGGAAATGAAAATCGTGAACGCCGTCATGGAAGGGAACGTCATCTTCATGGAGTGGGAAATGACGATTCTCTTCCGCAAGACGCGCCGCTCGGTGGTGTACGGGACAAGTCGCCTCACCCTCAATGCGCAGGGGCAGATTTGCGAGCAGCGCGATTACTACGACCTCTGGGGCGACATCATGGATAACATACCGGGCCTGGGTAAGCTCTACCGCCGGTGGATGCAAAAGGTGTTTGGCTAACATGAACGCGCGGCAAGACCTTTCCCCCATCTTGAAGTATTGGCCGCAATACCGCTGGTCGAACGTTTTTGCCATGGTCCGCAACAGCTTTGCGCAGCCCGAGCGCTGCCATGAGCGTTGCGACGGGCGCCTGGTGGTCATCACGGGCGCCACCTCCGGCATCGGGTACCACACCGCCCGCAAGTATGCTGCACAGGGCGCGCATCTGCTCACGATTAACCGCAACCCGGAGCGTTCCGCTGCATTGCGTGAGGAAATCCAGCGTGAATTCGGCGTCCCCTGCCAAACTCTGCTGGCGGATCTGAGCCGCTTGCCTGATATGCACCGCGTGGGGCGCGCTTTGGCGGAACTGGACGTGCCCATAGAGGTCCTTATTCACAATGCCGGGCTATACCTTGACCGCAGACGCCTGACCGAAGACGGCCTGGAAATGACTTTTGCCGTCAATTACCTGGCGCCTTTTGTCATCACCTATCAGGTGCGCGAGAAACTCAAGGCGCAGGGGCATGGACGGGTCATTCTCGTCAGCTCTGAGGGCTATCGCTTTGCGGTATGGGGCTTGCGGCTGGATGATCTGAATTGGGAAAAACGTCGCTATACCGGCCTGCGCGCTTATGGCGCGTCAAAGCTGGCCCAGATTCTTTCCATGATGCTTTTCCATGAGGATTTCGCAGGCAGTGGCGTGACCATCAACGCCATGCATCCCGGTATGGTGGCGACCAATACAGGCCGTGATAACGGCACGCTCTATCGCTGGTGGAAGCGGAACGTGATAGATCGCCTTTCCGCGTCGCCTGTGGTTTCCGCTGAGGCCCTTTATACCCTGGGCGTGGCGCCGGAGCTGGCACAGGTGAGTGGCAAATTCTTCAATTTGACCCGCATTGAGGAGGTGACTCCGCCCGCGCAGGACCGCGCGCTGGCGGAAGCTCTCTGGGAACGCACGTTAGATTTAGGAGGCTTGCGATGAGCGAACAACACAAAGTGGTGGTGGTGGGTGGCGGCATCGCCGGATTGACGGCTACCGTGTATCTGGCCCGCGCTGGACTTGATGTCGTGCTGCTGGAGAAGAATGAACGCTGCGGTGGCCTGGTCAACACTTTCAGTCGCAATGGTTTTCGTTTTGAAGGCGGCGTGCGCGCGCTGGTCAGCGCTGGCATTATCCATCCCATGCTGAAGGAATTAGGAATTCAGCTTGAGACTCTGCCCAATCGTGTCTCGGTGGGGGTGGAGGATCGCATCATGCATGTCACATCGCCGGAAAGTCTGGAAGACTACCTGGCCTTGCTCAAAGCGCTGTATCCCGAAAGCAAAGCCGACATTGAGCGGGTGGGCAAGGCCATCCGCCATGTGATGCGAGAGATGCGCGTCCTTTACGGGGTGAGCAATCCAGCTTTCAACGATTTTCGCAGCGATAAACGGTACTTTGTGGGCACGTTTCTGCCCTGGTTTTTCCGCTTCCTGATGACATTGGTCAACATTGCCGCGATGCGCGGACCGGTGGAGCCGTACCTGGATCGTCTGGTCAAAAATCGCGCCCTGCGGGACATCATCAGTCAACACTTTTTCCGCGGTACACCGGCCTTTTTTGCCATGAGCTATTTCTATCTTTACAACGATTATTTTTATCCCAAAGGCGGGGTGGGGAAGCTGGTAGAGGCTCTGGAGCAGAAAGCCCGCGAGTATGGCGCATCCATCAAAACCGGGGTAGAAGTGACCGCCGTCCATGCCGGGGAACGCTGGGTCGAGGACCGCACCGGGCAGCGTTACGGCTATGAGGACCTGCTTTGGGCCGCTGATTTGAAAACCTTGTACCGCATCACGCAAACGACGGGCTGTCCTCCCGACGTGGTGCGCGCGTTTGAGGCGCGCCAACAGCGCGTGCTTACCGGGCGCGGTGCGGACTCCATCTTCACCGTATATGTGGGAGTGGACGCGCCGCCTGAAGCCTTTGCCGCCATCTCCCATGGGCATTTCTTCTACACGCCCTCGCGGCAGGGACTGGGCGAAATTCACCGCTCCGAGCTGCGTGACCTGCTGGACCACTGGGACGCCCATTCCCGCGCCGATGTGCTGGACTGGCTGGACCGCTTTTGCGCGCTCAATACGTATGAAATCTCCATCCCCGCACTCAAAGACCCCAGCGCGGCGCCGCCGGGCCAGACAGGTCTCATCATCAGCACTCTGTTTGAGTATGAGCTGGTCAAGAAAGTGCAGGACTCCGGCTGGTACGACACTTTCAAAGAAGAAGTGGCTAAGCGGATGCTCGAAGTCCTGAGCGATTCCATTTATCCCATGCTGCGCGACCGCGTGCTCTTCACCCTCACCGCCACGCCGCTGACCTTGCAGGCGATTTCCGGCAGTTCCGACGGTTCCATTGTCGGCTGGTCTTTTGAGGCGCCCATCCCGGTCACGACGGGCATGTTGACCATCAATGAAGCGGTCAAAACCCCGTTACCGCACGTCGCGCAGGCCGGGCAGTGGACCTACAGCCCTAATGGCGTGCCGACCTCTATTCTCACCGGGCGACTTGCTGCCGATCACATTGTGGCCCGGCAGAAGCCCTCGCGTCAGTAGACGCTTGCCAAAACAAAACCGCCCCACGCAAGTGGGGCGGTTTTGGTGACCCGCACAGGACTCGAACCTGTAACCAAGGGATTAAGAGTCCCCTGCTCTACCTATTGAGCTAGCGGGCCAACGCGCGTTATTTATACCACACTTCGCACAGATAGCAAGTGAGAAAATTCGCCTTTATTCCTCCACCAGCGCCAGGAGCGCCACGTTGGTGACGACGAAACTCTGAGGCAGCAAGTCCAGCGGCTGCACCCAGACGAGGCTATAGCCACTGCGGGCCAGCCGTTGCACGTCGCGCGCCAGGGTGGCCGGGTCATCCGCCAGATAGGCGATGCGCGGTGCCTGCAAGGCGGCCAGCGCGTCCAACGTTGGCCCATCCAGCCCCTGCGCAGGCGGATGGAGCAGCACCGCGTCCCACGCCGTGCCGGCGCGTTCCAGCACCGTCAAAGGCTCCTCCGCCTCCACGGTCACGTTAGCATAGTCCCGCGTGTTAAAACGTGCATCCGCTGCCGCCGCCGGATTGGGGTCCACGGCCAGCACCTGCCGCGCGGAGGTGGCCAGCGCGCGCGTGAAGAAACCTGCTCCGCAATACAGCTCCAGCGCCGTCTCATCCGCCGTGAGCGCCAGCGCTTCCAGGATCACGTCCCGCAGCACGGGCCAGTGTGTCGCGTAAGGCGGGTAGGGTGTCGTGGGCGAGACGCGATACACGACCTCATCCAGGGGCACGCTCAAATAATCCATCCCAATCAGAGGCGCCACGGCGCCGTCGTGGCCGATTTGGATCACGGACAGCGGTAGTTCAACGGATAACGCGGGCGGTTCGTTATCTACCGTCTGGAGGACGAGCAGCGTATCCGAGCCGTCAGGCGCGGTGCGCAGCTCCATCCACGCCAGTTCCGGCAGCGCAAAATCGAACGCGGCGAGCACCTCGCGCAATTGAGGGTGCAGCACCGGACAGTCCTCTATTGCAAGCACACCCGTCCCATCCGCGCGGGGATAACCCAGACGGCCTTCTGGCGTCACTGCGAAGCGCACCGCCACGCGCGTCTCCCAGGGCGGGGCCGGCGTTAACGGTTCCAAAAGCGGAGGTTCTGCAATCTGGCCCACGCGCTGCAACTGATCGCGCACAATCAAGCCTTTGAGCTGGGGTTGCACGTTCGGCGCGATGTGTTGCCACTGGCAACCTGCGCATCCCTTTGCTCCAAAATGTGGACAGGGTGGTGTCACGCGCGCGGGACTGGCTTCCAGCACGTCCAACAACTGCGCGTGCGCATAACGCTGATGCACCTCCGTCAGGGTGACGCGCACCCGTTCCCCCGGCAGGGCATAGGGCACGAAAATAACCCGCCCGCCTGCGCGTCCTAACGCTGCACCCCCGTGGGCCATGGCCTGCAAAGTCAAAGTTACCGTCTCCATGAACACTCCTTTGGGTCAAAACCCTTTCAAATGTACTTTCTGAATAGCGGCTTGCTTCCGCAGGGTAGGCGAAGGATTGCCTCGCCCACCCTGCTTTTGCTCACTTCTGAAACCATCCGGTGATGGATGAGGCAGGCTACACGCCTGACTCATCTCCCCGCCACCCATGCTGTAAAGAAGGCCACGTAAGTGTGGATCAGGAAGGGATACAAGAACGATCCTGTTTCGCGCGCCACCCAGCCGAACAACGTCCCGCCGACGATGCAGCTCCACGTCTCCAACTCCGGCTTCCCATAGTGGGCCATGGTGAAAGGGATGGCTTGCAAGAGCAACGCCCAATCCCCGGCGATGGGCAGCAGCGCGAACAACCAGAAGCCGCGGAAGAAAAATTCCCAGCCGAATAAATCCGAAGCCGTCCAGCCCAGGGTGCCGAGCCAGCCTCCCTGCGGCCAGATGCCGCCGTAGTAGCCGCGGAAATCTGCGCCGCGCGTAGCTACCCACAGAATCGGCGTCATGATGAGCATGGCGCCCGCGGTGAGAAGCAGACCGCGGCGCCAGTTTCCCAGCCGGAAGCCATAATCTGTGGGACGGAATCCCAGGATAAGCAACGTGAACAGGGGCACCAGGAGAAAGATCAACCCCCGTTGCCAATCCGTAAACTGTGCGCGATGATAAAAGTCAAACGTGAGCACGCCGGTACCCACGACCAGCATCACACTGGTACGCCATTCTTTGAACAAAGTGCGCATGACTCTCCTGGACTCCTCCCTGGATGATGAATGCGTTCCCAACTTAAGTTTAACCCGAAACCTGAGCTTTGCCAATAAGCGAAAGGCTTTCGTAGCTTCGTCAAAAGCTGGAACCGATACCTGTCACGAAATTGCTGCTTAAAATTCGCTAAATTGTAATTGCTTAAAGCTGTATTTCAGTGTAAAATTGGTATGTATAAAAAGACCCTTCCTGGATAGTCGTACTCTTCTACCCGGGTTTGAGGAATGCGCGGACAGCACGAAACCAGGGCCATTCAAAGCATCAGGCGAGAGAGATGAAGACGAAATACACAGTGCTGCGAATCGTAGTAACGGGACTTCTCGCCCTTTTGGGAGCGGGAATCTTCCCTGGCGTCGGCCTGGCTCAAGTCCCGGTCGGCGATAAGACCCTTTGGTTTGAAGAAACCGGGCATGTGGTCAGCAAAGGGTTTCTGGACTACTTCGAGGCCACCGGTGGGCTTGAAGTTCACGGATACCCGCTGACCGAACCTTTTACCACCGCCGATGGCGTCATTGTGCAATACTTCCAGAAATCGCGCATTCAATACGATCCCAATGTCCCGAATCCGCGCATCAGTCTGGGGCCTCTGGGCAAGGAGCTGGGGTATGGGACACCGCCGGTTTCGCCCCCGGCGTTCCCTTCACGCCGTCGCGTTTATTATCCTCAAACCGGACACACCCTCTCTTATGCTTTCCTCAACTACGTTAAGGATCACGGTGGGGTGGAGGTGTTCGGGTATCCCATCACCGAAATGTTTATCGAAGAGGGCCGGATTGTCCAATACTTCGAGAATTTGAAATTGGAGTGGCATCCTGATGATCGGGCCAATCCGGTGCATGTGGGGAATTTGGGAGAGGAGTACATCAATCGCTACCGCGACCGTATCTTGCCACAGGCGCTCAAGCCTTTGCCGGATCCGCGTGGCAATACCACACTCCCCACCCAGACTGCGCCCGTCTCCAACCTGAAGGCCCTGCTCTCTTTGCGCTATTCTGTGATGGGAAATAACGGCTCTCAGGTGGTCACCGTTCTCGTCCGGGATGGGGTCAGCAAAGGCGTGAAGAGCGCCTCGGTCGTCATTAGCCTTATCAATGCCCAGGGCAAGACGCTTTACCAAAGTCGTCCCCTCACCACCAACGATCAAGGTTACGTGCGTGAGGAAATCCAGGTGACCGGTGGAAAGATTGGCGAGCGCATTATCGTCAAAGCCACCATCACGTATGGGAACCTGAAAACCGAAACGCAAAACACCTTCCTGATCTGGTGGTAATCCGGCTCGTTGGGCGGTTCGAGCGAACTCGTTTTGCTTATCCCAGTGTTCTTTCTGAAAAAATCGCAACTGCTTACCTTCTCTGCCTGGGGATACCTGTACCGCCTGCCTTTGGCTGGCAGGTTACCCAGGCGGAGCCTGGGGATACCAGTACCGTCCGCCTCTGGCTGGTAGGTTACCCGGGCGGAGCCTGGGGATACCAGTACCGCCCGCCTCTGGCTGGCAGGTTGTCCAGCAGGGCCTGGGGATACCAGTACCGCCTGCCTTTGACTGGCAGGTTGTCCAGCAGGGCCTGGGGATACCTGTACCGTCCGCCTCTGGCTGGCAGGTTGCCCAGGCGGAGCCTGGGGATACCTGTACCGTCCGCCTCTGGCTGGCCGATTGTCCAGTAGGGCGTGGGGATACCAGTACCGTCCACCTCTGGCTGGCAGGTTGCCCAGCAGGGCCTGGGGATACCTGTACCGTCCGCCTTTGGCTGGCAGGTTGTCCAGCAGGGCCTGGGGATACCAGTACCGCCAGCCTCTGGCTGGCAGGTTACCCAGGCGGAGCCTGGGGATACCGGTACCGCCAGCCTTTGGCTGGCAGGTTGCCCAGGCGGAGCCTGGGGATACCGGTACCGTCCGCCTCTGGCTGGCAGGTTGTCCAGGCGGAGCCTGGGGATACCGGTACCGCAGGTTACCCAGGCAGGGCCTGGGGATACCAGTACCGTCCGCCTCTGGCTGGCAGGTTGCCCAGCAGGGCCTGGGGATACCTGTACCGCCCGCCTCTGGCTGGCAGGTTACCCAGGCGGAGCCTGGGGATACCGGTACCGCCATCCTTTGGCTGGTAGGTTGTCCAGGCGGAGCCTGGGGATACCAGTACCGCCTGCCTTTGACTGGCAGGTTGTCCAGCAGGGCCTGGGGATACCGGTACCGCCTGCCTTTGACTGGCAGGTTGTCCAGCAGGGCCTGGGGATACCTGTACCGTCCGCCTCTGGCTGGCAGGTTGCCCAGCAGGGCCTGGGGATACCGGTACCGCCTGCCTTTGACTGGCAGGTTGCCCAGCAGGGCTTGGGGATACCTGTACCGCAGGTTGCCCAGGCAGAGCCTGGGGATACCAGGAGACATAAAAAGCGCCACTCAAGGGTGGCGCTTTTTTGTAAGTCGAGGTCATGCTATAGGCTGGGATCAGTGCAGAGGGGAGATACTCCTTCGCGCGCCTGAAAAGCTGAAGCCCTCTGCCAAATCCATGGTGCGCGGGCAAGCTTGCGCGCAAAGTCAGCAGCGCGGCAACGTTATTCCCCTTCCTGCGTGCGATTCAGGCCGAGGCGACTCAGCAGGGATTTCCACCAGGAGCCGCGTTTTTGGGCATCCTTTTGCGTGTACTGCTGCTCACGCCGCAGCCGTCGCAGCGCGCGCCGCAACTTTTGCACTTTGACCAGACTCTCTTCCTTTTCGCCGCTCATTGTCATCTGCCTTTCGTAAAGCTGCCTGTATTGTACCTGAGTTTCCATAGGAATCAACCCCCATGATGCTTAAAAGATACGCGGAGCGTTATCCCGCCTCAGAATTGACGGGGGCGGCAAGACACTGTCCCACGTAGTCCAGCAAATCCCGCAACCGCACCGGCTTGTAGAGACAGGCACTAATGTTCAGGGTCTTCTGAAAAGCCCGCAAATTCACATCCGGATGGCCGGTGATGAGAATGATGGGGAAATTGAAATTCCGCGCGCGGACATAGGCAATCAGGTCTAAGCCGCTCAGGCCGGGCAGGCGTAGATCGCTGATGAGCAGATGCGGAGCTACCTGCTCCATCTCGTCAATAGCGGCTTCAGCCGTGGCCACGCAAACCACATCATAGCCCTCGCCCAACAGACGCAGCCCATCGCCAAGCAGCTTGCGCACTTGCGGATCATCATCCACGATTAAAATTCGAGTCATCATGCCATCACCTCTTTCCCACTATAACACAAACGCCGGGAATGCAGGTTGCCAGAAGGTGACAAATGAGTTAAACTTTGGTCGCTGATACGTCGGAAGGAGGGTAGCGTGATTCAACAGCTCAAAGCTTTAGTCTTGACCCTGCGCCCCAAGCAGTGGACGAAAAATGCCTTTGTTCTGGCCGCTCTGATTTTTGACGGGAAAGTTTTCTCGCGCGTCTATCTGACGCGCGCCTTGCTGGGGGTTCTGCTCTTCTGCGCCATCTCCGGTGCGATCTACACCCTCAATGACCTTCTGGATAAGGATAAAGACCGGCAACACCCGACCAAACGCCATCGCCCTATCGCTTCAGGAGCGTTGCATCCTGCCCTGGCCTGGGGGGCAGTGGCGGTGCTCACCACCCTGAGCCTGGGCCTGGGCTATCGTCTCTCCCCGACCTTCGCGCTAATTTTGTTGGGCTACGCACTGCTGCAACTGACCTACACCCTCCTGCTCAAACACATCGTCCTGCTGGACGTGCTGAGCATTGCGGCGGGCTTTGTGCTGCGGGTGGGGGCCGGCGTAGTTCTGGTGGATGCGCTCCGCTTCTCGCCCTGGCTCTATATTTGCACCACCTTTCTGGCGCTTTTCCTGGCGCTTGGCAAACGGCGCGGGGAGCTGGTGTTGTTGGCCGCGGAAGCTGGCAATCACCGTGTTGTGCTCGACGACTACACCCTGCCGCTGCTGGATCAACTCATCACGCTTGTTTCGGCCTGTACCATCCTGGCCTATGCCCTGTACACCATTCTGGCCCCGAACCTGCCGGAAAACCATCTCATGCTGCTCACGATTCCATTTGTCGTGTACGGCATTTTTCGCTACATGTATGTGGTGCAAGTGCGTCACTGCACCGCGGCCCCCGATGAACTTCTGCTCAGCGATGTGCCCTTGCTGGTAGATCTGGTGCTGTGGGGAGGGAGTGTGGTATGGATTCTGTACTTCGTGCGTTAAGTGCGGCAGAAGCCAGCGCGCCGGGCAAAGTCATCCTCTGCGGCGAGCACAGCGTCGTGTACGGCTACCCCGCCATCGCCGCGCCAGTCCACGCCCTGCGCGCGCACGCCTCTGTGGTTCCTGGGGTTGGGGGGATGGGGTTACACGTCCACGCGCCGGACATCGGACGGACGGTGCGCCTGACGGAGGCGCCGGCTGATGACCCCCTCGCCGCCGTCCCGCGCGCGTTGCTTCAGCGCTACCACCTCCCCGAACCCGACGGCATCCTCACCCTGACTTCCCAACTGCCTATCGCAGCGGGCTTGGGGAGCGGGGCAGCTTTGGCCGTCGCGGCGGCGCGTGCCCTCCTGCTCGCCCTGGGCATCACCCCCCACGCGGACGAGGTGAGCGCGCTCGCCTATGAGGCGGAAAAGCTCCATCACGGCACGCCCAGCGGTATAGACAACACCGTTATCGCCTACGAGCAGCCCATCTTCTTCGTGCGCGGGGAGACGCCGCAGCCCTTAGCCGTGGGCGCGCCCCTGGAGCTGCTCATCGCCAACAGCGGCATTCCCGGCCCGACCCGTCTCATGGTGAGCGGCGTGCGCGAACGCTATCAGGCTCAGCCGGAACGTTACAGGTCGCTGCTGGACGAAATGGGGAACATCGCGTTAGCGGCACGCGCGGCCTTAGCCGCCGGGGATCAACGTGCCTTGGGGGAGCTTTTTGACCGCAATCAAACTCTGTTGGAAGCGCTCGGCGTTTCGCATCCGCGTTTGGAGGCGCTCATCACCGCTGCCCGGCAAGCCGGGGCGTTGGGGGCCAAACTTACCGGCGCGGGCGGCGGCGGTAACATCATCACCCTGATTAACCCGGAGCAGGTGGATGAAGTTCGCCGCGCCTTGCTGGAAGCCGGCGCGCAGCACGTCTGGCACACGCGCCTGTAGCGGTAGTTAAGGTATGGCTCAGGCCGAAGATGGCCAGCATCCTACCGCAGCCTGGGGTCAGCCAAAAAGGGAGAGGGAGCGCGTCCATCTTTTGGGAATACGCATGGCAACAAAGCTGGCGGTGACAGAACACCGCCAGCTTGTCAGGATGTCTCCAGGCCATCTTTGACCGCCAGGGACGCGGAGCAAGGCTCTCCCTGCTGCGCAGACTATCCGAAGCCGCCGCCGCCACCGCCACCCCCACCGCCGCCGCCACCGCCGCCACCGCTCCAACCGCCGCCGCTGCTGCTTGACGAGGGCGAGCTGGAGAAGGTGCTCGCTGTGGTGTTGAGCATGGAAATCAAGCCATCGGAAAGGCTTTGCAGGCCGCCCACCATGCTGTTGCTCGCCTGCTGCAGGGAGGGCATGCTGCCACTGCTCATCGGTGCAGGGGCACCCAGGCCTCTACGTCCGCCCTCCATCATGACGGGGCGGTACCAGGTGGGCATGGGCACGTAAGTCACCTCCGAGAGGCGCGCGAAGCGCTGAATCCATGAGCGCTCCAGGCCGAAGGCAATGGCGTAGGGGAGGTAAGTCTCAAACAGGTCAGCCGCTGCTTGCAAATCCTGATGCCGTTCGATCTCCTGCAAATAGCGTTTGAAGGCGCGCCAGCGAGCTGCCACTTCCGCCCCTTGCTGAGTTTTGTGCGGCATGACTTGCGCCACAACGAATCCTGCCAGGCCGGTGACCAATAAAGCCGCACCGGGGCAGAAGCTCACATCGCTGAGCGTGCTGAAGAAAGCGCCCCCCAGGATGCTCAATCCGCATCCCAGAACAAGGCCCAGCACTCCCAGCAAGGCGTATTGATTGCGCACTTTGTCGGGCGCGTCTTTGAAGTATCCGCGTTGGACCAGCTCTTGATAGAGGAGCTTTTGCAAGGCGGGGATGTGGATGTAGAACTTTTCGCGCAAATCGTCAAGCTTAATGGACGAGCTGTAGCTGAAGACGGCGGAAAGGAGCGCGTTCTCATAGAGGCTTAACTCCGTGGCAGGTTTGTGGGTGCGATGGAACACGAACTCGCGCGAGACCGTGCCGAAAAAGCCAGGCTTGTTGTTTTCCTCGAAGATGACGAATCCGCGCCGCGCCAGGTCCACCAGGGTGGCGATGATGTCTTGCATGTCGGCTTTTTCGTCGAGCAGCGCCCCCACCACACCGGGCGGGTCGTTCGTCGGGGGCGCAGGCAGAATATCCGCCGGCAGTGCCACCTGTGGATCGCGTCCGCGGGTGTACCACAGGAGCAGCAATCCCCCGACCCCGCCGATCAAGGTGAGCAGGCCCAGGACCCCAAAAAGCAAGTTGTAGATGGGGCGCCGGTCGAGATTTTTTTGCCAGGCCGGGGCAGAGCCACTGACGATGCCATGCGGGAACTGCACGCGCACCTCAAAAGCCACGTCCGGCTCGATGGGTTCTTGCGCGGTGAAGATGACCTGTCGTGTGCCCTCGCCGACGACATCGGCCTTGACGAAGTAAGCGGCAGCTTTATCCGCCGTGGCACTCTCTGGCAAGATCACGGCGACGCGCGCGTTTTGTACCGTGGCGTTGCGGTCGGGGTACACCGCTTTCCACCAGAGCTGATCTCCGCCATCGTAATAGCGCAATCCGCCGTGGACGAGATAACGCAACACGTAGGTGTGCTTGCCGTTCGTAGGTTGGAAGTACCAGTAGATGGTGTGTTCGTCCTGCGTCACGGATTGCATGAAGGTGAGCGGGGTCTCGTTGCTGCTTTCGTTGTATTTGATGCCATCTCCGTACACCTGCACATCGGAAATGTACTCGACCTGTGCCAGGGGAATGCTGCGGAAGCCATAGTGAAAGGTGCCGGAGGTGAAATTGATGGTTTGCGCCTCTTCCACCCAAAACGTGCCATCGGGATTGATGGTGATGGCGACATCGAAGCTTTCCCAATAGAAAGATTTGCTCTGGGCGTTCACCGTTCCACTGTGGAACAGCAACGCCAGCAGTGCTACAATGCTCAGGATATAGGCCCAACGGCGCATGGTCACCTCCTTTTGTGGCTCAAGGCTCTTGCTTAAAGTATAGCCGGAAATGGGGAAAAGAGAATTGCCGCACGGGGAAAACGCAGCCTTGTTCTCACCCGCCTTTTCCGATGCGAAGGTGAAGGCCGCGCGCGGAGACTCCATCAGGAGCGATTGCCGGAGTAGGGGATCAAAAACGCCGGCTTGCCTCAGACAAGCCGGCGTTCAGCGCGCGGTAGAACGGGGTTTAGATGAAGACGATTTGCGCGCCTTCGGTCATGTCAATGAAGTCGCTCGCCGTGACAATGCCCGCGACGCCGTCCACGAAGTCCTCAGGTTTGAGGCCCATCATGTCCACCGTCATCTTGCAGGCGTAGAGCTTGGCGCCGCCATCCACCAGCATTTGCAGGTACTCATCCACCGGCGGTACTCCCAACGCGGCGATCTTGCGCTTCATAAACCAGGTGGCGAAGGCCGTCATGCCCGGCAGGATGCCCAGGATGTTCGGGATGCCCAGGTTGCCGGTCGGCAATCCCATCAGGCTGAGCTTGAAGCTGCTGTTCCCCACCGGCGGCAGCTCCAGGTGCTTGATGCGCTTCTTGGTGATGATGTCCAGGCCCCAGAAGGTGAAGAAGATGGTGACATCCACCCCGTTGCCCAAAGCGGCCCAACCCATGACCAGCGCCGGCAGCGCCATGTCCAGGTTGCCCTTTGAGCAGATAAAAGCTATGTGGCGATTGGGTTGTTCACTCATGGCTATGCTCCTTCAGGTTTCAGCATCAAGGGATTAGACGCAGCCTTCGGGCTTGCCCAGGCCGGCGATGCGCGCCACCTTCTTGGCAGGTCCCTTGGGGAAGAGCGCGAACAGGTCCTTGGTCGAAACGCCCGTGCCGGTCGTGATCTGCCGCAGCGTGGGCGCTTTGCCCGTGGCAAGCCCTACCTGCCGGCAGTACTCGATGATCTTCCAATGCGCATCGGTGAGGGTTTCGATGCCTTCCTGTTTCGCCAGCTCGATGGCGATTTCTTTCGTCCACTGCTTGGGATCCGTCATGAAACCTTCGGCGTTGAACGCTACATCTTTTAGAATATCGGACATGGGTTTACCTCCTCAGGGAATTGGATATGGAATTAAGCCTGTGTGGGAAGACGTTTCTTCCCAGCCATGGACATTTTCGACCCCATGAAGGGAATGTCAATCCCGCGCAAGACAATGTGATAATACATTTCTTTGAACATCAACTTGGCGAGATGGTTCAGGTGGCTTTCTTTGAGCAGCGAGAGCGGACCGATGACCGGCAGCGGGTAGGTGCCAGAGAGCGGTTCGACCTCGTAGTTAAAGTCAATCAGCAGGGCTTTGTTAAAGCCGGTCTCGATGAAGCAGTTGGCGTGACCGTCGAACTGCGCCGTCAGCTCCTCGCCGCGAATGGCGTGCAGGACGTTCTCGACGAGCGTGTCCATTTGGAAGTGAATCGTTGCGCCGGCTTTGGAGGCGGGAATGTTCGCTGCGTCGCCGGTCACGAACACGTTCGGCCACTTTTCGGAGCGCAGGGTGTACTTATCGGTGGGCACGTAATTCAGATCATCGCCCATGCCCGAAGCGCCAATAACATCCGCGCCCTTGTTCAGGGGGATGCTGACCAACAAGTCGTAACCGACCTCGCGTTCGTCATAGGAGCGGATGACCTGTTTTGTCGTGTCGGCTTCCATAATGTAGAAGTCTGGCTCGACGTGAATGCCTTTCTTTTCCAGAATGCCACCCAGGATGGAAGAGGCGTAGGGTTTGGTGAAAGCGCCCGGCAGGGGCGTCGCCAACACAATATCCACCTTGTTGCGGATGCCGCGGCGCTTGAAGTACCAGTCGGCGTAGAAGACGAACTCCAGCGGAGCTACCGGGCACTTGATGGGGGTTTCCACGATATTGACCACCAAACGTCCGCCCTCAAAACGCTGCAATGCCTTGGCCAACTGACTCGCGCCTTCGACCGTGTAGAAGTCGTGATGGGCCTCGCGCCATGCATCCATCAGCCCCGGCGTTTCTTCCGGATGAATATCGCAGCCCGTCGCCACAATGAGGTAATCGTAATTTAACACCTGCCCCGTGCTCAGGCGGACGCGATTTTCCTGCGGCTCGATCAGTTCGATGCGGGCGAAAATCGTTTCCACACTGGAGGGGAGCAGCTTGCGCTTGGGCTGTAAAATATCCCTGGGTTCGTAGACGCCGAAGGGAATGAAGAGATAGCCAGGCTGATAGTAGTGGCACTCTTCTTTGTCCACCACCACGATGCGCCACGCTTGTGCGTCAAGATGCTTGCGCAGCTTGTGAGCGGCAATCGTACCGGCGGTCCCGCCACCTAAAATGACGATGGTTTTCATGCATGAGCCTCCCTGAATTCTGGAATCAAGGTTTCCGGCGCTGGGGCGTCGGGTAACATCATAAAACCAGGCTGGCGTCCTGTTCGACTTTGCTGATGACGAAATTGCGCATCAGTTCCAGAGCTTCGATAATGCGCGTATCGCCCAGGGTGTAGTAGATGGTGTTCCCCTCGCGCCGTGGTTCGACAATGCCACGGTCGCGCAATATCCGCAGATGATGAGATACGGTGGGTTGGGAAACGTTGAGCAGTTCGGTGAGTTCTGTAACGTTATAAGGGCGTTCGGCCACAAGGTAAATAATCATCAGGCGCTTGGGATCGCCTACACCTTCACAGATGTAGCGATGAAAAATGCGTGCTTCGTCTTCGCTCAGGGTCGTCATAGAAATCAATGTATTTAAATATATCAATGTTTAGATATTCAAATTATATCCCTATTTTCAGGCGTGTCAAGCGGTGTGATTGATGTTAGAAATAAGTAAGAGCGTAACTGCTTACCATCTCCATCGGAATAGCTACTGACACCGACGGGACTTTCAGTTGGGTGTTGATAAGAATGGGCAACAAGATCCACTTTCACGCCCTTCCGAACCGTAGCCCGTATGAATGGAGCCGGGTAATTTGACAAAGCTTCGCCTTTTCGTATAATGAAAGATGTTAAAGACGTCGAACGGGAGGAGTAGTCAGTCTCCCGACCGGTCCAGAGAGGAGGGTCAGTGGCTGAAAGCCCTCTCCGGTCAAGCTGACGAAGGTCGCCCGGGAGTTGAACGGCTGAAGGTCAGTAGGCCGTTACGGGTTCGCCCGTTAGCGCGAGCGCCCTTGATGGAGGGTGACAGAGTGCGCCGTTGTATGCGGCGAATCAGGGTGGTACCGCGAAAGGCCCCTTTCGTCCCTGGACGAAGGGGGTTTTTTATTTGGGATGCTTGAAGTTGGAAACGGGAAGCTGGATGCTGGATAGTAGCGGCAAAGCCTGCCTGGTTACGATGCAATAGAACCTTCAGCGGGGTAAGGGTGGGCGAGGGCATTGCCTTCGCCCACCCCACGGGGGGGTGAAATCATCGGATATCCTATCCAAACCTGCGGTTAAAATTGTGCCAGCGGTGATTGTAATGGCTATCCTGATGCTGAAGGTGAGCGGTTACGCTGGATATTGGAAACTGGAAGCTGGAAGCTGGAAGCTAAAAGTTATGTTTGATGGAAACATCTTGCGGGAGGGGAATGATGAAAGAGATTGCCAAAACGTATGACCCTAAAGCTGTGGAACCTGAACTTTACCGCTGGTGGGAGGAGCAGGGCTATTTTAAGCCGGAGACCATGCCCACACGTCCGCAACCGGGCAAGCGCTTTTGCATCACCATGCCACCGCCCAACGTGACCGGGATTTTGCACCTGGGTCACGCCATGACGGCGGCGATTGAGGATATGGTCACGCGCTACCACCGGATGCGCGGCTACAAGACGCTCTTTCTGCCCGGTACCGATCATGCCGGAATCGCCACGCAGAACGTGGTGGAGCGTGAGCTGGCTAAAGAAGGTCTCTCACGCCATCAGTTGGGACGTGATGCCTTCATCGCGCGCGTGTGGGAGTGGAAGGCGAAGACCCATGCCCGCATCACCGATCAGCACCGCATGTTGGGCGTCTCCTGCGATTGGACGCGCGAGCGCTTCACCCTGGACGAGGGCCTGAGCCGCGCCGTGCGCACCGCGTTCGTCACGCTCTATGAACGGGGCCTAATCTTCCGCGGCCCTTATATGGTGAACTGGTGTCCGCGCTGCGAATCGGCCATTTCCGACCTTGAGGTGGAGCCGGAGGAAGTGCCGAGCCACCTGTGGCATATCCGCTATCCCATCGTCAACGCCGATTGGGATGGACCGCGCCATCCCTGGGGCAGCGGACGCTGGGCCGAGGGCGCGACGGAGTTCATCGAAATGGCGACCACGCGCCCGGAAACGATCCTGGGCGATAGCGGCGTGGCTGTCCACCCCTCGGATGAACGCTGGCAGCGCTTTATCGGGCGCGAAGCGGTGTTGCCGGTGCTGGGGCGTCGCATCCGCATTGTGGGCGATGAGGCCGTGCTGCCCGAATTTGGCACCGGCGCGGTGAAAGTGACCCCGGCCCACGATCCGACCGACTATGAAATCGGCCAACGTCACAACCTGCCACAGATTGACGTGATGACACCTACCGGTTTGATGAATGAGGCCGCGGGGCCTTATGCCGGCATGGATCGTTACGCCTGCCGCGAGGCGATTGTGGCTGATTTTGAGCGCGAAGGGCTGTTGGTGAAGGTGACGCCTTACTCCCATACCGTGGGGCATTGTCAGCGCTGCCACACGGTGATTGAACCGCGCATCAGCACGCAGTGGTTCCTCAACGTGAAGCCGCTGGCCGAACAGGCCATTGCCGAGGTGCGCGCCGGGCACATGCACATCGTGCCGGAGCGCTTTGAGAAGATTTTCTTCAACTGGCTGGAAGCCATCCGCCCCTGGTGCATCAGCCGTCAGCTCTGGTGGGGCCACCGCATTCCGGTGTGGTATTGCGATGCCTGCGGGCATGCGTGGAGCGCTCTGGAAGACCCGACCGCCTGTCCCCAATGTGGTGGCACGGCCATCCGGCAGGATGAGGATGTGCTCGATACCTGGTTCTCTTCGGGTTTGTGGCCTTTCTCTACGCTGGGATGGCCGGAGGATACGCCCGATATGCGCGATTTTTATCCTACGGATATGCGCGAAACGGGGTACGATATCCTCTTCTTCTGGGTGGCGCGCGAGACGATGTTGGCGCTGGCGCTCACGGGACAGGTGCCCTATGCCACCGTGTACCTGCATGGCCTGATTCGCAACGAGCACGGCGAGAAAATCAGCAAGTCCATGCCGGATGCGTGGAAGTACGATCCGCTTTACATCATCAACGAATACGGCACCGACGCGCTGCGCTACGTGCTGGTGACCTCATCCACGCCGGGCAATGACATGAACCTGGATCCGCGCCGTCTGGAAGGGGCGCGCAACTTCACCAACAAACTGTGGCAGGCCGGGCGCTTCATCCTGATGAATCTCGGTGAAGGACCGGCGCCGCGTCTGGCCGACATCGCCGCCGGGCGTCTGGGCTGGGAGGACCGTTGGATTCTCAGCCGCCTGCATCGCCTTATCCAGAACGTGACGACGCTTATCGGCGAGCATCAGTATGGCGAGGCCGGGCGTCAGGTGCGCGATTTCATCTGGGATGAGTTCTGCGACTGGTACATCGAGGCCTGCAAGGTGCGCCTGTACGGCGAGGGCGCGGATAAGGAAACGCCGCGCGCGGTGCTGCTGCACGTGCTGGAGACCGCCCTGCGGCTGCTGCATCCCTTCATGCCCTACGTCACCGAAGCGCTCTGGCAGGAACTGCCCGCTGAGGCCAAAGAAGGCCCGGCGCTCATCATCGCGCCATGGCCGGAAGCGGATGCCGCGCGTTATGACGAGGCCGCGGAAACGCACTTCGCTCTCTTCATGGAGCTGGTGCGTGGCCTGCGCAACGTGCGCGCGGAGTACAATGTGGAACCCGGCAAGCGCATTCCGGCGGTGATTGCGGCGGGCACTTTCCTGCCTGTGCTGGAATCCCTGCGCGCGGTGCTCGTCTCCCTGGCGCGTTTAGATGGGGATGCGCTCCGCTTGACGCGCGAGGCCGAGCCGCTGCCGCAGGCGGCTGCAGTGGTGGTGGGTGAAGTCGTGGCGCAGCTCCCGCTGGCAGGCCTGGTGGACCTCGCGGCGGAACAGGCGCGCTTGCAGCGTGCGCTGGACGATTTGGAGCGGCGCATCGCGCAGACGCAGGCACGTTTGTCGAGCGATTTTGCCGTCAAGGCGCCCGCGGCGGTGGTGGAACGCGAACGCACACGCTTGAGCGAGATGGAAGCCGAAGCGGCGCAGGTGCGCGAACAGTTAGCCCGTCTGCGCGGCTAAGCGTCCTGACATAACGCCGCCGGGGCACGGCATTCTTTTGAATTTTTCAGCGTAGATGGGAGGGCGACGGCATGGTCGTCGCCCTCCCGGCTGTCAGTCTGGGGAAGGGGTAAGCGGCTATTCGCCCTTAGCGGATTGGCAGCAAATAGCCGAAAATGGCCCAGGCTGTGCCAAAGGCCAGCAGCAGATTAAACACCGTTGTGATGAGGAACACCGAGACCGGGCGCCAGCCCAGGGCACGGAATTCCTTCGCCGAAAGCTCCAATCCCATGCCGACGAAGGCAAAGGTGAAGGCCCAGTTTTTCAGCGTATCTATCCACGTCCCCTTTCCCCCGTCAATGAGGCCCAGCGTATAAAGGACGGAGGCCAGGATGAAGCCCAGCACAAACTTGGGGAAGCGATCCCAAATCATGCGCGGGCTGGGCCGCGTGCCATTAGCACGTCCTTCGCGCACGGCGAAGGCCAGCGCCAGCAGGAAGGCGGCCACGCCAATGAGCGCGTTCTGCGCCGATTTGACAATGGAGGCGATTTTCTGCGCCTGCTCGCCGTAAATCGTACCCGCGCCCACCACCGCAGCCGTGGTATCAATGTTGCCCGCGAACCATGCGCCAGCGATGGGTTCGGGCAGGTGCAATGCGCCCGCTACCAGAGGCAGCATGACCATCAGGGGCAGGGCCGTGATGATGACTAAAGCCGTGATGTAGGTGACATGTTCTTTCTTGGCCAACACAGCGCCCGCTGCAGCAATGGCCGCCGAAACGCCACAAATCGAGACCGCGGCGGCCATTACAGCCCGCAGCTTATCTTCAAGGCGGAATTTACCCCCAAGCCACCAGCAGAAGAAAAACACCGCGGGCACCAGGATGAGCGCCTGCACGAGCGCGCCGCTCGCTGCCTTGACCAGCAGGCTTAGATTGATGCTTGCGCCTAACAGAATCAGGCCGGTCTTCAAGAACAGTTCGGTTTTGATGCCGGGTTTGACGCGCTCGTAACCGCCGAAGCGCTTGAGCAAGAGATTGCCCAGCAGGCCGATCAGCGCCGCCCAGAGCGGGTACTCCAGGGCCTTGCCCGGAATGCCGAGAGGGAGCTTCATGGCATAGACCTTATCAGCCACCCACCAGGCGATAACCGAGAGTACACCCGTGACGACCAGGCCGGGCATCCACGTTTCAAAAGTTTTTTTGTCCATCATCTCCTCCCTTTTGGTGCAACGCTTACCGTGATGTGTTGACCGCAGAGCACGCTGAGGACTGCCACCCCATGTCTGCTTTCGGCTTTAACGTTCCGCTTCCTGCTTCCCCCTTCTACTTTTCATCTTCCAGTTTCCAGCTAAATCACCTCATCGCCTGCGGCGTTCGGCTCCGCTCCCAGGTCAGGCAGCGCTTTTTCAATCTCCTCCGGAGAATCCCCTTTTTCAAGGCGGGTGACGACCTCGTCAAACTCCGGGCCGAGATCACCCGCCTCGTCGCCAAGCTCGTCGCGCATCCGGCGCATCATCCGCCCTAAGCTCTTGGGGTCGTTTTCGTCGAAATCACTGAGATCGTCAAGCGCGTCGCCTTCAAGCAGGCTGCCTCCGGAGCGCACAAAGCGCACGCGCGAAACGAGTCGCTGCACGTCGCCAGAACCACAGCGTGGACAGGTGGGCGTTTGCCCTTGCGCTTCGGAGATGGTGCGCCAGAAGATGGTGAAGCGCTTTTGGCATTGTTGACACCGATATTCATAGATAGGCATAGGCTGCGTTTCCTCCTGCGCTAAATGTGGTATATTTCAGGTAGTTGGCGTCACAGTATGGACACAACGATGCGTTCTCGTCATCGGCGATGCTATGACGTCCTGATTTCATTATAACCCGTTTAAGGGAGAAGCTCAATGTTGCCTGATCAAACCCAACCTTTGCTGGTGGTGATTTCCGGCCCTTCGGGAGCGGGCAAGGATAGTCTGGTGCAGCGGCTCAAGGACCGTGGTTTGCCCTTTCATTTCGTGGTCACGACCACCTCGCGCCCGCCGCGGCCTAACGAGGTGCACGGGGTGGATTATTACTTTGTCAGCGAGGAGACGTTTCAACGCTACATTGCGGAAGATGAGTTGCTCGAATATGCCCTGGTGTATGGGCAGTACAAAGGCATCCACAAGGCGCAAATCCGCGAGGCGTTGCGCAGCGGCAAGGATGTGGTGATGCGGCTTGACGTGCAGGGCGCGGCAACGGTCCGCCGTCTGGTGCCGGAGGCTGTGCTCATCTTCCTCACCGCGGATGAGGAGGAGCTGCGCCGTCGGCTGGAGGAACGGAAAACCGATAGCCCGGAGCAAATTGAGCGCCGTTTAGCCCGCGCGCGCGAGGAAATGCAGGTTATTGACCAGTTTGATTATGTGGTGGTCAACAGTTACCATAATCTGGAGTGCGCCGTGGATCAGGTGCTGGCCATCATCACCGCCGAGCATTGCCGGACGCATCCCCGCCGCATTACGCTGTAGGTGGATGATGCAAGACACGTCTCAGTTTTCTGAAGGAGAACAGGTTCAGGTGTCTCTGCCGCGGGCAAGTGTCATGCTGCCCTTATCGCCCGTGCGGGTGACCTACGTGTTCATTGCGATTAACGTGCTTATTTTCGTTGCGGATGCTGTGACGCAAAAAGCATTGTTGTTATGGGGGGCGATCATCCCGGAATATATCGTCCTTTATGGACAGTATTGGCGGATGGTGACGGCGGGTTTCCTGCACTTTGACCTGACCCACATCATCTTCAACATGTGGGCTTTGTACGTTTTGGGGAGTGATGTTGAACGCCTGTACGGTGGGGCACGCTTTAGCCTGGGGTATGGCATTTCCATCGTCGCTGCCAGTCTGTTGATGAGTGCGCTGCAACCGCTGATGAGCATAGGGGCAGGTGCTTCGGGCGGGGTGATGGGCATCGCGGGTTTGTTGATCGTGTATTTCTATCGCTACCGCACGCAGCTCCATGCGCGTCAAGAACTCCACAGCCTTATCCGCATGGTTGGCATCAATCTGGCGATTGGGCTTCTGCCGGGCATCAGCCTGTGGGGGCATTTGGGAGGCTTCCTTGGTGGGGTGGCTGCGGGGCTGCTGCTTTGCCCGCGTTACACCTTCACGCAGAACCTGGAGGGCACGGGGATTGAGATGCGCATACAGCCCTTGAGCGGCCAACAGTGGGCCTTACTGGGAGCTTTGCTCGCGTTGTTCCCGGCGTTGCTGGAGATGATCGTGCTTTTCAGGTGAACATGGGCGAGCCGCTGCTGATTTTGTTGGGGGACGAGGTCGAGATGCGAAAGCCGCATCCCTGCGGCGGGAAAGTGTGGCGCGTGGAGCGCGTCGGCGCGGACATCGGCATCACCTGCCTGACCTGCGGACGCTACGTTTTGCTCCCGCGCTTTGAGTTTGAGCGCCGCGTTCGTCGCTTTGTGAAGCGCGGAAATCCGGAAGCGCAGTGACGGCGGGCTTTTCGCCGGCTGCGGGCCTCTTCCAGCCCTTATGTTGACCCGATTGGGTAATCGTCTGCCCGCCTGCACCGGAGTGGGGGGCAGGGAACGAGCGACTATAACCGTATTTATTCCGGAGCTCATCTCCGGTAAGTCATAACGTTGATGGGAGAATACACCATGAATAAACTCTGGCTGGTTTTGACTATTCTGGGTGGGCTGGTCCTGGTGGGGCTGCTCATCTTTAGCGCGCAACTGGTGCTGTTCAAACCTGTTGCGCCACAGGGGCCTGCGCCGACGGCTGTCCTGATCACGACCACGCCGCTGCCGACCCCAACGCCAACGCCGACGCCTCTGCCGACGCCGACGCCGCTTCCGCCGACGCCGACGCCGGTCGCAGGCCTGGGCGTTGGGGCGCGTGTGCGCGTGGTGGGAACCGGCAGTTACGGTGGGGTTAACATCCGCTCCGAACCGAGCACCAGCGCGGAGATTGTGGACATCGGGCGCGAGGGGGAGGAGTTCATCATCGCTGCCGGTCCGGAGCTGGCCGAAGGTATCACCTGGTGGTTCATCCGCGATCCCGGCATCCCCACCCGCGAGGGATGGGCTGCGGCGAACTTCCTGGACCTGATCGTGCCTTAGCAAACCCTGCTTAAGCTGTTCTTTGAAGCGGTGTAATCTTTGCCTGGCCGCTGCGGAAAGGTTGACGCCTGTTCCGCGCGGCCTGGTCTTGCTTGAGCCGTCACGGAGGAGGGGGTATGGAGCTGGAAGAAGCCCGGCAGCGCGTCGAGGCCCTGCGCAAAGAGCTGGCCTATCATGCCTATCGCTACTACGTCCTGGATAACCCGGTCATCAGCGATGGCGAATATGACGCTCTCATGGATGAGCTGCGCGCTTTGGAAGCGCAGTTCCCGGAGCTCATTGCGCCGGATTCGCCCACGCAGCGCGTGGGGGGCGCTCCGGCAGAAGGCTTCGTCAAGGTCACGCACCCCGCGCCAATTCTCAGTCTGGATAAGGCCACGCAACGTGAGGAGTTGCTGGCCTGGGAGGCGCGCATCAGCAAATTGCTGCCGCCTGATACCCCGCCCCTGAGCTACGTGCTCGAACCCAAGCTTGACGGGCTGACGGTCGTGCTCCATTACGAACGTGGGCAGTTCGTGTTGGGTGCCACCCGTGGTGATGGGCAGGTCGGTGAGGACGTGACCGCCAATTTGCGCACGGTCAAGAGCCTGCCTTTGCGCATCCCGGCCCTGCCGGATGGCCCCACGCCGCCGGAACGTCTTGTGGTGCGCGGCGAGGTGCTGATGTGGATCGCCGATTTTGAGGCGCTGAATCAGCGCCTGAGCGCAGCAGGGGAGGAAGTCTTTGCCAATCCACGCAACGCCGCGGCGGGCAGCCTGCGGCAGCTCGACCCACGCATCACGGCGCAACGTCCGCTGCGACTGTATTGCTATCAAATCGTGGATGCCAGCGGTCCGCTGCCGGAGACGCAGTGGGAAACGCTCCAATACCTGCGCGCCCTGGGCTTCCCCGTCCCGGATGAAGTTCAGTATCTTTCCTCCATCGAAGCCGTGGCCGATGCGTGCGAAGCCTTCGTCGCAAAGCGGGATCAGCTCCCCTATGAAGCGGATGGGCTGGTGGTAAAGGTCAACCACTTGCCGACGCAGGCCGCTTTAGGCGTCGTGGGTGGGCGTCCGCGCGGGGCTATCGCTTACAAGTTCCCTCCGCGCGAGGCGACGACCACCCTGCGCGACGTGGTGTTTTCCGTAGGGCGCACCGGCGTCATCACCCCTACCGCGGTTTTGGAGCCGGTAAGCCTGGGCGGGGTAACGGTGAGTCATGCGTCCCTGCACAATTTCGATTTCATCCGGGAGCGCGATATTCGCCGTGGGGATCGGGTGGTGGTGCGGCGGGCCGGGGATGTGATTCCCTACGTGGTGGGACCGATTGTCGCCCTGCGTACCGGTACGGAGACGCCCATCGCACCGCCGGAGGTGTGTCCGGTCTGCGGGGAAGCGGTCAGTCACGTGGGCGATGAGGTCAGCTATCAATGCACCAACATTGCCTGCCCGGCGCAGCGGACGCAGCGCCTCCTCTACTTCGCCGCGCTGCTCGACATTGAGGGGCTGGGTGAGCGCACCGCCGAGCAGTTGGTGGCGCGCGGCTGGATCGCCGATCCCGCTGACCTTTACTTCCTCACGCGTGAACAGCTGCTCAGTCTGGAGGGCTTCGCTGAGAAAAAGGCCACGGCCCTGCTGGAAGCGATTGCCGCGAGCAAGACTCGCCCCTTGCCGCGCGTCCTGGCGGCGCTGGGTATCCGCCGCGTGGGTACCACGGTAGCGCAGGTTCTGCTGGAGCACTTCAATTCCATTGAGGAGCTTTCGCAGGCGGATGAGGCCCGTCTGGCGAGCATCGAGGGCATTGGGCCTTTCACGGCGCAGAGTGTGGTGGAATGGTTCGCGCACGAGCATAACCGCCGCTTTGTGGAGAAACTGCGCAAGGCTGGCGTTCAGCTTGGACGCGCGCCGCAGCCCGTTGCGGGTGGTGACAGGCCGCTGGCGGGCCTGACTTTCGTCATTACCGGCACGCTTTCGCAGCCGCGCGAGGCCTTTGCTGCGCGCCTGGAAGCTCTGGGCGCAAAAGTCGCCGGCAGCGTCAGCGCGAAGACGAGTTATCTCATCGTGGGTGCCGATCCCGGTGGCACGAAATTCACCCGCGCGCAACAGCTCGGCATTCCCATGCTCAGTGAGGAGGCGCTGGAAGCCCTCATCGCGCAGCGACTTGCCGGCAGCTCCGGGGCTGGTGCGGGATAAGCATCTCCTGAAGCGTTTTGGGGTGAATGCCCGGAAACGGTGAGGGCAGAACGGACAGGTTGAACAGGCCGGTCGTCTGTGAGCGCGTGCCGTGTTGCCTGCAACCCGGCATGAGCGGCCAGTGACCACGCCGGATGGTGACCGCCGGCGTGAAGAAGATGGTTAAGGTTAAAGCTCAGATGTAAATATCCAATTCCACCCGGAAAGGAGGCAGTATGACCCCCATCGGCAGTGCAGCAACAGCTTCGCCATTGCAAAAACACGCGATCATCGTGCTTACCGATTTGTATTGGGCCGCCGGACAAATTGAGACCTTAGGCTCCGCGCATTTCTACCTCAATCAAGATGGCGTTAGCTACTATACCTTGTCGGAAGCGACGCTTGTGCCATGGAGCTTTACCGGTCTGCCGGTGAGCAAGATGAACTGGCTTTATGTGCGCCGCGCGGAGTTGCAGATGCTTTTCTTCACCGAGGCGGAGATCAACGCTGAGTATCACAAACCCCCTCGTTCCGGCAACCTGCTCATCCATCTGCCCCTGATGATTATCCGCGGCGAGGTGCCTTATATGAGTGAGGCAAAGGCTAATAATTTCCTGGACTTCATGAAGGGCGAGATGGTGCCGGTGATGAATGCCCATATCCATTACCTCGGCGAGGCGCCGCGTAAACTGCCCACGCAACTCCCCCTGGTTTACGTCCAGCGTCATCGCATTCTCAGTTACGGGGAAATCTGACCATGCGGCTGCCGGATGGGCGCGAGTGCCCTTACTACTACGCGGATTTTCACCGCCGCAGCGTTGGCGTCGAGACCTGCCGTTTGCTGGAACATACTGCGGACGCGGCGCACTGGTCGCTGAAGGTGTGTGCGACCTGTCCCGTGCCGGCGATTCGCCGTGTCAACGCCTGCCCGCACCTGCGTTTGCGCGGCTCCCTGCAGCGGCGCTGGGGCTTCATCGGCGCGTGGCGCATGGTCATCCGCGCCTTCTGCGATGAGACGATGACCGCCGTCGCTGATCCCTACGTGGGCTGCGGCCACTGTCACCAGCCCCCGGAGTTTGTGGTAGCGGATGAGGACCCGAAGCCGTAGTCGGGTATCGTTATGAAAGCTGCGCCGCGACTCTGGCTGACCCTGGCCTTTTTCGTGGCCACCTTTGCTGTGGGATTGGGCGGGTGGCTGCTTGCGCAGGCGCCCCTTCCTCGCGTATCAGAGGCGCGCCTGTACCTGGCCCTGGGAGCCTGGCTATCCATCTGGTGGTTGACTTATCTCGCGCTGTTGAAATGGCGCCCGGAAGCGGAGCTGTGGTTTCTTCCGCCGATGGCGTTGCTGACGGGCCTGGGATTGTTGCTGCTGGCGCGCACCGCCCCTGATTTTCTTTATCGGCAGGTGCTCTGGTTGGCCATCAGCTGCGCGGTGCTGGTGACCCTGGCCTGCCTGCCCGCGCTCCTGCGCTGGCTGCGCCGCTACCGCTACACGATTCTCACGCTGGGCTTGTTGCTTCTTTTTTCCACCCTCATCGTCGGTGTGAATCCTTCCGGATACGGTCCACGGCTGTGGCTCAGGGTGTTTTTCCTGTACGTTCAACCCTCGGAAGCTCTGAAAATCCTGCTGGTGGTGTACCTGGCGGCCTACCTGGCTGAGCGACGTGAGACGGTGGCGCGCACGCCGGAGGAGCGCCTGCGCCTCTGGCCCACCATCCTTGGGCCGATGGCGAGCATCATCGCGCTGGCGCTGGTGCTCCTGGCCTGGCAAGAGGATTTGGGCGCCATGCTGCTCTTCTCCTTCACGCTGTTGGCCATGGTCTATCTGGCGTGGGGCGAGGTGTGGCCGCTGGTGAGTGGCGCGTTGGCGCTGGTCCCGATCATGGCGTTGGGGGCGCATTTCTCAAGCCGTGTTGCGCTGCGCATCAGCATCTGGCTCGATCCCTGGGCCGAGGCACAGGCCGACCGCGCCTATCAAATCCGGCAGGCCCTCTTCGCACTGGGCGCGGGTGGCCTGCTGGGACAGGGGCCGGGTCTGGGCGTGCCAAACTTTGTCCCTGTCGTGCACACGGATTTCCCTTACGTGGCGCTGGTTGAAGAGTACGGTTTGCTGGGGGCAATCGTGGTCTTGCTCCTCGTCGCCTGGTTGGTGGCGATGGGGATACGCGTGGCGCAGCGCGCGCAAACGCCCTTCGAGGGCTTGCTTGCTGGCGGATTGGCCGCGCTGCTCGGCCTGCAGACCTGGATTATCGTGGGCGGAAACGTCAAGCTGATTCCCCTCACGGGCGTGACCTTCCCGTTTTTGAGCTACGGGGGTTCTTCCCTGGTCATGTTGGGCACGATGGTAGGGTTATGGCTGAACCTCTCCGCGCCACACCCTATCCCTTTCATGCTGGCCCTGGAGGAAAACGGGCGCAAACTTCCGCCGGTGCGTCATACCGCTGCGCGATTGGGACAAGGTCTCTTGCTCTTACTTTTCAGCCTGATGGTGGCGACGGGGTATTGGGCCGTGCTGCGCGCGGACTGGCTGCGCACCTATCCGACCAACCCGCGCCGTGTCCTGGCGGAACAGCGTTTGCAACGTGGGCGCATCCTCGACCGCACCGGAACGGTGCTGGCGGAGAGCCTGGTGGATGCGGAGGGCTTTGCGCACCGCGTGTATCCCCATCCCTTTGCCGCGCCGGTGACCGGTTACGCCAGCCTGGAACACGGCACGAGCGAGCTGGAGGCGGCTTGCGATGCCGCCCTGCGCGGCGATATCGAAACCGATGCGTGGCGTCAACTCTGGAACAACCTGACCCATACCCCGCCACGTGGGCAGGACGTTATCACGACCCTGGACCTGCGACTCCAAAAGCGCGCGCAGGCCCTCTTGGAGGGCCGTCGTGGCGCTGCGGTTCTGCTGGACACGCACACCGGCGCGGTGCTGGTCCTGGCCTATACCCCAACCTATGACCCCAACCGCATCGCGGACGAATGGGACACCCTGCGGGAGGCGGCGGACGCGCCCCTGCTCAACCGCGTCACGCAAGGATTGGCGCAGCCCGGCGGCGCGCTGCAGACCGTGCTGCTCGGCCTGGCCCTGCAGCACGACCTGGACCTGACCCTGACGGAGGACTTTTCGCGCACGGTGGAGCTGGGCGCCACGCAATACGCCTGCGTGCAGACGCCGCACGCCGCCACCTGGGCCGAGGTCTTGCGCGCGCAATGTCCGGCGCCCATGCTGGGTCTGGGCGCGCAACTGGGCGCAGATCGCATGGCGCAGGGCATGGCGGATTGGGAGCTAACCCTTCCCCCGCCCTTCGAGTTGCCCACCGCCGACGCCACCTGGCATCCCCGCCGCACCGACCTGGAGGCGGAAAGCCTGGGGCAGGGTGAACTGCTGGTCACCCCGCTCCAAATGGCGGGGGTTGTGGCTGTTTTAGGAAATGACGGGGTCCGCCCGCCGCTGCACCTTTTGCGTGAGGCGCAGGCGGGCTGTCCGGCCCCGGCCATGGAGGGCACGCGCCTCCTTTCGGTTGCCGAGGCTGCCTTTCTGCGTGAGACCTGGACGACATGGGGCGATGGCGTCTTGGGCCATGCGAGCCTGGCGCAGGCCGGTCCGGAGCGCACGCTGAGCTGGTTCCTGGGCCTCAATTCGGCGCAAGTGCCGCGTTACGGCGTGGTCGTGCTGGTAGAAAATCCGCCCGTGCCCTCTTATGCCGCCTTTGTCGGGCGGGTGCTTTTGTTGGCGGCCTCTGCGCCATGAGGGGGGGGCGTTTGCGCAAGAAACTGACCTCCCTGCTGGTGGAGCTATGGCATTGGTGCGTCTGGTGGCTATGGCGCTTGATGCTGGCCGCGCTGTTTTTCATCCTGCCCGGCGAAGGTCTACCGCCGCAATCCCTGGATGCTCGTCTGATGCAGGCCACGAACGGGGCCGCGTTCGACTTCCTCTCCTGGCAGGCGCAGGCGCTCTTCATCAAGCTGCGTTACAGCTTGCTATCCCCGCAGCGCTGGATGGACGAGTCGCAACGCGCGCGCTTTGTGCTCGACCACCTCGACCACGTGCGCCGTGTGGAGCAGCTCAGCGCGGACATCGGACGCATCTACACCGATCCGAACGTAAGCGATCCGGAACAAGCCTCGGCGGAACAGCGAGCGGAGCTGGCGCATCTACGCGCGCACCTGTATCAGACGGCCCCCCTCACCGAGGCGATTTTAGGCGAGCAAGTGGCTTCCATCCTGCAAGATGCGGGATTTGGCACCCTGGGGCAGCTCTGGCCGCCCGTGAGTGGCACCTTCACCCCGCTACCGTCGCTGCTCATCCTTTCGCCGCGAGCGGTGATTATGAGCGAACGGCAGCTCCTGTTGCGGCCCGGTTTCACGGCGGCGGAGGCGGACGCCCTGGAGCAGCGTCTCGAAGCCGCCCTATCGGACCGCTCCGCCTACGTCACGGCCATTGGCGGCCTGAGCGCCTACCCCGCCATGCTCATGGAAAGCAGTTCCGTAGATTGGTGCGCAGAAGTGATGGCGCACGAATGGACACATCACTACCTCACCCCGTATCCGTTGGGACTATACTACGACACTTACGGCGAGACGCGCGCCATCAACGAAACCAGTGCGGAGCTGGTTGGTCGCTGGGCTGGACAGGCGGTTATCGAGCGCTTCTACCGTCCGGTGTTGGAGCGGAAGAAAGCCTTGCCGCAGCCCCTCACCCGCACCCCTCAGCCCGGCGGCACCCCCGCGCCGTCGGCCTTCGACTTCTATGCCGAAATGCACGCCACGCGCGTCGCGGTGGACCGGATGCTGGCCGAGGGCCGCATCAAAGACGCGGAGCTGTACATGGAACTTAAGCGTCGGTATATTGTGGCGCAAGGTTATCTGTTGCGGCGCCTGAATCAGGCCTACTTCGCTTTTCACGGCGCGTATGCGGCCCGTCCCGGCGCGGCGGGGGCGGATCCCATCGGGCCGGCGGTACGGCGGCTATGGGCGCTGAGCGGCGATCCGCACAGCTTCTTGCGCCGTGTGCGCTCCGTCACGCGCTTAAGCGACCTCCTGGACATTCGATGAGCTTTTCGAAGACCAATCGGGGTAAAAATCTGGTAAAATCGTCAGGGCTGCGGTGCGGGAAGGCGTTAAAGGGGGCTGGCGAAGGCATTGCTTTCGCCCACCCCAGTCCACCCTGTGGGTGTTGAAATCATCGGATACCCTATCCTGCCTGGCGGTTAAAATCGTGCCAGCGGTGATTTCAATCATTATCCGGGTGCTGAGGGGATGCAGTTATCAATTTTTGATAAACATGATCCCACCCTGCAAGGTTCCCGTTGCGTTTCATCCGCGGAAAAATTTGTGGTATGATGGGCGGGCTAATCATAGGGGAGTTAAAAAAGCGTGCAACCGGTCATTCAATTTGAACATGTATCCAAACGTTTCGCCTTGCAACGCGAAACGGGGACCACGCTGTTGCAAGCCCTGTTAGGGCGTGTGCGGAAACAGCCTGCCGTGGACGACGAGCAGGCCTTCTGGGCATTGCGTGACGCAAGCTTCAGCATCGAGGCGGGCGAGACCGTGGGCATTATCGGCGCCAACGGTGGCGGGAAAAGCACCACACTCAAGCTCATCTCACGTGTGCTGGAACCGACAAGTGGGCGCGTCAGCGTGCGCGGGCGCATCGGCGCCTTGCTGGAACTCGGCGCGGGCTTCCATCCCGACCTGACGGGGCGCGAAAACATCTACCTCAACGGCTCGCTTCTGGGCCTCTCGCGCGCCGAAATTGACCGTCATTTTGACGAAATCGTCGCCTTCGCCGAGCTGGAGCGCTTCATAGACGTGCCGGTGAAGCACTACTCTTCCGGCATGTACGTTCGCCTGGGCTTTGCTGTAGCAGTTCACATCAATCCCGAAATTCTGCTGGTGGATGAAGTCCTCGCGGTGGGCGATGCCACCTTCCAGCGCAAATCCCTGGAGCGCATCCTGGAACTCAAACGCAACGGCACCACCATCGTGTTTGTTTCTCACAGCGCCGAATTGGTGCGCTCGCTTTGTCAACGTGCGATCTGGTTGGATGAGGGGCGCGTGGTGGCCGATGATCTGGCGGATGTGGTGCTCACGCGCTACATGGCTCAATCCTTTGAGGAGGAGGCGGAGCGTGTGCAGGGAGAGCGCGCGCAGAGCGCAGAAACGACGGAAGAGACCCACCGTTGGGGCACGCGCCGCATCACCCTTGAGCGCGTGCGGCTCCTTAACGCGGCAGGGGAGGAAAGCTACAACTTCCGGACCGGCGAGCCGTTCGTGTTGGAGATGACCTATCACGCGCACGAGCGCGTGGAGAAGCCGGTCTTTGGCATGGCCATCTTCCGCAGTGATGGGATACACGTGACAGGACCCAACACACAGTTTGCTGGCCTGGAAATTCCGCCTCTGGAGGGCCGCGGTACTGTGACGTATACCGTGCCAGCGCTTCCCCTGCTGGAAGGTGTGTATCAGATCTGCGTGGCCGTGCACAATTGGGAAGATACTGAAATGTTTGATTATCACGATCGGCTTTACAGTTTCCGCGTGTTGCCGGGCACGGCGGAACGCTATGGCCTGATCACGATTGACGGAGCGTGGCAGCTTGGCGAGTTTTAAAACGCGCGTGTTGATCATGAGCAGCGATGTTGTTGGACCGACGATGGCCGGGCCGGGTATCCGCTATGCCGCTCTGGCCGAAGTGCTGGGTCGCGCATGTGAGGTGCTTTTAGCGGCACCGCAAGGCTCACAGCCGTTAGAAGGTCCTTTCCATCTGGAGTTCTATGCTCGCACCGATACGGAGCGGGTTTACGCCTGGGCAAAAGCTGCGGATGTGCTCCTCTTCCCCGGCGATGTGCTGCTGGACTTCCCTGCATTGCCGGAGCTGGGCAAACCTATCGTCATAGATGGGTACGATCCGCATACCGCTGAGGCCCTGCTCTGGACGCGCGAACAGCCCATGGAAGCGCGCGTCGGTACTCATGGTCACCGTCAACGTCTATTGATGCAGCAATGTCTGGTGGGGGACTTTTTCATCTGTGCCGGGGAGGTACAGCGCACCTGGTGGCTTGGCCTGCTGGAAATGACAGGGCGCATCAACCCTTACACCTTTGATGAAGACCCTACTTTTCGTCGCCTGGTGGATTGCGTACCCTTCGGCCTGCCCGAAACACCTCTGCCAGCGGTACCCGAGGATTTTCGTCCCTTTGGGCTGTCGCCGGAGGACCCCATCCTCTTGTGGGGCGGAGGGCTTTGGGATTGGCTCGATCCGCTCACGGCGATTCAAGCCATGCCGCAGATTCTGCTCCACATTCCCAATGCGCGTTTGCTTTTCCCCGGTACGCGCCACCCCAATCCCAGCATCCCGGCGGTAGGGATGGTGGAGAAAGCCCGTGCGCTGGCGCAGAGCCTGGGCTTGCTGGATACCCACATTTTCTTCGGTGATTGGGTGCCACGCGCCGAGTGGCCTTTCTATTTACAACGCGCCGCCGTGGGACTCTCGCTGCATCCGGATAGCTATGAGACGCACCTGGCTTTTCGGAGTCGCTTGCTGGAATACATCTGGGCCGGATTGCCCATGCTCGTCACGGGTGGAGATGAGACGGCGCTTATCGTGCAGCGCTACGGACTGGGGCACGTGGTGCCGGTTCAGGACAGCAAAGCGGTGGCAGAAGCCGCTATCGCTTTGTTGCAAGCGCCGCGTGAAGCGTTTGTGGCGGGTTTTGCCCGTGCGCGTGAGGATTTCACCTGGACGCGCGCTGCGGAGCCGCTGCTCGCTTTTTGCCGCGCGCCGCGGATAGCCCCGGATAAAGCGGCAGGCCTGGGGCGAGCTTACCCCTTCTTCTTTATCCACGATGTTGAAAGCCTGCGCTTTGACCTGGAGACCGCGCGCCGCGAGCGCGATGAGGCGCGCGCTCTGGTGGCGGCTTACGAGCGCGGGCGCTTTATTCGATTGATGCGCTGGCTCAAGGAGAAGTTGTCGTGAACGCTGAACTTCACCATCTGGCTCCCGCCTTTGATTTTTACCCTGGTGCGCCGGGGCGTCCGCGGAATTTCTACGCGCCGATGCCGGGGGCGGATGAGGTGGTGGTGAGCATCATCACGC
>DAOUBT010000037.1:0-3684 GCA_034432595.1 Anaerolineae bacterium | reverse complement strand
CCTCCGGCAGCATGATACGTTCCCAATCCCATTGGTCCACGTAAAGAGAATGGAGATTATCCAGCGTCTCATCCGGGCGGATGGCGTTCATGTCGGTATAGATGCCCTCGCCGGGGCGGAAACTGCCATCCGCAAGACGCACGCGCTTCCACTTGGCTAAGGACTGCACAATCTCGGCGCGGGACTCATTCAACGCCTTGACGGGGAAACTCACTGGACGCTCGACGCCGTTGAGATTATCGTTGAGGCCGGTACCGGCGGGCACAAACAACGGCGCGGTGACGCGCGTCAGATTCAACTCAAAGGCCAGGTTCTCCTGGAAGAAACTCTTGATGCGGCGAATGGCGATTTCCGTCTCGCGCACCGACAGCAAAGGCCGATAATCGGCAGGAATTTGATAACCTGTGAACATGCTCCACCTCCCCGAAAAATTGCTCGCGCCGCAGCGCGAGTTATCCCATGTTTTTATGCAAAACCGGAATACATGTGGATTGCGCCCAATCTGGCAGTTTGACTGCCGTGTTGATAGACCATCGTCCCCTGGTAAAGTCAGCCGCACACCAACCATCACGGCGCTCATCCATGCTGCTCCCGCACACGGCTACCCATCACACCAACAAAAAACACGGGCGCTACTCGCGCCCGTGTTTTTAACTTGATGCTGATGATGAAAGCGTCAGCCGCCACACAGGCGCGCACCGCACCCGCCCACATTCGCGTTGGCGTTCGCGTTAGCCTGCATGGTCACAGCCACCATCCGCTTCATCTTCTCCATATCCTTAACCGACCTGCACGGTAAGTATAGCAGACAAGTCCTCTTTTGCAAGCCCGCGAAACTCAACCCCGCCCCTCGCGCCCTTACGCTAAAGTTCCCACAGCATACTACCGCCGCCGTCAAACCCTCGAAACTTAACCCCGCCCCTCGCGCCCTTACGCCCCATTCGGTCTGTCTACAGGCAAAACCGGGGAAACGTATCCGCTCAGCGTTGTCTTGTCCCCACTTTCTGGTACAATATTTCCCCTGTTCTGTTCAAGGGCACAGGGCCATCACTCACACTCAAGGAGGGAGACCCGTATGTACGCTCTGATGTATGTCCTCGACGATCCGGATAAACTGGATGCGGTACTGGACGCCTGGCGAGAAGTCGGCGTGGGTGGCGTCACCATCATCGAAAGCTCCGGCATCTATCGTCGCCAACTGGCTGGAAAGCACATCCCGATGCGTTTTGGCTTTGAACGCCTGATGGAGCGCGCCGAACGCGGCAATTACACGCTCCTGACCTTCGTGCCGGATGAAGACACCGTGGCGCGCTGCGCTGACGCCGTGGAACACGTGGTGGGGGACTTGACCCAACCCAATACCGGCATCCTGGTTGCCTGGCCGCTCAGTTTTGAACGCGGACTGAACAAACAACGCGGTACAGGGTAAGGAGGCAGTATGGTCTGGCTGATCTTCTTCGGTAGCTCCGCGCTGCTCGTTCTGGCCGCCATCAAACTCGCCGAATACGGCGACGTCATTGCCTGTCGCACGCGCTTAGGCGGCATGTTTATCGGCACGTTGCTCATGGCGGGCGCCACTTCCTTGCCGGAATTCCTCACCTCCATCAATGCCATCCGTCAGGACGTGCTCAACATCGCTGCGGGCAACATGTTGGGCAGCAATATGTTCAACATGCTCCTCATTGGCCTGGTTGGATTGGTGTTCTTCCGTCAGCGCGTGCTGCGGCGCGTGGCAATGAAACACGCCCTCACCGCCAGCTTTGCCGTCCTGCTCACTGGCATGGTCACGTTTTTCATCATGGCCGATATAGACATCAGCATCGGCTGGGTGGGCCTGGATAGCCTGCTCATTATCCTGACCTACATCGCCAGCGTGTGGTTTATCCGTGCCGGGAACGGAGAAGGCGGTGAGGCCCAAATGAGCGAAGAAGAGCTATGTGCCATGCCTTCCCTGCGCACCGGCATCATCGGCTTCAGCCTTGCCGCCTTAGTCCTGGTCCTGATCTCACCCTACATGGTCAGCAGCAGCAGCGAAATCGCCGAAATCACCGGCCTGGGCACGGGATTCGTCGGCTCGGTACTGGTCGCCATGATTACCTCACTGCCGGAACTCGTCTCGGTGATTGCCGCGGTGAAAATCGGCGCTTACGATATGGCTATTGGCAACCTGTTCGGCAGCAATGTCTTCAATATGTTCGCCTTGGGTCTGACGGACTTTTTCTACCCATCCGGGCGTTTCCTGGGTGCACTCGACCCGCAATTTGCCCTGGTGGGAATGCTGGGCCTCATTCTGACCGCCATGGGCCTCATCGGCAATCAGGCCCGCCTGGACCGCCGTTTTTGGATCGTGGAATTAGACGCCTTGCTGCTGGTGCTCACCTACTTTATCGGCGTTTGGCTGCTCTACAACCGTGGAATAGGACTATAACCCTTTACGGATGCTTCAAATGTGGTATGATTAAGGCATGGTCGTCAAGCCCTTCGCCCTGCCCGGCTTAGAAATTACCACGCCCCATGGCCCGACCTGGTGTCTGCGTCATCGTTACACCGGTCAGGATCGTCATGGGGCTTATCGTCTGGAAAGCTGGCACACCATCCCCGACGACCTCTATCAGCGCGTTTCAGGTGTGGCCCCTGGCTCACACCCCGTCTTTCTGGACACAGAAACCACTGGCCTGGCGGGTGGCGCGGGCACATTCGCCTTCCTCATCGGTCTGGGGGTGTGGGAAGATGACGGCCTCACCCTGGAGCTGATATTCCTGCGCACACCGGAGGAAGAAGCGGCGGCCCTGGCCTATGTGGAGCAGCGCCTTGCGTCCGCTTCGGCGCTGGTCACGTTTAACGGCCTGGGCTTTGATGTCCCTGTCCTGGAAAGTCGCTGCCTGCTCAACCGGGTATCCGCATCCTGGCGCAGCCTGCCGCATTTGGACTTGCTGCCCGTAGCGCGGATGTTGTGGCGCGACCATCTTCCCTCGCGCCGTTTAGGGGCACTGGAAGAAGCCCTCCTGGACGTGCAGCGCACCGTTGAAGACGTGCCCTCATGGCTGATACCGCAGCTCTACCGGGACTATCTACGCTGGGGACACGCCTCGCTCATTCAGCCGGTCCTTTATCATAATCGGATAGATGTGCTCAGTCTGGTGACGTTGCTTGCGTGCGTGGGAGAACGCCTCGCCCGCCCGGAATCCTTGACGCTCAGCGCCGCCGAATGGGCCGGCCTGGGACGCCTGTGGGCGCGGGCCGGCGACCCTGAGCGCGCGCGGCAAGCCTGGCTGCGCGCGCTGGAGGCCGACCTCCCTCCCGAACAAGCTGCGGCTTTGTGGCGCGGCCTGGCGACGGAGCGCAAACAGGCGGGGGATTGGGAGCAGGCTTGCGCCCTCTGGCAAGCCTGGGCCGAGCGCGATCCGTGGACTCTGGAGCCTCTCATCGAACTGGCGAAATATTGCGAATGGCACGTTTACGACTACGCGAAAGCCATCCACTGGACGCGACAGGCGCTGGAACGGGCGCAACGTCTTCCGGGAGGCGGCGCTTCTCTTGCAACGCGCGCAGAGCTACAACAACGCCTGCAAAGACTCCTGCGCAAAGCGACGTCAAGCGTCAGCATGGAGGTTGAAACTGACCGGCCCAAGGCCGGTGGGACGGAGCATCACGGATTTTAACCGGCCCAAGGCCGGTGGTACG
>DAOUBT010000036.1:0-24425 GCA_034432595.1 Anaerolineae bacterium | reverse complement strand
AAGCTCTTGAGTGTTCACAACCTCAAGTATCTACAGAGTGCGGTTTTGTTCAAGGGCAGAACCGCCCCGAATTTTGTCTAAACTCGAGTTTCTAACGTCTGGGAGGAAATCGGCTGGCGCGGTTTTGCCCTACCGCGCTTTGAGCAGCGCTGGAGCGACATGACCACCGCCCTCATCATGGGCCTGCTCTGGCAGCTCTGGCATCTCCCCCTCATGCTCGATCCTACCTCGCCCATGTCCGGCCTGCCATGGGTGGGAGAACTGGCCTTCACCCTTTCGCTCTCGGTCATCTACATCTGGCTCTACCGGCGCACACAGCGCAGCCTCGCTTTTGTCACGCTCTTTCACGCCCTTTCCAACACCGTGGCCTTCATCCTGCTGACCATGGGGGTTTTCATCGCCTCTTACGGTCTGGTCGCAGGTTTTACCGTGCTCACCGCGTTGGGCATTCTGGTGAGATATGGCACACGTCGTTTTGGCGCAGGCTGACTTGTCAAGCCGCGCCTTTGCAGTACCATAACGGCGGACGGAATGCGGCGAAGGCTCGCCCCGCTGCCAACATTGGAGATTTAACACAAAGGAGGTTACGCATGAAGGTGTTGCTTTCGGGCAATGAAGCCATCGCCTTAGGCGCATGGGAAGCGGGCGTACAATACGCCGCGGCCTATCCCGGCACGCCCTCCACGGAAGTGCTGGAAAACTTAGCCCGTTACCCAGGCGTGGTAGCGGAGTGGGCCGCCAATGAGAAGGTCGCCTTAGATAACGCCATCGGCGCATCGTTTGGCGGCGCGCGCACCTTAGCCGCCATGAAGCACGTCGGCGTCAACGTGGCCGCCGATAGCCTGATGTCCCTCTCGTACACCGGCGTTTTTGGCGGCCTGGTGCTGGTCAGCGCGGACGATGCCGGCGCCTTCTCCTCGCAAAACGAGCAAGACAACCGCCAATACGCCCGTTTTGGCAAATTCCCATGCTTCGATCCCGCCGACAGCGCCGAAGCACGCGAGTTCACGCGCATCGCCTTTGAGCTGAGCGAACAATTCCGCACACCGGTCCTGCTGCGCCCCACCACGCGCATCTCGCACTCCAAATCCGTGGTGGAAATGGAACCGCCAACGGAAGCGCGCACGCTGAAGCCCCTGCCGCCCTTCCAGCGCGAAGGCGAACTGACGCGCGTCATCATCCCCGCGGTGGCGCGCAAACGGCATCCCGAAGTCGAAAAACGCCTGCGCGAAATTGCCGACTGGGCCGAAACAGCCCCCGTCAACCGCATCGAATGGCGCGGGCGCGCCCTGGGCATCATCACCTGCGGCGTAGCCTATCAATACGCGCGCGAAGTCTTCCCGCAGGCCTCCATCCTCAAACTGGGCCTGAGCTACCCGCTGCCGATGCAAAAAATCCGCGATTTTGCCGCGCAAGTGGAGACCCTCATCGTCGTAGAAGAACTGGATGGCTTCATCGAGGAGCAGGTGCGCGCGGCAGGCATCCCCGTCGCCCACGGCAAAGACGCCTTCCCGCTCTGCGGCGAACTCACCCTGGATGTGGTCCGCCATGGCGCGCAGCAGGTGGGGCTTTTGCCTCAGGTTGATGAGGATACGGTGCCGCCCATCACCGAATTCAAAGTGCCACCGCGCCCGCCGGCGTTATGCCCTGGATGCCCGCACCGCGCCTTCTTCTACAACATGCGCCGCAACCGGCAGAAGGCCATCATCGCCGGTGATATCGGCTGCTACTCGATGGGCGTGTTGGAACCCTTCAACGCCATGGACATGCTCATCTCGATGGGGGCGAGCATCGGCATGGCGCACGGCTTCCGACAGGCGGGCGGGCAGGAAAAAGCCGTCGCCACGATCGGAGATAGCACCTTCTTCCACGCGGGGCTTTCGCCCTTAGCCGGAGCGGTGTACAACAACGCCAACATTGTCGTCGCGATTCTGGATAACCGCATCACCGCCATGACCGGGCAACAACACAACCCCAGCACGGGCAAAACCTTGCAGGGCAAAGACGCCTACGAAATCAACATCGCCGACGTATGCCGTGGCATGGGCGTGAAGTGGCTCAAGGAGGTGGATGCCTGGCAGGTGGACGAAGTCAACAAAGCCCTGCGCGAGGCTATGGCCTGGAATGACGGTCCAGCCGTGCTCATCGTGCGGGGGGCGTGCGTCTTCACCCCCCACTTCAAGCTGCAGGCGCGGATGGTCGTGGACCCGGATAAGTGCGTGGCCTGTGGCGCGTGCTTCCGCGTCGGCTGCCCCGCTATTTTGAAGAGCAGCGCCCTCTACGAAAAAACCGGCCAGCCCAAGGCGGAAATTGACCGCCTGCTCTGCACTGGCTGTACCGTGTGTATGCAAGTCTGTCCGCAGAAAGCCATTGGACCGTATCAGGACACAGCTCCGGTCACGGAACGCGGGGAGGGGTAACCATGGAAAAGAACGTGAACTTTCTGGTCGTCGGTGTAGGCGGTCAAGGCGTGTTAACCGCTTCGGACATTATCGCGCAGGTCGGGTTGGACCTGGGCCTGGACGCCAAAAAATCGGAGATTCACGGGTTTGCGCAGCGCGGTGGCGTTGTGGAAAGCCATGTGCGCTGGGCGCCGGAGGTAGCTTCCCCCACCAATGCTAAAGGCGCGGTGGATGTGCTGCTCGCCTTCGAGCTGTTGGAAGCCGCGCGCTGGATAGACTGGTTACGCCCGGGCGGCCTGCTCATCGTCAATCGTCAGCGCATCATTCCCATGTCCGTAAGCGTGGGGAAGGACGTGTACCCTGCTGAAACGGACTTGCTGGATGCCTTGACGCGCCGCGCCGGACGCATCGTCGCTTTAGATGCGCTGGCCTTAGCCGAGCAGGCCGGGAATCCGCGCACCGTGAACACCGTCATGCTGGCGGCGATGGCGGCTTTGCTGGAAACGCCGCGCGACGTGTGGGAAGAGGCTATCCTGCGCCGCGTCCCGGCGAAGTACAGCGAGGTCAACCGCGCCGCTTTCGCGCTGGGCTGGGAAACGAGCGCCGCCGGGCAATAACGTCGTGGGGGTACGCCTTGCGCGTCCCATCTGGGGTACAACCATTTTCAGAGCCATGGGAGAGGCATTGATGAAGGCGATCCATCTGTGGGTGATTGGGGAGGTGCAGGGGGTGGGATTCCGCGCCTACACCGCTGCCATAGCCCGCAATCTCAAGCTCACCGGCTGGGTGCGGAACCTGCCCAATGGACAGGTTGAACTCTGGGCCGAAGGGCCGGAGGAGGCGCTCAAAGCGCTCTGGCGCGCCGTTTACGACGGTCCACCTGCTGCTGAGGTCGAACAGGTGCAGGGCGGCTGGGTCACGCCGACGGGAAACTACACCACGTTCAGCATCACCTATCGCTAATATGGAACGCGACCCGACCGAGCTGGCGCGCGCGCGCATGAATCGCATTGCCTGGACGGTCCTGTTGACGAGCTTCGCGCTGTTTCTGGCGCTCGTCATCGGAATTCCGCTGGGCCTGCGCGCGTATCGTCTGCACGCCACGCAACCGCTTTATCTCATCATCCGTCCCACGCAGGGAACGCTGGCCCTGCAACCGGGACCGCGCAGTCAGACCTTGCTCGTCAAGCAGGGTTACGAGGGCCTGCCCAAAGACAGCGTCGTAGAGCTGGGGAGCGAACAGAGCGCCGTGCTCATGGCCTATGTGCAGGAGGGCGCCGCGCGCCCCCTGGCGACGTTGCGCCTGTACGGCCCGCTCAAGCTCACCTTGAGCGAGGCCGAACGTCCGCGTTTCGCCAGCAGCCCCGACGCGGTTCATCTCCACCTTGAGGTAGCCTACGGTCGCCTGACCCTCATCGCCGATCCGCAACAGCATCCTCTGGAGCTGAACATCACAACGCCACAAGGCACGGCGCAACTGGAAAACGGCACGGCCCTGCTCTCGGTTAGCTCGCAGAGCACGCGCCTGGATGTGTACAGCGGCGGCGCGGTCGTCTCCACGCGCAACGCGCTGCAGCCGCTTTCTGCCGGCGCACGCGCCATCCTGAACCAGAATGCCCACATCAGCACCGAAAACCTGGGGGTGAACCTGGCACGCAACGGGGATTTTACGGCTGCTTTTGGGGATTGGGAAGCCTACACGCGCCGCGTCGAACCGTCGGGCGCAGGCGGCGCTACCCTGAGCGTGAATACACCCCGCGCCACCCTGCGCGTCTGGCGCGCCGCTTCCGGCGTGGCGGAAAGCGGCCTGACTCAGCCCCTCAACGGACACAGCACGGCGCTGGCAACGGACATACAGCTTAAGGCGCTGGTGCGGATTGCCCAACAGGAGATACCGGTCTGTGGACCCAAAGGCGACCGTTGCCCTCTAACGCTGCGCCTGTATTACCGCGATGTTCATGACGTCGCCCACGTATGGGAGCAGGGGTTTTATGCCGTAGGCGGAGAAAGCCCCAAAAGCTGCCTCACCTGCGAGTTGCCCAACGAACTGCGCGCCATCCCGCTTGGGGAATGGGTTTTCTACGAATCCCCTGATTTGCTCAGACTGACGCCCGCGCCCGCGTATCTGGACGCGCTGGAAATTGCTGCGGGTGGAAGTCGTTTTGAGGTCGAATGCGACGATCTGATTTTGTTACTGAAGGAGTGAGCATGAATCATCCCACCTATCCGCTGGGGAAATTGCCCGCGGAGGATTTGCAGCGTTTGCTGCAGACTTATGCCGTGCGCCCCGACGCGCGCCTTGTCATGGGGCCGGGATTGGGGCATGATGCGGCGGTCATCGCCATGGGGGAGCGCTATCTGGTCACCAAAAGCGACCCCATCACGTTTGCGACGGATGAAATCGGCTGGTACGCGGTGCACGTGAACGCAAACGACATCGCCTGCCTGGGGGCGACGCCGCGTTGGTTCGTGGCAACGCTCCTGTTGCCGGAGGGACAGACGACGTATGCGCAGGTGGAAACGATTTTCGCCCAATTGGCGAATGCCTGCGCAGAGCTGGACGTGACGCTCATCGGAGGGCACACCGAAATCACCGGCGGTCTGGATCGTCCCATCGTCATCGGCACCATGTTGGGCGATGTCGCGCCGGAGGGCCTCATCCGCTCGGATGGCGCGCAGGTAGGGGATGTGCTGCTGCTCACCAAGGGGATTGCGGTGGAAGGGACGGCCCTGTTGGCGCGCGAGAGCCGCGCGGCCTTGTTGGAACACGGCGTGAGCGCGGCGCTGTTGGAGCACGTGGCGACGTGGCTGCACGTCCCCGGCATCAGCGTGGTGAAGGATGCCCGCATCGCGGCACGGACGGGCTATGTACACGCCATGCACGATGTCACGGAAGGTGGCTTTGCGACGGGCGTGCGCGAGTTGGTAGGCGCGGCGGGCCTGGGCGCGCGGCTCGCATCCCTGCCCATCCTGCCGGAAACGCAGACGCTCTGTGCGGCGTGCGGCTTAGACCCGCTCGGCCTCATCGCGTCCGGCGCGCTGCTCATCGCCGCGACCCCCGAAGGCGCCGCCTCCCTGCTGGCGGCGCTCCACGCGGAGGGCATCGCAGCCTGGGCTATCGGCACCGTCACCGCAGAAGCGGAGGTGGTGTACGCGGATGGGCGTCCCTTGCCGGCCTTTGCGCGTGATGAGATCGCACGGTGGTTTGAGGGATGAGCACAGCGCGTCCCCCACTCCCACCCGACCGCGCGGATGGCAGCAGCACTCTCATCCACGCGGGGCTGATGGTTTCGGAAAAAATCGGTGAAATTGCGCCGGCGCAGCTTCTGCCCGCCTGGCTGGCGCTCATCCTCATCGCGGCCTGGCCCTGGCCGGAGGCTCAGCGCGGACCGGTGGCAGCGTTGGTAGGTGTGGCGTGGGTGCTGGATAGCGCGATGTTGGCGCTGCTGCCACGGACGCGCCGCTCATGGGGACCGGTGACGCCGCCTTTGCTGGGGCTGATGCTGGTGCGCGTGGGCCTGAGCTGGCTACTGCCGCGCGCGTGGGGGCTGCTTCCCCTGCTGGCGACGCAGGGACTGCTCAGCGCGGTGGCGTTCTACGCCACGTGGCTCGAGCCTTTCACCGTGCGCGCCCCACATCTGCGCGTGAGTCATCCGCGCCTGACCCGGCCCTTAAAGCTGGTCCATGTGAGCGATTTACACTTCGAGCATTTATCACTACGCGAAGAAAAATTGCTATCCATCCTCGCACAGGAACAGCCGGACGTGCTCGTGCTCACCGGCGATTACATGAATCGCTCCGCGCTGTACGATCCCGCCGCGCGCGAAGAAGCGCGGGCGCTGCTCGCTCAGCTCCGCGCTCCGCTGGGCGTGTACGCCGTCACCGGCAGCCCGGTGGTGGACGATCCGGCTCTCGTCCCGCAAGCTTTTATGGACCTTGAGACGCTTCAGTGGCTGGATGATGCGCGCATCCCCTTGCCGGGGTATGAGGGGATATGGGTGCTCGGCGTGCGCTGTACGTATGATTACGCGCGGGATGTCGCAGCCCTGCACCGGCTCATGGCGGACCTCCCCGCAGATGCGATGACGATTCTGCTCTATCATACGCCAGATTTGATGCCGGAGGCGGTGAAGTTGGGCGTGACGCTTTATCTGGCTGGCCACACGCACGGCGGACAAATCGCGCTGCCGATCGCGGGTCCGCTGTTTGCCAGCTCGCGCTGGGGCTTGAAGTACGCGCGGGGCCTGTTCCGCGAGGGAAGCACCACGCTCTACGTGAGCCGCGGCCTGGGAGTGGCAGGGCTTGGCGCGCCGCGCGCCCGTTTCTGCGCTCCGCCGGAGGTAGGGGTGTGGATGTTGACAGGGGGCGAAGGAACATAGCTCAAGGCTCCGTCTCCGTAACCCCAGGCTCCGCCTGGGGGAGGATTTATCCCAGGCAGAGCCTGAGGCAGTAGCCCCAGTCTCCACCTCCGTAACCCCAGGCTTCGCCTGGGGGAGGATTTATCCCAGGCAAAGCTTGGGGATACAGACAGAGCCAGAGGCAGGATATTTTGCCCCAGGCAAAGCCTGGGGATACAAGCATGGCCTGGGGATACAGGCAAAGCCGGGGGTACGGGCAGAGCTGGGGGTAGGATTTGTCCCAGGCAGAGCCTTGGGATACAGGCAAGGCCGGGGTACGAGGCAGTAGCCCCAGTCTCCACCTCCGTAACCCCAAGCTCCGCCTGGGGGGAGGATTTGCCCCAGGCAGAGCCTGGGGATACAGGCAAGGCCGGGGTACGAGGCATTAGCCCCAGTCTCCACCTCCGTAACCCCAGGCTCCGCCTGGGGGGAGGATTTGCCCCAGGCAGAGCCTGGGGATACAGGCAGAGCCGGGGAGTAGGATTTGTCCCAGGCAAAGCCTGGGGATACAGGCAGAGCCTGGGGATACAAGCAAAGCCGAGGGTACGGGCAGAGCCGGAGGCAGGATATTTTGCCCCAGGCAGAGCCGGGGAGTAGGATTTGTCCCAGGCAGAGCCTGGGGATACAAGCATGGCCTGGGGATACAGGCAGAGCCGGGGAGTAGGATTTGTCCCAGGCAAAGCCTGGGGATACAGGCAAAGCCGGGGGTACGGGCAGAGCCTGGGGATACAGGCAAGGCCTGGGATGTACATAAAACCCATTCTATCGAGGAGGAGTCATGAATCCACTGGAGTATTTTTTCAATCCGCAGGGCGTGGCAGTGATTGGTGCCAGCGGAGACCCCAGCAAGCTGAGTTATGGGGTCGTGCGTAATCTCAAGGAGCATGGTTACACTGGCCCTATCTACCCCATCAACCCCAAGGGGGGCGAGATTTTGGGCCTCAAGGCCTATCCCAGCATCCTTGACGTGCCGGATCCCATCGAACTGGCGGTGATTATGATTCCCGCGCCTATGGTGCCGCAGGCGGTAGAGGATTGCGGCAAACGCGGCTTAAAGGTCGTCATCGTCATCACCGGCGGCTTCAAAGAGGCCGGGCCGGAGGGGGCCGCGCTGGAAGCTTCGCTCAAGACCATCGCCGAACGCTACGGGATGCGTCTCATCGGCCCTAACTGCGTGGGCGTGATGGACACCCACGTCCCGCTGGATACGACTTTCATTGCCGCCATGCCCAAGCCCGGCGCGATTGGTTTCGCCTCGCATTCCGGCGCCATCTGCGGTGGCACGATTGACTGGGCCATTCAGATGGGCGTGGGCTATAGCCGCATCGCCAGCCTGGGCAATCAGGTGGATGTGGATATCGCCGACGGCATCGAGATGATGTATCAGGACCCGCACACGCGCGTCATCAACGTCTACGCGGAAGGCCTGCCCAATGGGAGGCGCTTTGTGGAAACAGCGGCGCGCATCTTCCGCGAAAAGCCTATTGTGGTGGTGAAGGCGGGCCGCACATCTGCGGGAACGCGCGCGGTCGCATCCCATACCGGCGCGCTGGCCGGGGCGGGACGCGCCTACCTCGCTGCCGCGCACCGTGCGGGCGTTATCAACGTGAATTCTTTGCAGGAGCAAAACGATGTGGCGATGGCGTTAGCCATGCAGCCCCTGCCCGCAGGGCCGCGCGTGGTCATCCTCACCAACGCGGGCGGACCGGCAGCCCTGGCCGCGGACGCCCTGGATGAATACGGTCTGAAAATGGCCGACCTCCTCCCCGAAACGCAGGCGCGCCTTAAGGAGGCCGTGACGCGCGGCGCGCAACTCAGCAATCCCGTGGATATGCTCGGCGGCCCGGCGGCGGAGATGTTCGAGAAGGCCATTGATATTTTGAAGGATGACCCCGGCGTGGATATGATTCTGGCGATGTTTGTGCCGCAAGCTATCACGCCGGTGAATGACGTGGCGCGCCATATCGTCGCGGGTGCGCAGCGCTCCACCAGGCCGGTGGTGGCCTGCCTTGTGGGCGGCATCTCCATCCCCGAAGCGATTCACATCCTGCACGAGGGCAACGTGCCCTGTTACACCGACCCGAACCGCTGCAGCCGGGCTTTGGCAGGGTTGTGGCAGTATGCCCAACTCAAAGTGCGCCCCGATTACACCCCCACCCCCGTGCCCGATGTGGACCGCGAAGCCGCGCGACAGGTCCTGCAGGCGGTGTGGGACAAGCAGGGCGCGGGCTTCCTGGACGCGCAGGACGCGGCGCGCGTCGCTGCCGCGTATGGCATCCGCATCCCCTTCTCCGGCATCGCCAGCAGCGCAGAGGAGGCCGTCGCTCTGGCCGAGCGCGCCGGTTATCCGGTCGTGCTCAAGCTCATCGCGCCGGGCGTGGTGCACAAGGCCGATGTGGGCGGCATCCTGCTCAACCTGCGCGATGCGGAGGCGGTGCGCGCGGGCTTTGCAAAGCTCACGCAGGGCCGCACCGATTTCAAGGCGATGGTGCAGCAGATGGCGCCGAAGGGGCAGGAGGTCATTTTGGGCGCGCAGCGTGACGCACAGTTCGGCCCGCTGCTGATGTTCGGCATGGGTGGCATTTACGTAGAAGTGCTGCGGGATGTGGCGTTCCGGCTGGCCCCCATCAGCGAGCTTGACGCGCAGGAAATGATCGCAGAGACCGCCGTGGGCAAGATTATGCGCGGCGTGCGCGGACAGGCTCCCGCCGACCTCCCCGCGGTGGTGGAGACGTTGCGGCGCGTCGGGCAGCTCGTGAGCGATTTCCCCTGCATCAGCGAAATGGATATCAACCCGCTCATTGTCGGCGCCGAAAAAGAAGGCGCATGGGCGGTGGATGTACGCATTGCACTCGACCGGCAACCCGAATAGGACCCCGGATGACAACACAACACCCTCCTCACCGCGCGGTGGGGAGGGTGTTGCGTGGGGAAATCCGTCCTCACTCCGCGATGGGCAGGCGCAGGGTGAAGACGCTGCCGCGCCCTTCGCTGCTTTCCAGTCTCACGCTTCCGCCGTGCGCCTCGATAATTTCCTTCACGACCGAGAGGCCTAATCCCGTACCGCCACGTTGGCGGGTTGTGCCGCCATCCACCTGATAGAAGCGTTGGAAAATGCGCTCACGTTCAGCCTCCGGGATGCCGATACCCGTATCCGAGACGGCAATGCACACGTGTTTATCCTCGCGCCACGCGCGCAGACCTACCCGTCCCCCCGCCGGCGTGAACTTGATGGCGTTGCTGAACAGGTTATCCAACACCCGCCGCAAATAGATGCCTTCGCCACGGATCTTAGGCAGACGGGGCGGGATGTGCGTTTCCAACTTGAGCTGCGCTGCCTCGATAGCGCTCTGCACGCTGGCCACAGCCTCGTGCAACAAAGGCGGCACGTCCAGCAATTCGGCGCGCAGGCCGCGCGCCCGGATTTCGATGAGCAGCGTGAAGTCCGTGACCATCTCCGTGAGGAAATCGGTACGGCGCTGAATGACCTCCAGCGCATCCTCCTGCTCCGGCGTGAGCGGCCCCAACGCACCGGAGCGCATCAACTCCGCGTAACCGTGGACCAGTGAAAGCGGCGTGCGCAACTCGTGCGAAACGTTCTGGATAAACTGATCCTTCACCTGTTCCAGGCGGCGCTGTTCCTCCAGGGCCTGCGCCACTTCCTCACGACGCGCGCGCTCATTCCAGTAGAGACGGGCATTTTCAATGGCAACCGCTGCCTGACGCGCCAGATTCGTCATAAATTCTAGCGCGCCGGCAGAAAAAGGCCCATGTTCGGGGGCGCGCGTGAGCGCCATCACCCCCAATAGCTCATCATGCGCGTGCAAAGCCACGCACATCAGCGCGTGGGCATCCGGCGTGCCGGGGATGCGAATCACGCGCGGGTCGCGGCTCGTATCCTCCACCACCTCCGAAATGCCGCTCTGCGCCACGTAACCGACCAGCCCTTCCCCCACGCGAATGGGACGGCGCTTAACAGCCTCAGCGAAAGGCCCCAGCGCCACAATCGGACGCAGCCATTTCTTGTCCGCATCCAACAGGTAAATCTCGCATTCATCGGCTGTCATCAAGTTCCGGGCGTGCGCCGCGATGCGTTCCAACACGCGCGGCAGGTCCAACGTGGAGGTAATGTCCCGACTCACCGCGTTAAGTGCGGCAAGCTGTCGCGCGCGCTGTTCCACCTCCTCAAACAGACGCGCTGACTCGATGGCCACCGCGGTCTGATCCGCCAGCAGGCCCAAAATGCGCAAATCATGCGGGCTGAAAGTACGAGGTTGATGGAAACTGATATTCAGCACGCCCACCACCCGCGCGCCCATCTTCAGCGGCAGGCCCACAATGGCCCCGTTCCAGTCGTCCTCTAAATCCATAAACAGGGGATGGTGGCGCGTGGAATTGATGGTCAGCATCTGTCCCTGTCGCGCTACGGTATAGGTCAGGCCGTGATGACGGGGGGGCGCGGCCAGACGTCCGCGCGTTCCATCTGACCACAGCGAAGCGCCAAAAGTCAACCGGTCGTTCTGATACAGGAAGACGTGGGCATTGCGCATATCCGGGAACAGGCGCGCCGTAGCATCCAACAGGGCGTTGAGCACATCATCCAGGCTGGGATTGGACGTAAGCGCCAAACCGACCTGACGCAACACTTCCAGATCGTGCATCCGTGCGTTAACATCACGCAACATGCGCGTGGTATGGAGCGCCCGCGCCGCTTGCTGCGCAAAGCGGCGTAGCACGTCGAGGTCCTGCACCGTAAAACTCAGCAGCTCCTCGCTCCCATCCACGTACAGGACGCCCAACAGCTCATCCTGCAGCAACAAGGGCACGCCGAGCACGGAACGCACACCTGTCGCCATCAGGCTCTCGCGCCGCGCGAAACGCTCATCGCGTTTCACATCGGTTATCAAAAGCGGTGCCCTGGATTGTAAGATTGTAGCCACCAGCGCCTTATCCGGTTCCCTGCCATCCGGGGCATGCGCCCGCACGATCTGCACATCAGGGATCACATCGGAGCGCAAGAGTAAAACAAAGGCGCGCTCGGCGCCGGTCAGCTCCAGCGTTTGCTCCAGAATGAAATCCAACAGCGCATCCTCATCGTGGCGCTCGCCCAGCGTCGCGTTGAGGGTGAGCAGCCGCTGCAAGCGCTCATCCCGCAGATTTATGTCTGTGGAGAAGCTACGCAACTCGGTCGGTAAGCGCCCCTGCCAGCGCCGCCAGGCGTTTAAAATCGCTTGATGAACCGGGACACGGTAGAAGTAGGCACGTCGCAATCCCATATCACTCAGAGCAGCCGCACTTCCGAGGAGCAGCTCACAGGCCTGACGCAACGCCGCCTGCGCTTCCGGCGGGGCGGTACGCGCGTCCGCATCCAGCCCGGCCAAAACAAGATAGCGTTCCCACCATATATCCTGCACCGGGAAGCTTGAAGAAATGCCGCCGCGTTCCAAAGCATCGAGGGCCTCATCCGCAGCCGCGCGCGCTCCCGCCTCATCCCCGGCGTGCAAACGCGCCACGGCCAGCTTGCTTGCCGCAACGGTGAGGTAGTTCAGCGTCCCCAAATCGCGCATGATAGCACAAGCCTGTTCAAGCTGCGCAACGGCTTCTTCCGGTGCGCCTTGTTGCAAGGCGATGAGACCCATGTCCATCAGGTAAAGCGCCTCATTCAAAGGAGTGTCCAGGCTGCGGCTCAGGGATAAACCTTCTTCAGCTAACGAACGCGCCATCTCCAGGTCGCCCTGCGCCAGGCATACACGCGCCAGGCTCTCCAGGGAAAAAACCATGCTGGCACGTAAGTGATGCGCCCGCTGTAGGGCAACGGCCTGCTCCAGGTAGGCCCGCGCGCGCGCATAGGCGCCGAAGCGCCAGTACACCAGGCCCAGATTATTGTAAGCGCGCGTCACGCGCTGCTGATCGCGCCAATGACGCGCCAGCTCCAACGAGGCTTCGTAGAGGTCGCGCTTGCGCGCCAGGTCGTCCGTGATGACACCCAGCGCGTTGTAGGCATCGCTTTCAAAACCCAGGTCGCCAATCCAGCGCGCCATGTCCAGCACGCGGTTGTAGGCGCCCATGGCATCGGTGAGGTTACCCTGTCGGCGCAGCGTCTCGCCCAACCAGCGCAGCGCCTCCACCTGCTCGCGCCGTGCGTCCCGCTCCTCAGCAAGGGTCAAGGCGCGCTCCAGAGCATCCTGCGACTCGCTATAATTGTCCGTCAGGCAAAGCAACCGTCCTTCCTGAATCAAGGCCTCGATTTCAAGATCGGGTAAAGCATGAGCCTGCGCCAGTTCCCGGGCCCGACGGACCCCCTGCAAAGCCATCGGGCGACGGCCCAGCGCATCCTCCACCCGCGCACGCCGGAGCAGCAGCCACGCCTCGCGTTGGGCGTCAGGCCAGCGTGAGAGCACATCCACCATAGCCTGCAGCTCCTGCGCCTGCGCCTCCCATTCGCCAAGGGCTTCCCAGACTGCCGCGCGGGCCGCGAGGAGTTCCCATTGCGTCTGCGCATCCGGCTCGCTCTGCGCCAGGCATTGCTCTAAGGCGGCGGTATAGAAGCGCGCCGCCGCACTGAAAGCGCGCATCTGTTCGGCCTGTTGCGCGGCACGGCGGTACAGCTCAAGGGCGCGCTGCGCCCTCCCGGCCTGCGCATAATGCCAGGCCAGCATATCAGGCGCGGCCAACGCTCCGTACAGGCGTTCCATCTTCTCGGCGATGCGCAGATGCGCCGCACGGCGCGCTTCGGCAGGCCAGGTTTCGATAAGCCAGGCACGCACCCAATCCGCGGTGAAATGATAGACCGGCAGGCCTTCGCGCGTGGTGCGCCAGAGGAAATGCGCCTGCACCGCGTGGTCGAGTTTGATCATGAGCTGATCGGGATACACGCCGCTGACCTGCGTCAGGAGGCGGATATCCGGCTCCATGCCCAGAAGGGCGGCCCAGCGCAGCAAGTCGCGCGTCTGCACGTCGAGCCGCGCCAGGTTTTCCTGGAAAAAGGCGGAATAGTCCACGTGCAGGTACGCATCAGCCACGGGAGCGAGATGCCACCCCAAGCCTTCATCATAGCTCAGGGCATCGTTGTCCGTCAGGGTGTGCAGGGCCAATTCGAGGCGGCGTGGCAGGCCTTCGCTCGCAGCATACAGAGCATCCAGCCAGGCTTCCTCATCCTCAACAGCGCCAAACATGCTGCGCAGGAAGTCGCTCAACTGCGTGCGCGTGAACGGCGTCAGGGGGAAGTGCTGCAGGGTGCGAGGCGCATCGTCTCCCATCCAGGCCAGCGCAGGATGGCCGGGCGGCAGGTCTGCGGGGCGCAGGGCTAAAGCGATGAGCAGCCGTCCATACGTCAGGGTCGTCAGGAGATCGGTGAAAAACTCGCAACTCTCCGTATCAGCTTCGTGAACATCGTCCAGCAGAATGACCAACGGCCAATCCAGGGAGGTGAGGATGCGCGACAGCAGACGGAAAAGCGCAGCACGGCTATCTTCCAATACAGGGGGCAAATCGGGCAGGGTAACCGTTTCCAGTTCCGGCAGCAAGCGCGCCAGAAGCGGGCCATACCAGCGCAGGCTCTCCTCAGGGGTGAGGCGCTGATAGCGCAGCACCTCGCGTATAACCGCGGTCCACAAGCCCAGGGGCGACTGTGTCTCGGCAGAAGGGCGCGCTTCAATGACGATAAAGCCTTGCAATTGTGCGCGCAGGCGCAGTTCGCGCAGCAGGCGGCTTTTGCCCACCCCTTCCACGCCAGTGATGAGCGCAAAGCCGGGTTCGCCCTGCACAGCACGTGCCAGGCAATCTTGCAGGCTCGTCAACTCAGTCTCACGTCCCACGCAAAAGATGCTTTGCACGTAGCCCAGGCGAGTTTCGGACGTTTCCAGAGGAAAATCAAGACCGCTCACCGCATTGATGGCCTGCACCACGGCGTTAGCGTGCGGGTAACGCTGCTGCGGTTCCTTGGCAAGCAGCTTGAGAATGATGTGTTGCAGGCCATCCGGCACAGCATCGGTAAAGTGACGTGGCGGTGGGGGCTGAGTTTCCAGATGATGACGCAGGACGGTCAGGCGGCTATCGTCGGCAAAGGGAAGGCGTCCGGTAACGCATTCGTACAGGGTAACGCCGAGGGCATAGAGATCGGCGCGGGCATCCACCGCTTCACCGCGGATCACTTCGGGGGCCACGTATTCCGGCATACCGCGAATGCGCAAAGAGGTCGCGCCGCGCGCCTCTCCCACCAGGCCGAAATCCATCAGCTTGACCTGTTCGCGTGGGGTGATGAGGATGTTGGTGGGTCGGACATCGTAATGAATCAGGCCGCGGGTGTGAATGTAATGTAAAACACGGCAAAGCTGCACGGCGACCGGGTAAAGCCACGTAAAGTCGTTGGGATGGGTGGCGCGCTGCCGTGCGGCATAATCCCGCAACGTCTCGCCTTCGATGGAATCCATCGTGTAAAAATAGTGCTGGGTTTCGGGGATGAAACCGAAATCATAGACGGTAATCAGATTGGGATGTTTGAGCTGACACAGAGCGGCAAATTCGTAACGAAACGTCGGCTCGTTGAGCCAGTCAGCGCGGATGAGCTTGAGGGTCAGTTGTTTGTCCTCACGCCAGGTATCCGCTACGCGGAGGACCTGCCCCATCCCTTCATGGCTTAATTCCTGTATGACGCGATAACGATTATGAATATACACGCGCCCCCTCACAAGCGATGAGTAGTCCAGCTTATGCTATGGCTCATCATAAAGTCCGGTACTTGAATTATAGCATCATTGGAGCAAGGAAAAAATCGAGTACCTGCTTACCCCCTCAGGGCAAGCAAAGGCTGCCTCCGCCCGCCCCGCTCTGGTCCTATCCCCCCACCCACCCCACAAAATCTTGCACATTTTGAAAAACTGAGCTAAGATAAATTAACTCCTGCCCCATCGGAAAGTAAATCCATGGGCAGGGCACGCCATTGAGCTGTGCTTAGCCCCCAAAGAGGAGGTAGCCATGCGAAACATCCGTGGGTTCATGCTGGTCATGGTCTGTCTGAGCCTGTTTTTGAGCGCGTGTGGCGCTGCGGAGCCACCCCGTCCCGGCATAGACGTGCCCTTAACGCGCGCGCAGGTGCAAAGTTTAGCCCCGGTCCCGGAAGTGCAGGCGCAGAACGTACAGGCGGAAGAGACGCCCGCTCCCGCCGTGGATTTGCCCACGCCGATAGCCACAGAAGCCCCTGTCGGCACAGACAGCCCTACCTCCCAGCCTGACGTAGAACAGATGCCAGAATCAGCACCGGCCATGCTTGCCATCTTCGAGATGCCGGAAACAATTTCTCTCTACAAAGTGGGAACCATTAACCTCAAACTGATAGGCTTACCGGCAGGCTATTACAATATCATGGTCAAGATGGTCATCGAGCAACTCGCCGTGGAAGTACTCGACGCTGAACCCACGCAACCCGGCGTTCAGGTTGCTCACGGGCCCCTCAGCACGTACGCGGAAGTGGCGGAAAACGAGGTGAATGAGATGGGCGTGCTGACCTATCACGTCCGGAACCTTGAGATTGCGGAAGGCGAAGATCTGACCTTGTTTACGTTGAGCGTGCGTGGCGTATTTCCTGAAATCTTCTACGCTTACATTGAATCTATAACCGTCGCATCAGGTTCCATGCTATTCCCGGTCATGGTGGATAACGAAGTGCTTGTGCCGGTCATAGATAATACGGCGCCTGCAACACCGCCCCTTGTTCCGCAGCCGACCCCAACCCCCGCGCCCGGTACGGAAAACGGCGCGAATTTGCCTGTGGTTGTGCCCGCTACCCTGCAACAAGGGGTGTATTATCGCATCCTGCGCGGGGAGAACCTGTACCGCATTGGGCTGCGTTTTGGGGTGAGCGCGGATCAGATTGCCGCGGTGAACGGCATCCGCGATGTGCATTTTGTGCCGGCGGGCATGATTCTCTACATCCCAGTCGCTGCGCCGATCGGCAGCACCGCATACTACATCCGCCCCGGCGACACGCTCTACAGCATCTGCCGCGGCCTGAACTTGCGCGTGGTGGACGTGGCGGCGCTGAACGGCATCATGGCCCCCTTCAACTACATCCGCGCAGACACGTGGCTGATGCTCGCACCGTAGCTTGCAGGGCCACAACAAACGCCCCCCGTCAACCACGGGGGGCGTTTATGTTTTTTTCAGGTTGGATTCAGGCCGCAGCTTGCACGGCGATGGACGCTTCCAGAACAGCCTCGGCAGCGCTCAGGCGTTCGAGCACGCGCTCCCGTCCAATCGCCTCCAGCGTGCCGAAAAGCGGCGGCGTGACCGGCTTGCCAGTTGCCGCCACGCGCAGGATGGTGAAAAGCTGCGCGGGCTTGAGCTGCAGCTCCTCGCACAGCGCGCGCATGGCATGTTCCATCGTCTCCGCGTCAAAGCTGAGCAGGGACGCGAGGCGCGCGTGCGCTTCCTTGAGCGCAGCAAGGCTTTCTGCCGCGGTCATCTTCTTACCGATGAGCTGCTCCGCGGGCGGGGTCGGCACGTCGGTGAAGATGCAATCCGTCAGCTCAATCACATCGCGCAACGTCTTGATGCGCTCCTGCACGAGCGGAACGACTTTCTCCAGCGTGGGGAGCAGTTCGCGCGGCACCGGATTGGGCACAAGGCCAGCTTCCTGCCAGACCGGGATGAGACGCTGCAACAGCTCCTCGCGAGAGAGGGAGCGAATGTACACGCCGTTCATCCAATCCAGTTTATCGTAGGAAAAGACCGCCGGCGCGAGGTTGATGTGGGACACGTCGAAAAGCTGAATCAGCTCCTCGCGCGAGAAAATCTCCTGATCTATGCCACTGCCGGGCGCCCATCCCAGAAGCGCCAGGAAATTGAAAAGCGCCTCCGGTAAGTACCCCTGACGGCGGAACTCGCTCACTGCCACCGCGCCGTGCCGCTTGGAGAGCTTCTTGCCATCCGACCCGTTGACCAGGGGAACGTGGACAAAGGTGGGCAACTCCCAGCCAAAAGCCTGATACAGCAACACGTGCTTGGGTGTGCTCGGCAGCCACTCATCCGCGCGGATGACGTGGGTGATGTTCATCATGTGGTCATCCACCACCACCGCGAGATGGTAAGTGGGGAAGCCATCGCTCTTGAGTAACACCTGATCGTCAATCAGGGCGTTTTCAAACGCGATATCGCCCTTGAGCAAATCGTGAACAACCGTCGTCCCCTCCAGAGGGACCTTCAGGCGAATCACGTGCGGCTCATCCGGCGAGATTGCATCCGGCGGCAGGTTGCGACAATGGCGGTCGTACATGGGGGGTTGACCGCGCAGCCGCTGCGCTTCGCGCACCTCTTCGAGGCGCTCCGGCGTGCAATTGCAGCGATAGGCCAGGCCCTTAGCTACCAGCTCTTCCGCCTTAGCCTTGTAAATGGGCAGGCGCTGCGATTGAATGTAGGGGCCGTAGGGACCACCGACATCCGGGCCTTCATCCCAATCCATGCCCAGCCAGCGCAGGGCGCCCATGATTTCTTCGATGGCTTCGGGCATGTAGCGCGTGCGATCGGTATCCTCGATGCGCAACACAAACTTCCCGCCGTGATGGCGTGCAAACAGCCAGTTAAAAACCACCGTCCGAATGTTGCCAATGTGTGGATGGCCGGTCGGACTCGGTGCAAAACGAACACGTACCGTCATGTTTCCTCCTCAACTCGCTGTGTCAGAAACGGTCTTTCAAACCTTGAGCGGCGCGCGATCTCACCGCCGTCCGCTATTATAACTCAATTCGCTCTCGATACATGGCCACGCTCTCGACGAGCCCTAATCCCATAAAAGCGATAACCAGGGAGCTGCCCCCACTGCTGACAAAGGGCAGAGGCAGGCCGGCCACCGGAATCAGGCTCAGGTTCATGCCGAGATTGATGACCAGTTGATAGAAAATGTACACGATAATGCCCACCACAATCAAGCGACCGGTCATGTCCCCGGCGCGCGCCGCAATGGTGATCATGCGCCACAGGAGCAGCACGTACACGCTCAACAACACCACCGCGCCCACGAACCCCCACTCTTCACACACCACGGAAAAGATGAAGTCGGTGTGGCGCACGCGCAAGAAATGCAATTGACTCTGCGAGCCGGAAGCCCAGCCTTTGCCCCACAGACCGCCTGATCCAATGCTGATGAGGGCCTGAATGAGGTTGTAGTTATCCCCAGGGTTGGTTTGTTCCGGATTGAGAAAGTTCAGGATGCGCTGCCGCATGTAGCCCTGCAGGTTCATCCACACCACCGGCGCAGCGATGGCCCCCGCCAGAGCCATGCTGCCAAAATAGGCCAGGCTGACGCCGGATACAAAGGCCATCATAACCCAGGTTGCCATGTAGAGGGTGGCCGTGCTCAGGTTGGGCTGCCGGAAGACCAGGAAAGCCGCCGCCCCCGTCAGGATAAGGGAGAGGAACAGGTCCCCTACAGCCGGCGGAAGCGGGTCCTTGCGCGCCAGCAAAGCCGCCTGTGTGATGATGAGAAGAATCAAAGCGGGGAAAGCGGGCTGAATCGAAACGCCCCCGATGAAGATAAAGCGCCGCACATTCCCGATTTCGCTGGTGCCGAACGCCAGGGTAAAAAGCAAGATGAGAATGACCAGGGCATAAATCGGCCACAGGAAGTTTTCCAGCAAGCGGTAATTGATGCTCGCGGTCAAGAAAAAGAACACCAATCCGATGATGCCGTACACGGCCTGTTTACGCCAGGCGTCAGCCAGAGACTCTGAACCCAGCGTGGCGCTGTAGATCATCATCACCCCAAAAACCGTCAGGAGCACTGCGAACAGCAGCAGCCCCCAATCAAAGTTTTTCCAAATCGAACGCCGCATATCAGTCCTTGCTATCCTCAGCCCGGGAGCGCGCTTTGCCCAAAGGAATATCTGCTACCAGGCGCGTCGCGCGTCCATCCTGCATGATGTTGACCTCAACCTGCGCGGGGTCAATTTCGATATACTTGCGCAACACGGCAATAATGTCATCCTTGAGCATGGCCAGCATCCCCGGCGAGATGTCGGCGCGGTCGTGCGCCAGGACGAGCCGTAAACGCTCGCGCGCCACGTCCTGCCCGCTCGGAACTCGACAAAACCACCGCCGTACCTTTTGCCAGCACATCCCCGCGCCTCCTCAATGGGTTAAGAACGTGAGAACCAGCGCTTCCAGACAGGAAGTTGCTCCGGCGCGGCGGATGGCACATCCTCGCCGCGCAGCCGGCGGGCAATGGTGCGGAATCCCTGTCCAGCCGCGGATTTGGGATCGAGCACAACCGGCTCACCCCGATTGCTCGCCGCCGTCACCCCCTCATCCTCCGGCACCACGCCCAACAGGTCTATCGCCAGCATTTCCACAATCGTGCTCTGATCCAGTTGATCGCGCCCGCGCGCGCCGCTGCGCATGCGGTTGATAATCAGGCGCGTGTCTTTATGTCCGTCGCTTTCCAACAGGCCAATCACGCGATCCGCGTCGCGCACCGCCGGCAGTTCGGGATTGGTGACCACAATCAGCATATCCGCGGGCGCCACCGAGTACCAGAAGCCCTGTTCAATGCCCGCAGGACAGTCAATGAGCACATAATCCACCAATTCAGCGGCCTGCTGAGCGATCCACACCATCGCTTCGGGAGAGACGGCGCTTTTATCGCGCGTCTGCGCCGCCGGGAGCAGGTGCAGCTCGGCGAAGCGTTTATCGCGCACCAGCGCCTGTCGCAATTTGCAGCGCCCATCAATAACGTGGGTGATGTCGAAAACGATGCGGTTTTCCAGGCCCAGGATAACATCCAGGTTGCGCAGGCCCACATCGCCATCAATGCAAATCACCTGTGCGCCCAGCATCGCCAGGCCCATCGCCAGGTTGGCGGTCGTCGTGCTCTTGCCCACACCACCTTTCCCAGAGGTGACGGTGATCACTTTTCCAGCCATTTACTTCTCACTCCAGGGTTCCACAATGATTTTTCCCTGCTCTAAGCGCGCCACTTCCGGCTGAATCCGCCGCCGCTTTCCCTGTGGCGCAACGGCAATCACGGAAGCGATGCGCAATTGCTGCGGTTCCAAATCCAGGGCGCAGATGATGGCGTTTTCGTCGCCCAAAGCCCCGGCATGGACGATACCGCGTACCCGTCCCCACACCACGATGTTGCCACCGGCGATGAGTTCCGCGCTTGGATTCACATCGCCAATTAACGTCATATCGCCGCGCGCTTCGAGCACCTGCCCGGAACGCAGGGTGCGCCTGACGAACAGCGTTTCAGGTTCGGCAGGTGGCGGCGCAGCAGGAGGAGCAACGGGCGGCGTCACCGGTGCAGCACTGCTTTCTCCCGGCAAGCGGGTGAGCAGGTTGAGCCGACGCGCGGCGCGTTGTGTGGCCTCATCCTCGCTGAGCACGACCCACAGCTCCAGGCCGTGCGTCTCCAACAGAGCGCGCGTCGCCAGCAGGTCGCTTTCGTTCAGCTCCCGCGCGCCCGCTTCAATGATGACACGTCCGCCTTGAAAGAAACCCTGCGATTCCCGCAGCGTCTCTTCCAGCGCCGCCAGCGTCACGTCCCACGTCTCCGGCAAAGGCCGCAGGAGCAACCCCTGTTGTGTTCCTTTGAGTAATCCCTTCACTTTCATCATGATGGATTATAACATAAAAAATGCCACTCTCGTGAACCGCAGTTCCCACCCCTTCACGCCACACCATAGCCACTCCCCGAATTTATGTTATACTTTTACCGTGCCGTGTGTTTTGGCCGGATTCCTTACATTCAGGTGGAACACCATGACACTTTTACCACTTTTGCTCAGCCTGATTATTCTCATTTCAAGCGCCAAGTTGGGCGGTTTGATCGCCTACCGCCTGCGTCAGCCGGCTGTCTTAGGCGAGTTGCTGGTCGGGCTGATTCTTGGCCCAAGCCTGATTGACCTGCTCCATCAGGGACCACTGCTAACCCCAACCCTCCCCGGCTTCCTGGAAGAAACGATTTTCGACCTGGCTGAAATCGGTGTGATTTTTCTGATGTTCCTGGCCGGACTGGAAATTGAGGTTGGGGAAATGCTTCAAACTCGTCGTGTGGCCATCCTCGCCGGCTCTCTGGGCGTCCTCGTGCCGTTGGCGCTTGGCTTTGGGATAGGGAAACTCTTTGGTTACACCAGCCTTAGCGCCCTTTTCATCGGCATCACGCTGACCGCAACCAGCGTCAGCATCAGCGCACAAACCCTGTTGCAACTCAAGAAGCTGCGTTCACGAGAAGGCATGGCGCTTCTAGGTGCCGCCATCGTGGATGATGTGCTGGTCATCCTGATTCTTTCCCTTTTCATCGCTTTCACCGATGGATCGGGCGAGCATGACTCGGCGCTGATGGTGGTAATCAAGATGAGCCTTTACCTGGCGCTAAGTATCACGCTGGCCTACTTCGCCCTGCCCCGATTAGCAAGCTGGGCCAGACGACAACCCGTCAGTGAAGGCCTGACCTCTATGGTGGTGATCATCGTTCTGCTTTACGCCTGGACGGCGGAAGAAGGGGGCGGACTGGCCGCCATTACCGGCGCGTTTATCGCAGGCATCGGTTTTGGACGAAGTCATCTGCGCAACGAGATCGAGCGCGCCATGCACGCCATCACCTACGCTTTCTTTGTGCCCATCTTTTTTGTAAGCATCGGCTTACACACCGATCTGCATCAGATGACGAGCAGCGCTCTCCCCTTTGCTGGGCTGTTGATTCTGGCCGCCATCATCGGCAAGCTGGTGGGGGCTGGCGCCGGGGCGAAACTCACCGGGTTCTCATGGCAGGAAGCGCTGCGCGTCGGTCTGGGCATGATCAGCCGGGGCGAAGTAGGCCTGATTGTCGCCACCGTCGGCATCAATGCGGGCCTCATCAATACCGAAGTCTTTTCGGTGGTGACCCTGTTAGTGCTCACCACCACCCTGATTACCCCACCGCTGTTGCGACTCAGCTATGCCAGGAGCAAGGAGGACTGAAATGCCATACGCCGTCTTCGCCGTCATACCCGATATGGAGCGCTGTCGCGCCGTGCTGGAAGCCTGGGAAAAACTGGGCGTTTTCAGCGTGACCATCCTGGAGAGCATTGGTATGCAGAAAATCCGTGAAACCGTCGGTCAGCTCGATGACCTCCCGTTGATTCCTTCGTTCCGCCACCTTTTACAGAGCACGGAATATCATCATCGCACCATGTTTGTGGTGGTGGATGATGACTTTGACCTGGATCAGCTCATCGCAGCGACCGACGCTGCGGTAGGCGGAAGCCTCGATGACGCCAACACGGGGATTTTGTTTGTCGTGCCGATTGTGCGCGTGCGAGGGTTGAAACCTTCGGGGAGGCAGCTTCCCGCCAGGTTGCGGCCGCGTTAGGCTTTCCGGGAGCGGTAAACCAACCAGCTTAAAAAGATACCCAATTCGTACAACCCAACCATCGGAATCGTGACCAGGAGCATAGTCACCGGGTCCACGGTGGGCGTGATCAGGGCGGCAAGCATGGCTGCGCCAAAAATCATCCCCCGCCGCCAGCGACGTAAGCGCCCCGGTTCGATGAGGCCAAAGCTCGTGAGCAACATCATCAGCAAGGGGACTTGAAAAAGCACGCCCATCCAGACCATCAGCGAGGTCACAAAGTTCAGATAGGCTTCCAGGGTGTACGTTGGGGTTACCTGGGCAGGCATGAAGCCGCGCAGGACAGGCAGACTCAGGGGCACTACCACACCCAGCGCGAAAGCAAAGCCCAGGAAGAACAGCAGGAACACCGCGGGCAGGCTCAACCAGACCATGCGCCTCTCATGCGGATATAGCCCCGGCTTCACGAACGCATACACCTGGAAAATGATGTAGGGCGAAGCCAGAGCCAGGCCCAGCGTGAAGGCTATTTTGAAGAAGATGGCCACGGGATTGAGGGGACTCAGCGCGATGAGTTCCACATCCTGGGCTGTTTTCAAAAGGAAGTTAAGCGCCGGCGTTACCAACGGCAAGGCCAGCAGCATCCCCAGGAGCAAAGCCAGCAAACTCCGCAGCAAACGCCGCCGCAACTCGGCGACGTGCTCCATGAAATCTAACTCGTGATCAACCATGGTGCCGCAGCTTCATCCGCCGCTTTCGTTTCCTCCGTCGGGACAACGATTTCACTGAGGCCCGGCGCGCTCTCATCCCATAACCGACGTAAGCGTCCCACAAAGCTCCCTAAACGCCGCGCCCAACGCACCATATCTTCCGGCCCAAAAAGCACCAGACCCAGAAAAATCAGCGTCAGAAGTTCGGGGGTACCCAAATTAACCAGGTCCATGCTACTTCTCCTCATGCCCGGCAGACGACTCATCTTCTGATGGCTCACCGCGCAACCCCTCGCGGAAGGCTCCGATGCTGCGCCCCAATTCCCGCGCCACTTTGGTGATGCGTCCGGGACCGAAAATCAGCAGGGCCAGCAACAACAAGGCCAAAATTTCAGGTAATCCCAGGGTAAACGGCATATATCCTCCTTAACTGATGAACACACTAAGTCTATCAGACTTTGATGAAGATTCCATGAAATGGCACCGGCAATCTCAAGCAGCCCAACCCTGAAACAGCCGGTACCCCCTCATTTGCCAAATTTTAGTTTCCCTCTACAATTATTCTACCTGCGGCATGGCAGCGCAGGTAAAGCCA
>DAOUBT010000035.1:0-28866 GCA_034432595.1 Anaerolineae bacterium | reverse complement strand
TATGTGCCTGATGGACACCGCGCCGCAGCAGCCCGCTCTGACCGCGGGTTGACTTGGTTAATGTCAGTATGAGTATTGATAAGCCCTAATTCCGCGTTTTTCCCTATTGACAAGCCGAAAAATAGCTGTATAATAATGTTGTAATGTTATAACAAATGCCCGGAGCGCGCGGATGATTGATAAGCACTCGCCGGTTCCAATCTACTACCAGATTAAGCAGCTTATCAAACGGCAGATTGAAGAGGGTACCTTGCCGCCGGGTGAGAAGCTGCCCACCGAACAGATGCTGTGCGACCTGTACGGGGTGAGCCGCGCGCCGGTGCGGCAGGCCCTGTTGGAACTGGTGCTGGAAGGCTACATCTACCGCCGCGCGGGATTGGGGACATTCGTGGCCGAACCTCAACGCGAAGAACGCTCCGCCGTGACCACCATCCGCCTGCTGGCTTACGACGTGCGCTGGGTGGCGCTCCTGCAACAGGCAGTGCATCTCTGGAATGCCCAACATCCCGAACAACAGGTGGCGCTCGATGTCAACATGCCACCGCAGAGCGAGTTCCATCGCTTGCTCTGCGCCGAAGTGGGCGAGGGCAAGGCTCACGATGTCTTTTCCATGGATTACGTCTGGCTCACGCGCTACGCGCGCATGGGCTTCCTGCTCCCCTTAGACGCGGTGGACGCCAGCTTTGCGGCCTGGCTGCGCGCGACCATCGAAGCGCCCGTGCTGGAAAGCAATCAGGTGGACGGCAAGCTCTACGGCCTGCCGGTGCAGACGGATGCGACCGGCGTCTGGTATCGGCGGGATTGGTTCGCGGCTGAAGGTCTCCCTGCCCCGCAGACCTGGGATGAGCTGCTCGCCGTGCTGACGCATCTGGCGCGGCCCGAAGTCAAGGCGCGCTACGGCTACGAAGCGCCGCTGGCTTTCCCCTCCAGCACCACAGCGGGCGAAGCGACGTTTAACGTGCTCCTCCCCTTCTTTTCTACCTGTGGAACGCCGGTGACGGCCAGCGATGAGGAGGTGCGGCTCCATGAGGCGTGCCTGTTGCCGGGCCTGACGTTTTTGCAGCGCCTCACGCAAACCGCGGGCCTCCTTCCCCCTGACCATGGGACCCAACCCTGGTGGGGGCCGCCGGGCATGCTGGCGGAGGGGCGCGTGGCGATGACCTTTGGCGGCACTTACGAGTGGCCCACCATCGCCGAAACCAGCGGCTGGGAGGGCGAAGACGAATTGCTGGCCCACCTGGCCTTCATCCCCGCCCCGCGGCCCGACCTGAACGCGCCACTCGTCGCCTCTCTGGGCGGGACGACCCTGGGCTTTTCGCGGCAATCCGAACATCCGGAGCTGGTGCTTTCGATTCTGCGCCTGGCGCTGGAACCGACCATCGCCTTGCCCTTTTTCCTGCGCGAATTGCAGATTTCACCCTTGCGCACCATCAATGCGCTGCTTAACACGCCTGAGCATCCCTGGCTCCAGACCATCATCCCCTTGTTGGAGATTGCGCGTCCGCGTCCCAAACTGGCCGAGTACATTTCGTTTTCGCGCCTGTTGCAGTTGATGATTGAAGAAGTGCTGTGCGAGGGCGTAGCGCCGGAGGTGGCGTTGCGGCAGACCTCCAGGACCCTTGCCATTCTGTTCAGTCCATAGGTGAGGCGTGCCATGTATCTGGCTTTTTTGAATCCGCAGGGCAATTTCGACGCGAAGGACAGCTATTGGACCGAGCATCCGGACTTTGGCGGGCAGCTCGTTTACGTGAAGCAGGTGGCGTTGGCCCTGGGAGCGCTGGGGCATCAGGTGGACATCATCACGCGGCAGATCGTGGACCCGCAATGGCCGGAGTTTGCCGCGCCCTTTGACGCCTATCCCGACGCGCCGAACGTGCGTATCGTGCGCCTTCCGGCCGGACCGGCCCACTTCCTGCCCAAGGAGCAGCTCTGGCCGCATCTGGTGCGCGATTGGGTGCCCAACATCCTGCGCTTTTTTGCGGATCAGGGCCGTCGGCCCGACGCGGTGACGACGCATTATGGGGATGGGGGGCTGGCGGGCGTCCTCATTGAGGAGGCGCTGGGCATTCCGTTTACCTTTACCGGTCATTCCCTGGGGGCGCAGAAGATGGACAAGCTCCACGTGACGCGCGACACGCTGGCGGCGGTGGATGCGCGCTACCACTTCCGCGAGCGCATCCTGGCCGAGCGCCTGAGCATGAACCGCTCGGCGGTGAACATCACCAGCACGCGGCAGGAGCGCTTCGAGCAATACGGCCATGGGGCTTATCGTGGCGCGGTGGACGTGGCCGACGATACCCGTTTTGCCGTCATCCCGCCCGGTGTGGCGCTCTCCATTTTTGACGCGCAGGTCCGCAGCGCGCGGGAAGCGGAGGTGGTGGCGCACGTCGAGGCGATGCTGGCGCGCGACCTCTTGCCGGAACGGCGCGCCCTGCCCGTGATTGTGGCCTCAAGTCGGCTCGATCCCAAGAAGAACCACCTGGGGCTGGTGCAGGCCTTTGCCGCCTCACCGCTTTTGCAGGCGCGCGCCAATCTGGTCATCATCACCGGCGCTTTGGCGGATGCGCTCCGCGACGATGCGCAGGCCGGTGAGGTCGAACGCGGGGTGTTGCAGCAGCTGCGCGGCGTGGTGGAGCGCGCGCAGCTCTGGGGTAAGGTGAGCGCCTTCGCCTTGCCGGGTCAGAGTGCGCTGGCCGCCGCCTACCGCTATTTTGCGCAGCGTCCGGGGTCCGTGTTTGCGCTCACGGCGCTGTACGAGCCTTTCGGCCTGGCGCCTTTGGAAGCAGCGGCAGCGGGCCTGCCGCTCGTGGTCACGCGCAACGGCGGACCGAGCGAAAGCCTGTATGAGGACGGCATTGAATACGGCGTGTTGGTTGACCCCGCCGATCCGGCGGACATCGCGCGCGGTCTGGAACGGCTGGTCCTGAACGCGGAGGTTTGGGCGGAGTTCGCGCGGCGCGGACGGCAGCGCGTGTTGGACCGCTATACCTGGGAGCGCACGGCGGAAGGGTATGCGGCCCGGATTGAAGCCGCGTTGCGGCATCCGGCACCGGCGCGGGAACGGCTGCCCATCCCGGCCTACTTCCGCGACCCCACGCCGGAGAACGCCATCCCTCTGAGCGCGTTAGAGACGCTGTACTTCGGGGAGGCGGTAGCCTGATGGCGTCATCGGACCGCTCCGCGGCCTGCGACGCTCTGGAGTTATGAGCGTGTGGCATGGCTCGACGGTTCCCCACCGGCAAGGGGGGCGGATCCGTCCGAACGCGGCCATGAAGCGATGCTGAATACCTGAAACGTGATGAAATCGAGGAGTTTCGATGCAACGTTGGCCCGTACCTGAAGGCGAGTTGGATGCCCTGATTGTGGGCGAAGCGCTGGTGGATTTGATTTCGACCGAACCGGCGGCTTCCCTCAAGGCCGCCCACACCTTCACGCGCTACGCGGGCGGTTCACCGGCGAACCTTGCCAACAACCTGGCGCGTCTGGGCAAGCGCGTGGCCCTTGCTGCCAGGGTGGGGGACGATGCTTTTGGGCATTTCCTGCTGGAGGCGTTGCGCGGGTCCGGCGTGGTGGAGGACTATGTGCGCGCCGACCGGCGCTTCCATACCAGCCTGGTGGCCGTCACGCGCACGGCTGGCACGCCGGATTTCGATGTCTTCCGCGAGGCGGATTATCAGCTCACGCCGGAAGATGTGCCGCTGGCGGCGGCGGAACGGGCGCGCCTGCTGCACGCCTCAAGCTGGCCGCTTTCGCGCGAACCGGCGCGTTCCCTGGTGGAGGCGCTCTTCGTCCGCGCGCAGGCGGCGGGAAAATGGATTTCGCTTGACCCGAACTACAGTCCCAAGGTGTGGCCGCATCCCGAAGAGGCACGGGCGGTGATGCAGCACTTTATGCGCTACGCCACGTTGACCAAGCCCTCGCTGGATGATGCGGAACGCCTGTTGGGGCCGGGGCTGACGCCGGAGGCCTATCTGGAGCGCTTCCATGCCATGGGGCCGCGCGCGGTGGTGTTGACGATGGGCGCGCAAGGCATGTGGCTTTCTGTGGATGGGGAGCGGCTCTTCCTGGCGGCGCAGCCTGTCGAGGTGCGGGATGCGACGGGCGCCGGGGATGCCTTCTGGGCCGGCTTCCTGACCGCTTTGCTGGAAGGCCACGCCTGGGAGACGTGCCTGCGCTTTGCCCGCGAGGTGGTCGGTCTGAAATTGCGCACGGTGGGGCCGTTTACCGCTCCTTTGCCTAAAGCTGAGTTGTACCTGCGCGCGCAAACTTTGACAGGCTAAGTAGTTTCAGCTATAATTTTGAAAGGAGGTGATGTACCGGGCCGAAACACCATCGTTGCGGTGCTCAGTTTGATGTTCCGTTTAACCCTTTTCACATTTTCTGAAGGAGGATTGCGATGAAACGCTTCAATCTGGTTGTTGCTTTGTTAGTGGTGCTCGGCATGCTGCTGGCGGCCTGCACGCCCAAAACCACCACAACCCCGACGGCTCAGCCCTCCGGTGGCGGCTATCTGGAGCGCGCTTACGCTGGTGAGTTCAAGGGCAAGGTAGTGACCATGACCGGCCCCTTCACCGACGAGGACGCGGTCAAGTTCAACAACGCCATTGCCGAGTTTGAGCAGAAGACCGGCATTGACATTCAATACGAGGGGAGCAAGGAGTTCGAGGCTTCGATCTCCATCCGCGTCGAGGCGGGCGATGCCCCCGACATCGTGGACTTCCCGCAGCCGGGTCTGCTCGGTACCTTCGTGAAGCAGGGCAAGGTCATTGACGTCCTCAGCTTCCTGAGCCTGGACTACCTCAAGCAGCAGTATGCTCAGAGCTGGCTGGACATGGCCACCATGCCGGGTCCGGATGGCAAGCCGATCATGGCGGGCGTCTGGCATCGCTTCAACGGCAAGAGCCAGGTCTGGTACCCCAAGAAGGCCTTCGATGCCGCCGGCTACAAGGTCCCGACCACCTGGGATGAGATGCTCAAGCTCTCGGACCAGATCGTCGCCGATGGCGATACGCCCTGGTGCGTGGGTATTGAAAGCGGTGCGGCGACCGGTTGGCCGGCCACCGACTGGATGGAAGAGATCATGCTGCGCACCACCAGCCTGGAGAACTACGATAAGTGGACGCGCGGCGAACTGAAGTTCGATTCGCCCGAAGTCCGCAAGGCCCTGCAGATCCTCTCCGACCTGTGGCTCAAGCCGGGTTACGTCTATGGCGGGCGCGAGGCCATCGTCACCACCTTCTTCGGTGATGCCCCCCTGCCGATGTTCGAGAATCCGCCCAAGTGCTGGCTGCACAAGCAGGGCAACTTCATCACCTCCTTCTTCCCGGCGGGCGTGAAGGCGGGCGAGGACTACGACTTCTTCTATCTGCCGCCGATTGATGCGCAGTACGGGAAGCCCTACCTGGTGGCGGGCGACATCATGGCGGCCTTCAGCAATCGTCCCGAAGTGCTGGCTGTGATGGAGTACTTCACCAAGGGTGAGGCCGTCAAGGGCTGGCTGGCTGCGGGTGGCGCGCTCTCTCCGCACAAGGACGCTCAGCTCGATTGGTACGGCGATCCGGTGGAGCGCAAGATTGCGCAACTGGTGAGCGAGTCCACCAGCGTGCGCTTCGATGGCTCCGACCTGATGCCGGGTGAGGTGGGCGCCGGTTCCTTCTGGAAGGGCATGACCGACTACTTCAGCGGCTCGGCTAATATGGACACCGTGCTCAAGGAAATTGACGCGGCCTGGCCGAAAAAGTAAACATGGGGTTTCGGGGAGGGGCGGATCTCCCGCTCCTCCCCATGCATTCAAACCTGATAACCGGGTATTGTGGAGGAGGAGGCCATGCAAGAGCTGTACGAAGAAGGTCGGCCTAAAAATGCAATCGAGTGGATCGCCGCTAATCTGGGGCGCATTGTGCTTTCGGTGGTGATTCCCCTGATTACCTTTGCGGTGTTAATTCTGGTTTTCCAGTGGTTACGGGACTCTAAAGCGCCCAAGGGTCTCATCACCCTGGTGGCGATTCTCTGGGGGGTGGGCGGCGTAGCCGCGCTTTACGTTGTCTTCAACTGGCTGATTGAACAGCTTCCCCCGGAGTGGACGCGACGGCTCCAGCCTTTCGTTTTCGTCGGCCCGGCATCGGCTATCCTCGCCTGGTATCTGGCGATTCCAACCGTCCGTACCTTCTGGTACAGCTTGCTGGACCGCGATAGCAAGGCATTTGTGGGGCTGGCGAACTACAAGGCGGTCTTTACCGAACGGATCATGCTTGAGGCCTTCCGCAACAATCTGTTGTGGATTATCTTCGGCGCGACGAGCTGCGTGGTGCTGGGATTGCTCATCGCTGTTCTGGCTGACCGCAGCAAGTTTGAAACGCTGGCCAAATCGCTCATCTTCATGCCTATGGCCATTTCGATGGTGGGCGCGGGCGTCATCTGGAACTTTGTCTATGAGGTCAAGGACATCAATTCTCCGCAAATCGGCCTGCTCAATGCTATTTGGGTGGCCTTGGGCGGGCAACCTCAGGCCTGGACGGCGCTGGTACAGCCGTGGAACAACCTGTTCCTGATTGTCATCCTGATCTGGATGCAGACAGGATACGCGATGGTGCTCTTCTCTTCGGCCATCAAGGGCATTCCCTCGGAACTGCTTGAAGCGGCGCGGGTGGATGGCGCGAACGAAGTGCAGATTTTCTTCCGGGTTATGATTCCCTACATTTCGGGTACCATTGTCACGGTTTCGACCACGATTTTGATTTTCACCTTGAAAATCTTCGACGTGGTTATCGTCATGACCGGTGGGCAGTTTGGCACGCATGTGATTGCCACGCAGTTCTACCGACAGTATTTCACCAACCGCAATGCCGGCTTTGGCTCGGCCATCGCGATTGTGCTCTTACTGCTCGTGATTCCGGTGATGATTTATAACCTGAAGGAATTTTCCAAGCAGGAGGGGTTCAAATGAGCGCGGAACAGAAGCCCAAGCAGAAAAAACCCATTTCCTGGGGGTCCATCATCGTCAATCTCGTCCTCCTGCTGATTGTAGCGTGTTGGACTATTCCCACCCTGGGGGTGCTTATCTCGTCCTTCCGCGACCGCATGGATATTGCCACGAGCGGCTGGTGGACCATCTTCCCGCATTATGAATGGGTCAAGGTGGAGGAGTACCCCATTCCGGAAAACCTGAATCGCGATGGCGTGATGGAAATTGAGGGCGTGCAGGGCACGTTCGAGCAATTCCGTAGCGGTGTCGTGAGTCCGGATGGAAAGCGCAAGATCATCTGGATTGGTAATAAACGCGCGGGGACGATTCAGGTGCAGGAATACAAGCTGGCCACACGCGCCAAATTCACCCTGGACAACTACAAGCAAATTCTTGCCGGGAAGCAGTACGAGATTACCAATCCCGATGGTACCAAGACCATCGTGCAGGGCGATAATTTTGTAGGGGCGTTCCTCAACAGCCTGACGGTGACCGTGCCCGCTACCGTGATTCCGATTCTGATCGCGGCTTTTGCCGCTTACGGCTTTGCCTGGATGCGCTTCCCGGGCCGCAAGCCGCTCTTCACGATGGTGGTGGCGCTGCTCGTCGTCCCCTTGCAGATTGCTCTGGTGCCCATCCTGCGGGACTATGTGAAACTGCAGTTGAACGGTACGTTCCTGGCCATCTGGCTTGCGCATACGGGCTTTGGCCTGCCGCTGGCGACCTACCTGTTGTATAATTACATTAGCGGGTTACCGCGGGACATTCTGGAATCGGCTTTCATTGACGGGGCTTCGCACTTTACCATCTTCACACGCCTGATTCTGCCGCTTTCCGTGCCGGCGCTGGCTTCCTTTGCCATCTTCCAGTTCCTGTGGGTGTGGAATGACTACCTGGTGGCGCTGGTCTTCATCGGTGCGAAGCCGGATGTTCAGGTGCTCACCATGCGCCTGGCGGAAATCGTCGGTTCGCGCGGTTCGGACTGGCATCTGTTGACAGCGGGGGCTTTCATTTCGATGATTCTGCCGCTCACGGTCTTCTTCTCACTACAGCGCTACTTCGTCCGCGGCTTGCTGGCAGGTTCGGTCAAGGGTTAGTCCCGCCCCCGGTACCGTGCAGGGGCGACGTATGTCGCCCCTGCTTTTGTGTTTGGGTCTGGAAACTGGAAACTGGAAACTGGAAACTGGAAGCGGGAAGTAAATGATACCTGAAGAACATCGCGCTAATTTCTGGCATCTTTATTGGGACATCGTCGGTTTTGGCATCCTGGCCGGGACGGGGTTGTCCTTTGTGAGCATTTTCGCCACGCGGCAGGGGGCGACGGCGTTTGAACTGGGTCTGCTCAACGCCGCGCCGGCGGTGATCAACCTTTTGCTCACGCTCCCCGCCGGACGCTGGGTGGCGGCGCGTTCTCTGGGCGCGGTCACGTTCTGGACGGCGGTGCTGTACCGCTTCTGGTATCTGACGTGGAGCCTTATCCCGTTCTTCCTGGCGCCGCACGCGCAAGTGTGGGCCATCATCCTGACGACGGTTCTGATGAGCCTGGTCGGGCCGGCCCTTTCCATTGGCTTCAACGCTCTCTACGCGGCGGTGGTGCCGCCGGAGTGGCGGAGTCTGGTGGCGGGACGGCGCAATGCGCTCTATGCCGTGACGCTCGTGGTGACGAGTCTGCTCGCCGGACAATTGTTGGAGCGCCTCCCCTTTCCCCTGGGCTATCAGGTCGTGTTCGCCATCGGTTTCGTGGGGGCGGCGCTGAGTTCCTATCACCTGTGGCATATTCGCCCGCAGGGTGAGCCGCGTCTGGTGCTGCGGAGTGTGCGCGACCTGGCGCAACCGGCGAGCGGCGCTTCGCTGCAACCGCGCATGCACCTGGCCCTGCACGTGTTCCGTCGTTTGCGCGCGCTGCGTCTCGATAAGAGTCTGCTCTGTCATGCCTTTTTGCAGGTGTTGCTGGGATTGTTTGCCTTCCACGTGGCGCAATATGCTCTGGCGCCCATCGTTCCGCTCTGGCAGGTGCGCGGTTTGCAGTTAACGGATCAGATTATCAGCGTGAGCCTGGCCTTGCAACAGGCGCTGCTGGCCTTGACCTCGACGCAGTTGCGCGTTTTGGAGCGTCGTTTGCAGCATAAGGGCCTGACGGTGACGGGGAGTCTCATGATGGGTGTTTATCCGGCGCTGCTGGCCTTGAGTCGGGGCGTGCCTTTTTATCTCTTTGCTTCCGCCTGGAGCGGCGTGGCCTGGGCCCTGGTGGGCGGGGGATTGGCCAATTACTTGCTGGAACGCATCCCCGAAGCGCAGCGGCCAACCTACCTGGCCTGGTATAATATGGCCTTGAACGCGGCGATTTTGCTGGGCGCTATGCTCGGCCCCCTGCTGGTGCGCTGGGTGGAGATCGTGCCCGCTCTATGGGTGTGTGCCGGTCTGTTCGTGCTGGCCGGCGGCTTGATTTACGCCGAAGGGCGTTTTTACGGAGGAAAACGATGCGAAGAAAGCTGATGATGGCCCTGGTTTTAGCGGCGTTCGTGTTGAGCGCGTGTAGCGCGGGCGTGAAGACGCTTTCGGATGCGGATGCGCAGGCTTACGCGGATGAGGTGGCGGACATCAGCGAGAATCTGCTGGTCAGCCTGAGTCAAGGCGATGAGGCGGGCTTCACGCGCGATATGGAGCCTATCATGAAAGAGGCGAGCAGCGGCGAAAAATTCACGCAAATCTACAACGGCATCATCGGCAAGCTCGGCGCTTACGTCCCCGGCTCCCTGGTCATGGTGAAAGTGGAGGACGCGGATAAGTACCGCAACGTCGTCTACAAGGCCGACTTTGAAAACGAGATGGGGGTGACGGTGCGCGTCGTCTTCACCACGCTGGATGTCACGCCGCGCGTGACGGGGCTGTGGTTCGATGCGCAGTTGCTGAGGCAGTAGCTGGAAGCAGGAAGCTGGAAGCTGGGAACCAGCAACCAGCTTCCTGTATCCAGTGTACCCGTCACAGCAGCGCGCGATAAGCCGCCAGCGCCGTGCGGAGGAAGGCCTCGTCGAAAGGCCCGGCGGGAGAGGGCGTCTCCCAGATGCGCGCCGGGAGCGGTAATTGCAACCCATCGAATCCCTCCCGCTCCTTAAAGGCGTATTTCTGGCGGAGAATGTCCGCGCCCAACTGATGGAGCTGCGCTTCCGTGCGCTCAAATCCGGCAACGGCCAGGGCACGGCGTACCGTGTCCATGTCATAAACGCCGCGCGCAAAGAGGCACAGCACCAGGCTGGTTAGGACCTGTCGCCAGCGTTCTTCCTCGATGAGGGCCTGGGCCACGCCTTCCGGCGTGAGGCGCTCTCCCTTCTTCGCCGCCTGTTGATCAAGCGCATAGCCCGCGCTGTCCAGGTGGCTGTGGCGGGCCCCCGTCAAATACCCCAAATGACACCCCGGACCGGTGTGGTACCCCGGCATTTCATTGCCGCCAAACGCCAGGGCAAAATCTTCCCCGCCGTAGCGCTGCGCGGCGGCGGCAACGCCATGCGCCAGCACGCGATAGAATTCCGTCGGCTGCGTGACGATGCGTTCCAGCGCGGCCTTGTAGGCGGCCACATCGCCAAAGTTCAGGGCGATGTTGTCCGTTTCGGCAGGGCCGATGAGACCGCGCGCGTAAGCTTCCGTGGCCCAGGCCAGGCACACGCCCGTGCTCATCACGTCCAGGCCGTGGATTTCCACCTCGTCCAGCAGCTCCAACAGGCCCTCCGTGCTGCCCACGCCTAACATGCTCCCCACCGCGTAAATCGGCTCGTGATCGTAGCCAATCCAGGTGGTTTTGTAGAAGTACGGGTCGTTCGGGTAGGGGGTGCGCAGCGCCGCCAAATGGATGCAGGCCACCGGGCAGTGGGCACAGGCGACGCGCCGCCCCAGATACTGCGCGGCTAAATGCTCGCCGGAAATCTGCTCCGCCTGCTCAAAACGCCCGCTTTGCAGGTTGCGCGTCGGCAGGGCGCCGATGGCATCCAGGGGCAACACGTTCATGGGCGTGCCCAGCTCGTGGTACTTTTTCATCAAGGGGGATTGGGTAGCCGCCGCGAAGATGGCATCATACGTTTCGCGGAAGGCCTTGCGGTCGGCCACCGGCAGGGACGCGCGCCCGCCTATCACGATGGCCTTGAGCCGCTTACTGCCGAAGACGGCCCCCAGCCCCAAACGTCCAAAATGGCGGTACGTTTCGGTGATGACGCTGGCGTAGGTGACGCCACGCTCGCCCGCGCGTCCGATGCGCATGATGGAGCGCAGGCCGGCGCCCGCTTCGCGCTGTCGCAACACCGCGCCCACGGTGTAAGCGCTGCGCGTCCCCCACAGGGCGGAAGCGTCGCGGAACAGCACGTCATGCCCATCCATGACGAGATACACGGGGCGCGGGGCCGCGCCGCGGATGACCACGGCGCCATAACCGGCCAGACGCAGGGCGACGGCGCTCCGTCCGCCGGCGTGACTTTCGCCCAGGTTCCCGGTGTGGGGCGACTTGAACATCGCCACGGTTTTGGAGGCGAGGGGGAACAGGCCCACCAGCGGCCCTACGGTGAAGATGATGGGATTGCCCGCGCTCAGGGGGTCGGTACCCGGCGCGCATTCTTCTTGCAGCAGGCGGATGCCCGCACCGCTGCCGCCCAGACCGGCCTCGAACAGGTCTGGACGCTCGTCCACCCAGAAACGCAGGCGGGAAAGGTCAATGTACAGCACGCGACGAAGCGGGTCATTGGGCAGCATGGGGCACCTCCTGAGCAATCTCTTCTAACGCGATGACCCCGTAAGGGCAATAGGGGGCGCAGTAGCCGCAGTAGACGCAGATGAGCGGCTTGTTGCTCTGCGCGTTCCAGAAGACCGCCCCAAAGGGACAGGCTTCAACGCAATTGCCGCAGCCGATGCACAGGGCGGGATTAAGGCGCACACCGCCGCCTTCGCGCGGGGTAAGCGCGTCCGTGGGGCAGACGCGCGCGCAAGGCGGATCGGAACAGGCGCGGCAGACCACCACCACGAAACCTTTGCGCATCCCGCCCGCAGAGCGCACGCCGATGCAGGACGCGGCCAGGCCACCTTCGCCCATGCGGCGGGCGCAGGCGAACATGCAGGCCTGACAGCCCACACAGCGGTCCACATCCACTACCGAGAGTCGTTTTGCCATAAGGCCTCCTCAAGTCTCTTCAAAGGGCTTGTTGGTCCTGATGGTACGCCCAGATGGTTGGGTTTTGCCCGTCGCGATGGATGAAAGGCGGCTCAGGGCGTTGCGCTTTCCACCATCGCTTGATGCCAGGCGCGCAGGGTCGCGGCGTGGTGGCCGGGGACGAGCACCAAGTGGTTGCCCAGCGGGCGCTCCAGCAGGTCGTTGACGCGGTACGTTGCGCTCAGTTCAATTTCAGCCTGCGTGCGGCAGAGATTCTCTTCCTGGGATGTAGGGAGCAGCATCCCTTCCGCCACCCACAGCTGGCGCAAGTCCGTCCCGCCGACGCGCAACAGGGTCACCGGTCCCGGAGCGAAAGTCCCTTGCAGGCCCACCCCCAGGCCCGATTCAAAATGCGAGCGCAGCTTATGGCGGCTGACCAGGGTGCGTGGCACGGTACAATGCGCCAATATCAGCGCATTGCGCGCGGCATTGACGCGCGCCGGATTGGCCATCCACGGCGTGAGGCCCAATAGTTGGTGTGCCCACAGCATCCCGATGGCGCTTGACAGGTCGCCTTCGCACCCTGCGATGAGGCCGCTCTCGCTCAGGCGCGCCAGGGCGTAACACCCCGTGGTGCGCCTCATTAACACCAGATCGAAGCAACGGATGGTCAGCGCGTCCAGCGCGTAGGTGCGCGCTAATTGCGTCAGCGCCACATAGACCCGCGCCGCGGTCTCCAGGTCATGGCTTTGCGGTTCGCTGATGATCTCCGCGTCGCGTGTGAGATCGGCCAGGGCTTCCGCCAGGTCCGGGGGCGAGGTGCGGTCCATTTCCGTCAGGACCTCTTCCATGGAAATGGGTATCACCTGCGGTCCCCAGACCTCGGTCACGCGCTCCGGCGCGGGGCTGCTGGCCACCAGCCAATCTGAGGGTTTGCCGATGAGGCCCAGGCGCGTCTGCGTCAGCGTTTCCCACACCGTGAACGCATGGATGGTTTCCCCCAGCGCCTGCCAGCCGGCTGAATCCCGCGGTCCTGTGAGGTAGATGATGCGGCCCGCGGCGCCTTCCTGACGGGCGCGAGCTAAAGTCTCCAGCGCAGCGGGGAGGGAGTTATTGCCCGGATGGGCCAGCAGGAGCAGGCCGGCGCGCGGGACGCGGGTGCGGTACGCCTGCCAGGCTTCCAGCGCCGCGGCCTCCGTCCCGCCGGTGAGGAGGAAGAACACGGGCGCTTGCCAGGTTGTGCTTTCTGCGCTGCCGATTTCACCCCCGGCGGCTTCGATTCCCGCGCGGTAGGGCGCGAGCAACGCCTCCTGATCCAACGCATCGGTCAGAATGGATGCCAGCGGCACCACTGTGAAACGCATGGTATGCCTCCTCAACAGGTTGAGATGGTAACGCCTTCCCACCTCAGGGTGGGCGAAGGCATCACCTTCGCCTGCCCTGCTTTTGCCCACCCGGCCTGATTCACTCCGTTATCCGCTGAAAACACATCAGCGGTGAGTTCAATGGCGGCTCCCGATATGGCATGGCAGGCAGGCAGGCGGGATGTCTTAAGTTTAGCAGAAATTACGGTTTTGGGTAGGGGGTGCCCCCTGAGGGCCAGGACGACCGTCGTGTGGGCGCCCTTGCTTCGCCCATGCGAATTCTTTGCCCTTTCAATAAACTCGGCTATAATGTGGGCATAAGGTAGATATCGAGGTGGGCTATGAAAACCAACCTGAAAGTGCTGTTTGTCGCAGCGGAAGCGGTGCCCTTTGCTAAGGTCGGCGGTCTGGCAGAGACGGCGGCGGCGCTTCCTAAGGCTTTGCGCGCCCTGGGTGTGGATGTGCGGATTATGATTCCGCGCTACGGTTCGGTTCGCAACGAGGCGACGAAAGCGGAACGCATAGGGGATCCGATTCCCGTCAAGGCCGGCGCGCAGGAGGAGCGCGTCCATTTGTTGCGCACCACCGGGCTGGGCGATGTGCCGGTTTATCTGCTCTGGGATGGCAATTACTTCTCCCCGCGGGAAAAGGTCTACGGCTTCAACGATGATCCGCAGCGCTTTATGTTCTTCTCCCGCTCTGTGCTCGCCGCGCTTCGGGTGCTGGACTGGAAGCCCGATCTCATCCACGCGAACGATTGGCACACGGCGCCTATCGTGGCCTGGCTCGATGTCGAGGGACGCAAGGACCCCTTCTACGCCGATATGGCCACGCTCTTCACCATCCACAACCTGGCTTATCAGGGGGATGTGGGGCGCCTTATCCTCACGTTTGGGGGCATGGAATCCCTGCCGCATCTGCCTTACGAACGTCCCGGACGGGTGAACTGGATGGCGCAGGGCATCGCCCACGCGGATGTGATCAACACGGTGAGTCCAACTTACGCGCAGGAAATTCTCACGCCAGAGCATGGGCAGGGCCTTGATGGGTTGTTGCGCGAGCGCCGCGAGCGCCTTTATGGGGTGCTCAATGGGCTTGATGTGGAAAGCTGGGATCCGGAGCGCGACCCGGCTTTGCCGCAGAACTTCAAGGCCGACACGGTAGGGGTGCGCCTGGTCAATAAGGCTGCCTTGCAGCGTGAGGTGGCGCTCCCCGTGCGCGACGATGTGCCGCTCCTGGGGATTGTTTCGCGTCTGGACGCGATGAAAGGCCTGGACCTGGTGTTGCAGGGCTTCGAGACGCTGGCGCAAGCTTACGAATTCCAGCTTGTGGTGTTGGGAACGGGTGATCCGGGCCTGGAACAGGGCTTCCGCGATTTGCAGCAGCGTTATTCCGACCGCGTGCGGGCAGTGATTCGCTTCGATGATCGCCTGGCGCGGTTAATCTACGGCGGTGTGGATGTGTACCTCATGCCGAGCCGCTTTGAGCCGTGTGGCCTGGGGCAGATGATAGCGATGCGTTATGGCGCGCTCCCCGTGGTCCACGCTACGGGCGGCCTGCTGGATACGGTGCTGGATGTGGACGCGGAACCGGAACGCGGGACGGGCTTTGTCTTCCGCGCGGCGACTCCGCAGGCGCTCAACGCAGCTTTGGAGCGCGCCTTTGCCGCTTATCGTGACGGGGCGCGTTGGACAGCCCTGCAAAAGCGTGCCATGCGCGGCGATTTCTCCTGGACGAATTCCGCCCGTACCTATCAGGACCTGTATCAACAGGCGTTAGCCTTGCATTAAGCTTGCAACCCAGCATAGGGCGCAGCCTCTGGCTGCGCTTTTTATTGAATCGCTGCGCTCTTCAAGCGCGGTGAATCAGGGAGAAAGGACTATGGCGAATCCGAAACCACTTTTGTGCATTCACGGTCATTTTTATCAACCGCCACGTGAAGACCCTTTCACGGGGCAGTATTTGCGCGAGCCGGAGGCGGAACCCTATGCCAACTGGAACGAGCGCATCACGGCGGAGTGTTACCGTCCCAACGTGTTGGAGGGCAATTTTGAGCGCATCAGCTTCAACATCGGCGGGACCCTGGCGCGCTGGATGGATCAGTACGCCCACGATACCTATCAGGGAATTGTAAACGCCGTCGCCAACCATTACCGGCGTTACGGGGTGTCTCCGGCCCTCGCGCAGGCAGTTCATCATACCATTCTACCGCTGGCGCGCGGTCGCGATAAGCGCTGTCAGATTCGCTGGGGGATAGCGAGCTTCACGCATCGTTTCGGCCATCGTCCGGATGGGTTGTGGCTGCCCGAAATGGCGGTGGATTACGAAACGCTGGAAGCCGTTTCTGAGTGTGGCTTGTGGTACGTCATCCTTTCGGATGAGCAGGTGCGCGGGGATTTATCGTATGGCGCGGGGCCGTACAAGGTGCGTCTCAAGCGCGATAACTTCATCACGGTCTTCGTGCGTGACCGCGGCATGTCCAATCATCTCTCTTTTGGGATGCCCAACCCTGAAGATGCGCGGGAGTGGGTGAATGGGATTCTCGCCAGCAAGCGGCCGGGCAGTCTGACGCTCATCGCCACCGATGGAGAGACCTTCGGCCATCATCACCGCAAGGGGGTGGCCACGTTGACTGCCTTGACGACGCCCGGTTTCCGCGACGCTTACGAGATCACCACGCTGGGACGTTACCTGCGGCAGCATCCGCCGGTGGCGGAGTTGGAGATTATCGAAAACACGGCCTGGAGCTGCGGCCACAATCTGGGCCGCTGGGCGACGGGGTGCGGTTGCACGCCGGGCTGCGCTTTCTGGAAGGGGGCACTGCGTCGTGCGCTGGATAATCTGGCGCGCGCGATTGATGAGATTTACGCCGAGCAGGTGCGCACGCGCGACATTGCCCCCTGGACGCTGCGCGATGATTACATCAGCGTCTTGCTGGGGCAGATGGATGGAACGACCTTCCTGGCGCAGCATCATCTGGGGCATCTTTCGACGGTGGCGCAGCAACGCCTGCTCACGCTCTTAGAGGCGCAAATCCACCGTCAGCGCATGTTTGTGAGCTGCGCCTTCTTCTTCGATGACTTGGATCGCCTTGAGCCGCGCTACGCCATCGCCAACGCGGTGAAGGCGATTGCGCTGGTGCGCTATGCGACGGGGGATGATTTGACGGCGGCTTTCCGGCGTGATTTAAGCATCGCCGTGAGTATGCGCACGGGGCGCACGGGGGCGCAGATTCTGGATGAGATTTTGTCGCGCGCGGAGCTTGGGCCAAGTCCATTGGGCGGTTCGATGGAGATGGCGCGTCCGCACGAGGAGGTGCGTCCACGCCCTGCGCGGGTTAAGCGCAGTAAACGCGAGCGCAAGCCTACGCCGCGCCGCCTGCCGCAATCCGCGCCGGATTCCGATGGTAAGCCTGAATAGTGGGGTAGGCGGACGGGTAGGCGAAGGCATTGCCTTCGCCCACCCCAAGCACAATTGCCTTAACGCGAGGTGTTCTTCGGATAGGGTTGAATCGCCAGGCTGGAGGCAGGCAAATCCAATAGAGGCCTATCCAAGCATAGGGGTGGGTGACAGCATGGCCGTCGCCTACCCTTGAAACTGGAGGCAGGCAAATCCAATAGAGGCCTATCCAAGCATGAGGGGTGGGCGACGGGGGTGGGCGAAGGCATTGCCTTCGCCTACCCTTGAAACTGGAGGCAGGCAAATCCAATAGAGGCCTATCCACGCATAGGGGTGGGCGACGGCATTGCCGTCGCCTACCCTTGAAACTGGAGGCAGGCCAAACCCCATAGTTGCCCATGCAAAACGGCGGCGCGGTCCGTCCCAGAAGGGGGCCGGGGCGTGTCTTCCCACAACGGGTGGCCGATAAGGGCTGCGGAGCACGTCAACCTGAAAAAAAGCGAGGCGCTTGCAGGCGCCTCGCTTTTTGCGTTATTTGACGGGGGTAAGTAGCCGCGCTAATTGGTACGCGCCTTCTCGATTGGTGATGGCGAGAACCTCGTCGCCTACCTCAAAGGTCGTCACCCCGCGCGGAATGACGATTTTGCCGTGGCGAATGATGGCCGCAATGACGCACTCTTCGGTGAGACCAAGGTCTTTGACGGCCTTGCCGATAATCGGCGCGTCCTCGGGGACCTTTTCTTCCACCAGGGAGTAGTCGCCTTGATGGAGTTTGAGCAGGGTCATCATGTCGCCCAGGGACATTTGCTCTTGAATCAGCGCGGAAAGGACTTGCGCCGGGTTGAGCATGGCGTCTACGTGGAAGATGTCGGTGAAGAGCCAGGCGTTGCGCGGATCGTTGACGCGCGCGATGATGCGCGGGACTTTGTAACGCTCACGCGCCAGGTAGCAGAGCGCCAGGTTGTCCGCGTCCGAGGGGGTGATGGCCGCCAGGACGTGCGCCTGTTTGATGCCGGCGTGTTCAAGGTTCTGGGGATCAATGGCCTTGCCCTCAAAAATGACTTCGCTCGGCAGTTCTTGATGCATACGCCGCAGGATTTCCGGGCGGTCTTCCAGGACGCGCACGTCGTGATCGTGCGCCAAGAGCAGGGTCGTGAGCTGTGAAGCGGTGCGTCCACCGCCAGCAATGATGACGAACATGGTTATGCCTCCTTAATGCCTAAAAGTTGCTTGAGGGTGGCGACTTTTTGCCGCGGGAGACTGATGTGCAGCAGGTCGTCTGTCTCCAGGATAGTGTCCTCGCAGGGAATGGAGGCTTCGCCTTTGCGGACCAGGGCTACCGGCAGGCAGCCGGAGAGTTGCTCCATCAGATCCGCCACGCGGCGACCAATCCAGGCCGCCGGAATGGCGATTTCGTAGATTTCGATTTCTCCGTTGCCCGCGGTGGCTACCAGACGCAGAGGCTCCGGCTGCAGCAGGGCCTCGATACGTTCTGCGCCCCACAGGGTGGGACTGACGGCGTTTAGATTGAAAGTCTCATACAGGCTCATCCAGCGTTGCTCGTAGTTGCGCACGATGATGCGCGGCACTTTGTAGATGGTCTGCGCGACACGTCCAACGACCGCGTTAAGGGTATCTTCGTTGGTGACGATGGCGATGGCGTCAGCGGTTTTGATGCCGGCACGTTCCAGCACGCCTTGATTGAGCGGATCGCCTTCAACAATGCGCCCGCGGAAGCCTGCCGGCAGGCGCTTCAGAGCCTCGAAATCCGGGTCCACCACGGCAACCTGGTGACCGCGTTGGTAAAGATTGTGGGCAAGTTCGATGCCCAGCCAGTTACATCCAACGACAATGATTTTCATGCTTTTTCCTCCTCTCCCTCATCTACGATGTAGGGTACGCTAACGATAACCAGGCCTTTTTGCTGTTTCAGGACCGAGCGCAACAGGTCGGCAGTGCGCATGTGCAGCAGGCTGGCCAGGCGGCTGTGCGAGACAAATTCCGGTACGACAATGGTGATTTGTTCGTTGGGCTGACGGTGCTGCAAAATGTGCTCAATGTACAGGAGCAACGGCTCTATCAGCAAGCGATAGGGCGAATCTAAGATGACAAGGCGAACGCCTTCGCCCCAGGTTTCCCACTTCTGGCGCACTTTTTCGGCCTCTTGTGGGTCAGTGGAGACGTGCACCGCCGTCACGTCATAGGAAAGGGTGCGCGCATAGCGCAAGGCGGCCAGCGACCCGCGATGGGTGCCGCCGACGAGCAGGATGACGCGGTGGCGGCTGGGATGCGGGGGGGCGCCGTAGTTTTCCAGCGAGAGGGCGTGGGCTACGGTCTTGTAGTGATGATGGATGCGCAGGAGTACGGCCACCATCGAGGGGATGAGGACGAGCACAATCCACGCGCCCTCGGCGAATTTGGTGATGGCGAAAATCATCATGACGATGGCGGTGGCGACGGAGCCAATGGCGTTGATCACCAGCTTGGTACGCCAGGCGGGATCGTAGGTGAGGACCGAGCCTTCTTCGTGTTTGATTTCGCCGGGTTGGAGGTGGCCGACCTTCCACCAGCGGATGGCCATGCCGGCCTGCGAAAGGGTGAAGGACAGGAACACGCCAATGGCGTAGAGCGGGATCAGGGCAGTAACGCTCGCTTTGAAGAGAATAATGAGGCTTGAGGCCAGCAGGGCGAGCAGGATGATGCCGCGCGAGTAGACGAGGCGGCTACCGCGATAGGTGAGCTGTCGCGGCAGGAAGCCATCCCCTGCATGCAGGGCGCTCAGGCGCGGGAAATCCGCGAAAGCGGTGTTCGCCGCCATAATCAGGATGAGGGTGGTGGAGGCGATGACGGTGACGTAAATCCAGCGCGCTTCAAAAACCGTGCGCGCAATTTGCGAGATGACGGTTTCCTCTTCCGAAGGGATGGCGTGGATGTGACCCGCCAGGAAGGTGATGCTCAGGAAAAGCGTCCCCAGAATGCACGACATCCAGATCAGGGTGATGCCGGCGTTACGGCTGCGTGGCTCCTTAAAGGCGGTGATGCCGTTGGAAATGGCTTCAACGCCGGTGAGCGCCGCTGTACCGCTGGAGAAGGCGTGCAGGATGAGGAAGGGGGTGATGGCCTCGACCATGTGTTTGACTTCCATGTGGGGCGGGTCCACCACGGTGCCCAGGGTGCCGGTGAGGTAGCGGAACATGCCCATGCCAACGGTCAGGAAGATGGCTACCAGGAAGAAGTAGGTGGGGATGGCGAAGGTAACACCGGATTCCTTGACGCCGCGCAGGTTGATGAGCATGATGAAAAAGACCAGAAGCACGGCGATGTAGACCCGGTACTCAAAGAGCATCGGGTAAGCGGAAACGAGTTGCGCCACGCCTGAAGAGATGGATACCGCCACGGTGAGCACGTAGTCGGTCAGGAGGGCTGCGCCTGCGACCTGCGCCGGCACTTCGCCGATGTTATCGCGGGTGACGATGTAGGCGCCACCGCCTCCCGGATAGGCATGGATGGTTTGCTCGTAGGACGCGGTGACGATGGCCAGCAGGATGACGATGGCGATAGAGATGGGGAAGGCGTAGACGAAAGCTGCTGTGCCTGCTGCGGCCAGAATCATCAGAATTTCCTGTGTGGCATAAGCCGTAGAGGAAAGCGCGTCCGAGGCGAAGACGGCCAGGCCGATGGCTTTCCCAATGGTCTGATGGGGTGCATCGGCGGTGGGAAGGGGGCGTCCAATCAGCCAGGTCCCCAGGCTCGGTTTGGGTTCATATTTCGATTCTTGCCGGACTACGGTAGTGCCGGTTTCTTGTTCAATGGTAACCATAGAAACGTCCTTTTCTAAAACGCTCCTTTAGATGAAATCTCCACACGCAGCATGGCGAATGGAACAAAGCGACTATTTTATATCTGAGGCCGGTTTTGTCAATGCCTGATAGGTTTCCCAACTGATGCGTTCGCCGCCTTGAATGGATTCACGCACAACGCGGAAGGCTGCGTCGAATTCGATTTCGGCGTAGATGAGTTGGAAGCAGGTGCCATCCATGATTTCTTTGCGCCAGATGTAGCCGCCGGTGTCGAGGTTGCGCTCGAAGTCGAAGCGTTTATCGGCGCGCACCATCACCGGCGCCCCGCAGCGCTGACATTTCACGTAAAGGTAAACTCCGTCGCGGTCGTGGGGCGCCACATCCGCCCCACCTTGAACCTTGCCGAACAGTTTTTTGAGCCAGGACATGGTTTCCTCCTCAAGCCAGATTTTCTTGCGTGATCACATGGCCCTCTATGGGCCGGGTGATGCCAAAAACAGCCTGTGCTACGCCCTCACGGGTTGTTTTGGCATGAATCTATTATACTCCCGCAAATAAAAAAGAAATTTTTATGATATAATCAGAAAAGCAGGGCGGCGTGGGTTGCGCTGGCCCAAGTTTAGTTCGCTTTTAAGGGGGATCTTGACCATGGCACGACGTTGGATGGGTTTGATGTTGGTGCTGGCGAGTTTTTTGGCCTGGGGATTGAGCGGCTGTACCGCGACCCCGGCAGCGCCGATGACTGCGGCCCCGGCAGTGCCGACGGTTGCAGTGACATTGGCTGCGGACGTGAGCGTTGAGGAAGTCCACGCCGTGTATCAGCAGCCGGGGGTGACGATTGTGGATGTGCGCGAGGTGGACGAGTACAAGGCCGGCCATATCCCTGGTGCGCTGCTCATTCCCTTGAGCGAGTTGGAGCAGCGGGTGAAGGATGTACCCCGTGATACGCAGGTGATTCTGGTGTGCCGCAGCGGCAACCGCAGCGCACAGGCTTATGCGTATCTGCGTCAGCAGGGTTTCGCCAATGTTCACAACATGCTGGGCGGGATGCGCGCCTGGACGGCAGCGGGGTATCCGGTTGAACCTTAGCCCATTTTGCGCCTGACAGTTCTGTTTTATAATCCTGGAAGGGCACCGGAAGGCGCTCCGATGATTTCCTAACTTATCACAAGAGGAGGTTGGAATGCGACGTAGCTGGCTAAGTCTCCTGTTGATTGTGGTGCTGCTTTTAACCTCATGTGGTCCCAAACCTACGGCCGAACCGACGGCATCTCCAACAACCCCGCCGGCGACGACGGCCCCAACCGCCGAACCGACGGCGGAAGATGTCATCTACCTGGCGATTATCTGGCATCAGCATCAGCCGGTGTATTTCAAAGATCCGCAAACCGGCATCTACGCCAAACCCTGGGTGCGCCTCCACGCGGCCAAAGACTATGTGGATATGGCGGCCATGCTGGAGAAATATCCCAAGGTACACGTGACCTTCAACCTCACGCCAAGCCTTATCCGGCAGCTGGATGATCTCCAATCGGGCACCAAAGATGCTTACTGGGTCCACACCGAAATCCCCGCCAATCAATTGACGGATGAGCAGAAGCGTTTTATTCTGCGTTACTTCTTCGACATTAACCCCAAGATTATCCAGCGTTTCCCGCGCTATGTTGAGCTGCGCGATAAGCGCCCCTCTGACCTCAATGAGGTGAATGCTTACACCGCGCAGGATTACCTGGATTTGCAGGTGCTCTTCAACCTGGGATGGACGGATCCCGACTTCCTGGCGCAGCCTCCATTGGCTGATCTGGTGGCTAAGGGACGCGATTTCACCGAGGCGGATAAGGCGATTGTGTTGCAGGAGCATCAGCGCCTCATCGGCGAGGTCATTCCCATCCACAAGAAGTTGCAGGATGCCGGGCAAATCGAGGTCACGATGACGCCCTTCGCTCACCCCATCCTGCCTTTGCTGGTGGATACGGGCCTGGCGAAGATTGCCATGTCCGAGGCTGAACTGCCCACGCCTCCTTTCCGCTACGGTCAGGATGCGGTGGAACAGATTGAGCGCGGCGTGGCGCTTTATCAGGAGCATTTCGGTCGGGCACCGCGGGGGATGTGGCCGGCGGAAGGTTCTGTGGATCAGCTCATCGTCAACATGGTGGGCCTGGCGGGTATCCGCTGGATGGCCTCCGATGAAGGCGTGCTGGCCAAATCCATCGGCCTGGATAGCTTTACCCGCAACACCAAAGACGTGGTGCAGCAGGCGGACAAGCTCTATCGTCCCTACACTGTGGTGGGAAGCCGCAATATCCCGGTGGCCATGGTGTTCCGTGATGTGGTGATTTCCGACAAGGTCGGCTTTACGTACTCCGGAATGCCGGGCAAGCTCGCGGCACAGGACTTCATCAACCGCGTGCACGCCATCCATGACCAGCTCAAGGCGGAAGGATCTACCGGTCCGAACCTGGTCACGGTCATTCTCGATGGCGAAAATGCCTGGGAGTATTACGACAACGACGGGAAAGAGTTCCTCAACACGCTCTATCAGCTCCTTTCTGAGGATAAGACCATCGTCACCGTGACGCCCTCGGAATATCTGGATAAGTTCCCCAGCGAGCCGAGCGCGAAGATTGATAACCTCTGGGCCGGTTCCTGGATTAATCACGACTTCTCCACCTGGATTGGGGAGGAGGAGGAAAACCGCGCGTGGACCTATCTGCTGCAGGTGCGCGACTTCCTGGCGAAGTTCGAGCGCGGACAGCGTCAGGCGCCGAGCGCCGAGGCGTTAGAGCAGGCCAGGACCTATATGCTCATCGCCGAAGGTTCCGACTGGTTCTGGTGGTACGGCACGGACCAGAATTCCGGCGCGGATGAGGATTTCGATAAACAGTACCGCGACACGCTCAAGCAAGTCTACCTGGCTTTGGGCGAAACGCCGCCCGACTGGCTGGATGTGCCCATTATCGCGCAGGCGCCGGCGGCAGCCCAACAGGCAGCGAAGGCGCTCATCGCGCCGAAGCTGGACGGCGTGGCGGCGGAAGGTGAATGGGACGCGGCGGGCTACTACGAGGCCACGGGTGGCGCCATGGCCGCGGGCAGCCTGCCCATGACGCGCCTCTACTACGGCTTCGATGCGAAGCATCTCTACCTCCGCGTGGATGGTATGGCGGAGTGGGGCGCGCTCACGGCGGCGCAGTCCGAACAGGGACGCACTACGGTGGGCATCTACCTGCTCGCGCCCGCGCCGTTCAAGGCGCAGAGCGTTTTCTCGATGTACGGCAAGCCCACGACCTTGTTGGGCTTCGGGGCGACGCGCCTGGCAGCGGTGACCTTCGACGGGAACGGCAAGGTGGTGGCCGCGGAGTTCTACACGTTCGACGGCACGACCTGGACGCCTTCGGGCGAGACGTTTGAGGTGGGTTACAAGGCCAATAGCAAAGTGCTGGAGCTGGCTTTGCCCTTAGCGGTGCTCGCGCCGCAGGCGGATAGTGGCGATCGCATCCAATTGCGCGCTGTTTTCAGTCAGGGCAGCGCGGAACAGCAACAGGATGTGCAGGTGCTTCCCGCGTCCGGTCCCTCCCTGGTGGTGGTGCCCGATTTGGGCCTGACCACGCCGGTGCTGGAGGTGAGCGATCCCAGCAATGATGACCACGGGCCGGGGACCTACACCTACGCCACGGATGCCGTCTTCCAGGCTGGGGCGTTTGACGCGACGAGCTTCAGTGTGAGCTATGACGATAAGAACATCGTCTTCCGCTTCACCTTGCGCGGTCCATTACAGAACCCGTGGGGATCGCCCAACGGCGTCGCGGTGCAGACCTTCGATATCTACATTGATAAGGACGGCCCGGCCAACGGCGCGCGCCTGCTCCTGCCGGGACGCAACGCCGCGCTGAGCAAGGACTACGCCTGGGATTTTGCCATCTGGGTGGAAGGGTGGACGCCGGGCGTGTTCGTGCCCACGCCGGAAGGCCCGAAGCAGGTGGATGCGCAGCTCACCATCATTGCTGATCCGGGTCAGAGCAAAGTTACCATCAAAGTCCCGAAGTCGGTCCTGGGCGACAATCCGCAGGATTGGGCTTATGCCGCGGCGGTTCTGGGTCAGGAAGGATACCCCGCCAGCGGCGTGTGGCGCGTGCGCGATGTGGAAGCCTCGGCGCAGCAGTGGCGCTTTGGCGGCGCGCCTGCGGATGCGAATCACACCCGCATCATGGACCTGATCTGGCCGCAGGGGGCGACGCCGACGCAGGAGGAAATGCTGAGCACTTACAAGGCGGCTTCGAGCGTGGACGGTCTGGGGCCGGATGATTTCGCGCAAATCGGGATGATTAAGGCGCAATAGCGAACATGTGGAAACCGGGGACGGGGGAGCGGGCTGAACGCTGCTGATAAGTGGCCTCGCTTCGCTCTCCCGCCCCATAAACCTTTGAGGAGGTGGTATGCGTAAAACCCAATCCCTGCCGGGGCCGCAAACTGTCGTGCGGCAGGTTTTGCCCAACGGCGTGACTGTTCTGGTGCGCGAGAATTTCGATAGCCCTGCGGTGGTGGTGCGCGGCTATCTTGCCGTGGGCAGCATAGACGATCCGCCGGAACAGGCGGGCCTGGCGGGATTCTGCGCGGACGTGATGGAACGAGGGACGCGCCGTCGTCCCTTTGCGGTGTTGTACGAGGAACTGGAAAGCGAGGCCCTGAGCGTCAGCCTTGACGTCAGCGAACACAGCACCTTTTTTGGTGGCAAGGGCCTGAGTGAAACCTTCGCGCATCTTCTCGACATCTTGAGCGACATCCTGCGCGAGCCGGCTTTTGATGCTGAACAGGTCGAAAAGGTGCGCGCGGAAATCAACACGGACTTGTTAGAGCGCGCCCACGACACGCAGCGCATGGCCGCGTTGCTTTTCAATGAGCTGCTCTATACCCGCGACCATCCCTATGGTCGCAGCAATCTGGGCTATCCGGAGACGATTGCCCGCATCACGCGCGAGGACCTGGTGCAGTTCCATCGGACCCGCTTTGCGCCACAGGGCATGGTTATCGTCATCGTGGGCGCGGTCAAGGCCACGGAGGCGCTGGCACAGGTCGAGGCGGCGTTCGGTGATTGGCGCGCGCAACGTCCGCCCATGCCGGCCTTGCCCGTGCTGCCGCCGTTGGAGCGCCGCGAACAGCACATCTTCATCCCCGAAAAAACGCAGGTGGATTTGCGCCTGGGCTGGCGTGGCCCGGCGCGTAAAGAGCCAGACTTCCTGTCTGCGCACCTGGCGAATACGGTGCTCGGCGTGTTTGGGATGATGGGGCGCCTGGGCAAGGTGGTGCGCGAGGAGAACGGCCTGGCCTATTACGTTTACAGTGTGCTGGAAGGCGGCCCTGGACCTGCCCCCTGGCAGGTCATCGCCGGAGTGGACCCGGCGCAGGCGCGCAAAGCGCAGGCGCTCATCCTGCAGGAGATACGCCGTCTGCGCGAGGAGCCGGTGCCGCAGGATGAACTATCCGATAGTCAATCCATGCTGGTGGGAAGTCTGCCGTTGCAACTGGAGACAAACGAGGGCGTGGCGCGGGCGCTTCTCAACATTGAGCGGCATCAGTTAGGGCTGGATTACCTGCAGCGTTATCGTGACCTCATTCTGGGCCTGGGGCCGGCGGATGTGCAGGCAGCGGCGCAACGCTGGCTTGATCCGGAACGCTACGCCCTGGCCATGGCAGGGCCGGATTTGCCATGTTGACCTGCGGCACGGATGTGGTGGACATTGCGCGCTTGCAGGAGGCGCTGACGCGGCACGGCGAGCGTTTCCTGGAGCGCGTCTACACGCCGCGCGAGCGGCTCTACGCCCGTGGACGGGTGGCGGAGTTAGCGGCGCGCTTCGCCGCCAAGGAGGCGACGGCGAAGGCCCTGGGGGTGGGGATGCGGCTGCTCTCTCCGGCGGGCATCGGCTGGCACGAGGTGGAAGTGCTCAACGATGTGTACGGTAAACCTTACGTGGTTTTGCACGGACGGGCAGCGGAGCTGGCAACGCGGCAGGGTCTCACAGAGTGGAGTGTGAGCCTCACGCACGATGGCGGTTTGGCGCTGGCCTTTGTGGTGGCTATGGGAGGATGCTGAAATGCGCGCGTTGATTCAACGGGTCACGTATGCGCGGGTCAACGTGGATGGGGTGACGGTGGCCGAAATCGGGCCGGGGTTGCTCGTCCTGCTGGGGGTCGGACGCGGCGACACGCCGGCGGTGGCGCGCTGGGTGGCGCACAAGACGGCCAACCTGCGCATCTTCAGTGACGCGGCAGGTAAAATGAACCTCTCCGTGCGGCAAACGGGCGGTGCCGCTCTTGTCGTTTCGCAATTCACGCTCTACGGCGATATTGGCAGCGGTTTTCGTCCCTCTTTTACCGAAGCGGCGCTGCCGGATGTGGCCGAGCCTCTGGTGCGCGTTTTCGTCGCTGCTATGGAGGAAGAAGGGGTCCCCACAGCGACGGGGGTGTTTGGCGCGCACATGGAGGTGGCTTTACTCAACGATGGTCCGGTGACCATCTTCATTGAGAAAGAGGAAAAAGCATGAGCGAGACCACGCGCTTATGGGTGTGGTTTATTTTCAACAGCGGTCTGCGTCCGCCGCGGGCGAAGGCCCTCTTAGCGCGCTGGCAGGCGCAGGGCGTTTCACTGGAGACGGTGCTGAATCAGCTCCCGCAAGCTGCGGCGCAATGGGGCCTCACACCGGATGAGGCGCAGGGGCTACGTCCCCGGCCCGCGGTGTTGCCGGATGTGCCGGCCTTGCGTTGGGATGAGCCGCTCTATCCGCGTGGCCTCAAGCTGCGCCTCGCCGAGGTGATGCGCCCCGCGCTGCTTTTTGTGCAGGGGGCAACGCATCTGTTGACGCGCCCCCTCATCTACCTGCCGCCCGAAGACCTGGATGAGGCGGCACAGGAGATGGCGCGTGAGGCGGTGGGGATGTTGGCCGGTGAACCCGTGCTCCCTGCCGTGTTCGAGGGCAGTCCTGTGGCGGATCTGCTGTTGGAAGAGCTGCAGGCGACAGAAGGCGAGGTGCTGCTCTGGCTGCGCGGCGGCAGTGAATCCTGGACGCCAACGCCGCATCAGCAAGCGCTGCTGGCGGAGCAGCGTCTGATTGCCCTGACGCCGCTTCCGCCGCCCGCTCCCGCCATCCCGGAATGGATGCCTTTCCTGGAGCAGGTTGCCCTGGCTGCGGCAGAGTTTGTCGTATTCCATCGCGGGGTGGAAGAGGCCTTAGGCTCGCTGCCGCACGCGCGTTATGGGGAGCTGGAGCGTCTGGCGAGCTGGTTGGATAGCGCCGCGGCGCCGTCTGTTTTGCCGGAAAGCTCGGCGGCAACGTCGGCGGAGGAGACTGCACCGCCCCTCGATCCGCAGGAGGTGCTGGCGAAGCTGGAGCGCGTCGGGCGTGTTCCGCCGAAGCTGCGGCAGCGTTTGCAAAAGGGAAAATAACGCTATGCCGGCTTTCCGGCGTTGCTGGGTGTCAGCTTAAGTAGCCTGGGTTGCGCTATCGTTTATCCATCAGGCGGGCCAGATTGAGTTTTTTGCCATAATCTCGCAGGCGGCGGGCGAGGTCAGTAAAGTAGCTGTGGTTGCTGAGTTCCTGGACTTGCTGTTCACGCCAGGCGTTTTGCGAGTAGAAGCGTCCGTGTGCCATCAGCTCTAAGCGTAGCGCTTCGCTCACGCTGAAATAGTCCTCGCGGCCTAAGTAATCTTTGTCCGTGTCGCACAGGAGTTCCGCGAGATAGGTGAGCGGGCGCTGGGGGGGCTGCGTGGCGATAATGATGGCGCCGATAGCGGCGATTTGACTGCTGGTGTAGCCGAACGAGGGCAAGGTCTCCGACGCGATGCGCACGGCAACGGCAGCGTTGTCTTCGTAGCGCTCTAAGTAACCGGCATTGTAGAACAAAGCGGCGGTGCGCAGAAGCAACGCATCGTCCGGTTCCAGGCCCGCGTTGGTGATGTAATGCTCAATCGTCGGGAGGATGTCATCCCGTGTGCGTGGCAGGCCGTGAAACGGCAGGTTGGCGGGCAAATCATTGGCCAGGCGCTGCAAAAAGTAGGCGCGCACGCCTTCCCAATCTGCAAGTCCAGCTTTCATTGGCTACGCTCCCGTTGTGGTGGATGCCGTTGGCTTTACCTGCGCTGCCATGCCGCAGGTAGAATAATTGTAGAGGGAAACTAAAATTTGGCAAATGAGGGGGTACCGGCTGTTTCAGGGT
>DAOUBT010000034.1:0-23788 GCA_034432595.1 Anaerolineae bacterium | reverse complement strand
GCATCACAAATCGGGTCACGGCACTATTATAGCTGGATTGTACGATTTTGGCAAGTCGAGAAAGTTGAACTATGGTGAGCAGTTACCTTTTTCCTTGATGAGACCGCCCAAAATGACCAGAATGATGGAGACCGTTTCATGAGCGCGCCCCACTTCTGCCGGGCGGTCGGCCTGATCAGGGTTAAACAGTTCCCAGGCCACGGCGGACGTATTCTCGCGCATCATGCGCTCGAACAAAGCTTGCAAATCCCGCATGTAGAGGGGCAGCTTTTCGCGATAGAAGGCAGCGGCTTGCTGATAGAGCTTACGCATCCGCGCCAGCACGCGCAGCGTTTCGCTGCCATTCGCCGGACGCGGCCGCAGCGCCATCAGTTCCGGATGCTCGTCCAGAAAGCTTTGCGCAACGCCCAAAGATTCAGGGTCAAAACTGGTAAAAGCAGTTTTCATCGAATAGTTGATGTTGAGGTACAACCATCCCTGTATCGCCACGGACGGTGGAAGACTATCGTCTACGGAGAAGATGCCATCGCACAAAGCATGCATGAACCAGCTTACCGAACGGTTCAAAGTTGCGCATCCGGCAGTTGCGGTCAGCGGACGGGCCAGCGTGAACGATTCGAGGGTGTTATGCCCACTTAAAAGCCATTCTTCCATGCTTACCTCACTCCCAAAAAGATTACCTGCCAGGCAGACGGATAGCCTCGTCCCAAAAGCCAGTTACGCGCTCACCCGTTGGGGATATAAAACGCGCCGAGCTTATTATATCCTGATACAAGGCTTTGTCCATTGGCACCGTCGCATCCACCTGCTCCTCTCCCGGCGGACCGATATAGGAGACCGCCGCCGGCCCTAAACGTTCAAACGTCCAGGCGGGAAAGTCGGCGCGCGGATCCGAGATGCGCCATCCGGTGCCCACGCGCTCCACGCGCGGCGCGCGCAGCGGCTTGAGTTGCCCATCCGCCGTGACGTAACGTCCAACGGCCAGGCTGTGCGCTTCCACCGTACCCAGGATGAAGGCGTAGAGATGTCGTGGGATGTCAATAATCATCCATCCCGGCAAAGTGCCCGCGCCGCGCTGCCCCCAACTGTGATCACGGTAACTGACCAGACGTCCGCGCCAGATGCCGCCCGGTGTTTCCAGCTCCGCTTCAATCTCGCCATCCTGTTGCACCTGCGTATAAGCCCCCAGACGAAAAAGCGTCGGCGGCGTGGTGGCGGTAAAAGCCATGGAGAAGCGCAGCGGTTCCAGGTTGCCGGAGCGCGCGTGGCGCAGCGGCTCGGCGAGGGAGGCTTGCCACTGTTCCCAGGGTTTGACGAGACGGAGCCGCAAACCCTGCCCGCCCATATCCGCCCCAGCAAGAGCTGTTAACGGCGTGCGCCGCTGCAGCACCCAGCCCTCATCCCCCACCTTAAGGCCCACGATTTCCAGCACATCCTGCGCGCTGAAAAGAGTGCGCAGGCCTCCACTGATGAAGCCATCCTCCGAGGCAAAGAGGAAATAGAAGGCCTCGTGCTCGCCCGGACGCAGGGCGTGACGCGCGTCCGCCGCCGCGGGGACGGTAAAGCGCGTTTGTAGCTTCAAGCGCGCCAACAAGGTCAACAATCCCATGATTCCTCGCGTCTCACGAGCATAATAAATCCAGTATATCCCAGATTGGGTACGTGGCAACTGCCCCCCTCAAGCTGAACGCCAACCGCATCCTGCCTTGACGACACGCTGAATCCCTTGACAAACCCCCTTATCCGGTGTATGATTATTATAGAATTTTATCTTATAAATTCACGGGAGGTGGGACATGGAGCAAAATATGGGGAAGGCTGATCGTGGGATTCGCGTGGCACTGGCTGTGATGGTCATCTTGCTGCTGCTCTTCAACGTCATTCATGGCACGGCTGCCATCCTGTTGGGCCTTGTGGCGTTGGTTTTCGTGGCAACCAGCGCGGTGGGATTCTGCCCACTGTACAAGGTGTTGAAGATTTCCACGCGCAAGTAAGGGCAAAAACCTGTGAGCCGTTCGTCGTGAGGCGGCCCTCGCCTCTTTCCCGCGAACGGCTCGCTTCAACCGTTAACCCCAAGAGACGATGCGGGTGGGTGAAGGCCATGCCTTCGTCCACCCCTTTTTAGCTACAAAAAAGAGGTTTTGGCCCGATGAGCCCGGCCCTTTTAACGCCGGGCACAGGCAAGGACGTTATCGGCTCCACGACGGCAAAACCTGCTTAAAGGTCTCCAGATCCCACTCGCCGCGCACGCGCAGCCTTGACCAGGTATAACGCTCGCGCAGCGTGTGTTCGCTCCCCCAAACGGTGGTAACCGCTCCCCAATAGCCGGCGCGTTCGAGCGCGCGCACCGTTCCCTCGTCGTAGCGCCCGGCGGGATAGCAGAAGAAGCGCACCGGCTGCCCCACCCGCGCCTCGATGAGCGCGCGGCTGCCCTCCAATTGCTGCTTGAGAAACTCGGCACTGCGCTCGCGCAAATCCACATGATCCAGGCTGTGGGATTGAATGGACATGCCCGCCTCGGCCATCGCGCGCGCCTGTTCCCAGGTCAGGTAACCCGGCACCTGCCCTTCCACCACGTAGGCGATCACAAAAAATGTGCCCGGGAAGCCGTATTTCTGCAAACGCGGGAAAGCCTCCGTGTAAGCGTCCGCATAACCATCGTCGAACGTGAGCACAATCGGTTTGGCGGGCAGCTCCGCTTCCCCGCGCAAAACCGCGTAGAGGTCGAACAACGTCAGGCCCGTGTACCCCTGCTCGCGCAGATACGCCAGTTGCGCCTCAAAGCGCTCCGGCGTCACGGTCAGGTCCTTGCGGATGGCGTCCGCATTTTCCGGCAGCTCCGAAACGTAGTGATACATGAGAATCGGCACGGTCACGGCCTGCGGGGGCGTCAAGGTCGCTGTAGCACGCGGCGCGGACGCGCCCTGCGTTGGCGTCAGCATGGCCGCGGCGAAAAGCGGGGTCGTCTCCGCCGGTGTGCCCTTCAACGCCATGGGTAACCACACGTTATGGCTGATGACGGCCGTCGTGGAGAGGGGCGGCGTGGCGGTAGGCGTGGAGGTGGACGTGGGCCGCGGCGTGGGAGAAGAGCGCGGCGTCGTCGTTGGGGCCAGGGTGAAAACCAGCGTGGGCTGCCTGTCCACCGTGGGGGTAACGGACGCGGGCGGCGTGCCGGGGAGCAGGCCACTGACCGCCTGACATCCCAACACGACGCCCGCCAGTATCATCAGGATGAGCGCGAAACTCAGAGAGACGCGCGTCACCGCTGCTTTCCCAACCAAAGCGTAACCCCGCCGAACATCAAGGTAAGGACGGCCAGGGCCGCAGAAAGCGCCCCTATCCAGCGCTCCGGCATCAGCGTTGGCTCCGGCGCGTTCATGGGCTGAACAGACTCTTCCGGCGACTGCGCCGCTGCCATGCCGGGCGCCGCGTTGGCCACAGGCGTTTCGTTATCCATGGTCTGTAGCGTGGAGGGGGCCATCGGTTCCGGCGAAGGCGACATAACAGGTGGCGCGGCGCGCAGCGTTTCCGTTGTCGTTTCAGGCACCGTCAACAGGGTCACTTCCCCAGCCGTGGGTTCCGTTGTCCCCTGCGGCACCATCTTGGGAGCGCCAGACACGTCCCAGGCAGCGCGATCGTTCGCCGGAGCGGAGGCGGGCAGGGCCATCGGCCAGGCCTGCAACCCCAGGGTAATCACCAGAGCAAGGGCGGTAAGCGCCGTGGCCAGGCGCGTGATGGGATACCAGCGTTGCGCAGCGACATGACGACGCGGCGCCGCCACCATGGAAGGCGTAAGCAGGAAATTGCGCGGCACTTCGTGGAGCGGGGCGGCACGCATCAGCGTCACCGTGTGCTGCAGCGCCTCCAGACGCGCGCGCAGCGCGGCGTCCTGTGCGAGCGCTTGCTCTAACGCAACGCGGCGCGCCTCCGTCAACTGCCCATCCAGATAGGCGGATAAATCTACATCGCTCCAGTTCATCGTTCTGCCTCCCTATCGTGCGTATGATTTTGACGATAGCGCCGCGGCAAAAGTTCCGCCTTGCTCTGGAGAAGCTGTTGCATTTTGCCGCGTGCCCGTGCCAGACGCGATTTCACCGTCCCCACCGGCACGCGCAAAATCTCCGCCGCTTCCTCGTAAGGATAGCCCAGCCGGTCCACCAGCACCACCACCAGGCGCTGATCGGCGGGCAGCTCCAGCAAGCACGCATCAATAAAACGCCGTAATTCCTCCTGTTGCATCGCCTCTTCCGGCGTGAGCGATTCATCCGCCAGGTGCGGATTGGCCTCCTCGTCCATGTCGCCGAACTCCTCCCAGGAGACGGCGGGACGGCGTTTCTGCCGTCGCAACTCATCGCGGCAGGCGTTAGCGACAATCTGCATCAGCCAGGCGCGCAGAGAGCTACCGCGAAACGTTTTCAAGCTGCGATAGGCCGAAATGAACGCCTCCTGCGTGGCGTCTTGCGCTGCGGCAGGATCATGCAACATGGCCATCGCCAGGTTGTAGGCCTGTGCCTGATAGTGCAACACCAAAGCATTGAAGGCATCCAGATTGCCGCGCATAGCCGACGCAATCAGACTGGCCTCATCCCAGGTTGTCGTGCTTTCCATACAGCCTCGTAAAGTTGACGAAATTCAGAATTGCGTTATATTAAGCGCTGCGCCGGAGTGGCGGAACAGGCAGACGCAAACGACTCAAAATCGTTCGGGTGATCCCCGTGTGGGTTCGACTCCCACCTCCGGCATTATCGCATGAAACAGGCTTCTGGCAACCAGGGGGCGACGCAAGCCGCCCCCTTTTGCTTGCCCCCTCCAACCTGTGCCCTCACCCCTCATCCGAAATCGGCAGATCGGCCAGCTTGAGGGAGAGCACCTTCGAAGCGCTATCCTCGCCCATCGAAACGCCGTAGATGGCTTCCGCCGCTTCCACCGTGCCGCGGTTGTGGGTGATGATGAGGATTTGCGTCTGCTGCGCCAGGTCGCGCAACATCGCGCGGAAGCGGCCCACATTCGCCTCATCGAGCATCGCATCCACCTCATCCAGCACGCAGAAGGGCGTGGGACTCACGCGCAGCACGGCAAACAGCAGCGCCATCGCGGTAAGCGTGCGCTCGCCGCCAGAAAGCATCCCCAGACCAGAGGTGCGCTTGCCCGGCGGACGCGCGATAATTTCAATACCCTCCTCCACCTGTTCCAGGCGCGCCGTACCCCCGTTGAAAAGCGTTTCAAAAGCCGTGCTGAACTCGCGCGCGATGGCCTTGAAGGTGGCCTTGAAAGCCGTGTCCATCATCCCCTCAAGCTCGGTGATGATCTGCCGCAGGTGCGCGGAGGCAGTCTCCAGGTCCTGTACCTGCGTCGTGAGGAAGCTGTGACGCTCGCGCACCTCCTGATACTCTTCCCAGGCGGCGGGGTTGATCGGCTCCAGGCGGCGCAACTGCGTGCGCAAATCGCGCAATTGCGTCTCCAGGCCTTCCGGCAGCTCGTGGACTTCGGGCAAGGGCACATTCAGGCTGGCGAGGGGCAGGGGCTGCTGCACCGGCAGGGAAAGGGGCAAATCGCCAATGACGATGCCCAGAGCATCCTCCACCTCGTGCCGCAGGGCCAGGAGCTGCTCCTCCAGGCGGCGAACGTTGAGCTGCGCCTGCGTGCTCTGCTGTTCGGCTTCGTGCAGGGCGGCACGCGCTGCGGCCTCTTCTTCTTCCAGGGATGCCTGCGCCTGCTCGGCCTCGGCCACCTGCGCCTCCAGGGCGGGAATCTGCGCCTCCACCTCCTGAGCGGCCTGCCGCGCCGCCTCGTAACGCGCGCGCAGCTCATCCAGCGCGCCGGTCAGGCTCGCCAGTTCGTCTTCCAGGCTCTGCAAGCGCTGCTGCTGCGCTTCCCACTGTTGTTGTAGACGATGGCGCTCACGCTGCCGCGTCTCCAACAGTAAACGTTGATTATCGTGTTCCTGCGCCGCGAGGGCCAGCGCCGTGCGCCGTTCGGCCAGCAAACGCGCCAGCGAAGCGTCATCTAAGGCTTCGAGTTCGCGCGCGGTATCGGCCAGTTGCGCCTCCAGGGCTTGCAGCGCTTCCCGTGCCGCGTCGCGCTCCTGCTCCAGGCGCTGCAGGGTGTCGGCCAGGGTCTTCTGCTCGGCGAGGGTCTCCTGCCGCAGGCGCTGTTGCCAGGCGAGATGGCGCTGCGCGGCTTCGAGCGCCTGCACGGCTTCATCCACCTTGCGCGCGGCGAGTTGGCGCGCGCGTTCCAGGGTCTGACGCTGCTCGCGCTGTTGACGCAGGGTCTCACTCAGACGGTTAATCTCGCTTTCCAGGTCCTGTATGCGCGCGCGCAGCCCCCGTCCCCGCGCGGTAAGCTGCTCCAGGGCTTCCGGCAGCTCGCGCCGTTCGCGTTCGCGCGCCAGCAGGTTGCCGCGCTCCTGTTCGGCGCGGCTTTCGCCGCCGGTGAGCGCCCCGCCGGAGCGCAGGATGTCGCCTTCCAGGGTGACAATCTGAAAACTGCCGCTCAAGCGCTCGAAAAGGCGGCGCGCTGCGTCCAAATGCTGGACCACCGCCACACGCCCCAACAGGGAATGGACGGCGGGACGTAAGGCGGGATCGTAATCCACTAAAGTTGCCGCCAGGCCAACGACCCCCGGCGCGGCGGGGACCTCCAGCAGGGGACCGGTGCGCAGCGTGTCCAGGGGCAGGAAGGTGGCGCGTCCGGCGCGGTGCTGCTTGAGCCAGGTCACCGCGGCCTCGGCATCCTGCCAGGTGCGCGCGATGATGTCCTGCAGATGACTGCCCAGGGCCACTTCCATGGCGCGCTCCAGGTCGGGGGGGACGCGCACCAGGCTGGCGAAGGTGCCCGGCAGGCCGCGCAGGTGGCCCTGCTCCACGGCGCGCAGCACGGCGCGCACGCCGGGATAGAGGCCCGTCCCTTCCTGCGCCAGGCGCTCCAGGGCGTCCAGGCGCGCGGCAAGTTGCTGACGTTCGCTTTCCAGGGTGGCCCATTCGCGCCGTGCCTGTTCAAGGGCGCTTTGCGCGGCGTCGCGGGCGGCGCGCTGCGCATCTTCGCCGGCTTCGTGGGCGCGCAGGGCTTCCTCGGCCTGCGCAAGGGCGGCACGCGCAGCGGTGACGGCTTCTTGCGCGGCGCGGACGCGGGTCTGCGCCTCGTCCTGCGCCTGCGCCAGGTCGTCGAGACGGCGCGCCAGTTCGGCCTGCTGCGCGAGGGCACGCTCGCTGCGGCTCTGCCGGTCGGCGAGCTGATGGCGCTGCGCCAGGGCCTGACTCTGCAGGGCGCTCTGGCGCTGCAAAATGACCTGCCGCTGCGCTTGCAGGTCGGCATAGGCGGATTCGGCTTCCTGCAGGGCGTTTTGCGCGCTGGTAAGCCGTTCCGCGCTGGCTGCCAGGGCCGCGGTGAGGGTTTGCAGCTCCCCGGCTTCGGCCTCCAGGGCCGTCTGCAGGGGGATAAGGTTGGCGCGCGCCTCCTCACGGTAGGCTTGCAGGAGCCGCCGGCGTTCGAGGGCAACGGCAAGCTCGCGCTGCAGGGCCTCGGCCTGTGCGGCGGTTTCGCTGCGGGTGTGGTGGAGCGCGGTGAGCGCGCGGCGGCGCTCGATGGTTTGTTGGCGCAGGGCGGCGATGCGCGCCTCCAGGTCAGCGACGACAGCGGCGCGTTTTTGGGTGCGTTCCTCCTGATAGGCCTGCCGCGAACGGGCCAGATCGAGGGCCGCCAGGCTTTGATGCCAGCGATAGCCGTACCAGATGGTAAGGGTGGCTTTGAGGGCTTCGTTGAGCTTCTGGTACTGTTCGTAACGCTGGGCCTGTTTTTCCAGACGGTGCAGGCGCGGCTCGATTTCGCCCAGGAGGTCGCGCACGCGCTCCAGGTTGCGCTGGGTTTCCTCCAGGCGCTGCAGGGTTTCATCGCGGCGCGTGCGGTAAGGGGTGATACCCGCGGCCTGCTCGAAAAGGGCCACGCGCTCTTGCGGGCGCAAGGCGAGGACGTGGTCCACCAGCCCCTGCCCAATGATGAGGTAAGCGTCGCGGCCCAGTCCGGCGCGGTCGAGGAGGTCGCTCAAGTCCATGAGACGGACGCGGTTGCCGTTGAGGAGGTATTCGCTCTCGCCGGAGCGGAAGACGCGCCGCTCAACGGTGACTTCGGCGTAGTCCACGGGTATCCAGCCGTCGCTGTTATCGAAGGTGAGAACGACACGCGCCATGCCAGCGCGTCCGCGGCGCTTGCTGCCCGCGAAAATCATGTCCTCGCCGGATTTGCCGCGCAAAGCGGTGAGGCGGCGTTCGCCGAGCACCCAGCGGATGGCATCGGCGACGTTGCTCTTGCCGCTGCCGTTGGGGCCAATGATAGCGGTGATACCACCCGGAAATACCAGGTGGGTTTCGTCGGCAAAGGATTTAAAGCCTTGCAGCGTGAGTTGTTTGAGTTTCGGCACGCAATCCTCTTTCCAGTTTCCAGCTACTTACTTTTTTTCCAGCTTCCAGGTTCCTGCCCACAAGCCCTTATTTTACCACGCCCGCGCGGCGGAGGTGTTCCAGCATGAGACGGCGCAGGGGCTGAGCGGCGTCGAGCAGGACATAGCGTCCGCGGTGGCGCGCGGCCATGGCCCGGAGCTCGCCCTGCCAGGCTTCACGCCGACGGTGATAAGCGCGCAGGGTCACGGTGTCGAGGGTGAGAGGCCGCCGCACGCCGTTCTCGCTGTCTTCGAGTTCCAGTTCCCCCCGCAGGGTGGGCTGAAGTTCCTCCGGGGTGAGGAGGTGCAACAGGACGGTTTCGTGCCCACGTGCGGCGAAAGCGCGCAGCCCGGCTTCCAATCCCGATGGGTCGTAGCCATCCGTGATGAGAAAGACCAGGCCGGGACGGAGCGGACGCCGGGCGAAGGCTTCCAGCGCCGTGCCAAAGGCTTCGCCCGCGTCAGGCTGCTGCGCCGTCAGCCAGTTTTCCAGCGCAGGGAGATAGCCACGTCCCCGATAGGGACCCCACACGCGCGCCGGAGCGCCGCCCAACAGCGCCACACGCAAGGCATCGCCCCCTAACAGGGCCACGGCGCCCAGGGCCAGGGTGAGGCGCTGCGCTACCGGCCAGCGCGCGCTCTCCCCTTCCCCCCACGCCATGGAGGGACTGCCATCGAGCACCAGGGTCACGCTGAGGTCTTCTTCCTCCTCGAAGAGGCGCACATAGGGCCGGTCGAGGCGTGCAAACAGGTTCCAATCCACGCGCCGCGGGTCGTCGCCGGCGGTGTAATCGCGATAGTCGGCAAATTCCAGGCCCTGTCCACGCCGTGCAGAGCGACGCTCGCCCCAGGTGCCACCGCGTTGGGCGCGATGGGTGACGAGGCGCAGGCGGCCCAGCCAGGCCAGGTCGGCAGCAGGGAGCAGGGTCACGGCAGGGGCACGGCCTCCAGCACAGCTTCCACCAGACGGTCGGCGCTGATGCCGTCCGCTTCGGCCTCGTAGGTGCGGATGAGGCGATGGCGCAGGGCGGCAGGGGCCACAGCGCGCACATCCTCAAAAGCGACGTTGTAGCGTCCGGCCAGCAGAGCGGTGACGCGCGCCCCCAGCAAGAGCGCCTGCGCGCCGCGCGGGCTTGAGCCGTAGCGCACGTAACGCCGAATCAGCTCCGGCGCTTCGGGGGCATCGGGGTGCGTGGCCACGACGAGCCGCGCGGCGTAATCCGCCACGGGAGCAGCGACGGGCACCTCGCGCGCCAGGGCCTGCATCGCCAGAACGGTTTCCGCATCCGCCACCGCCGCGGGTTCGGGCACCTGCGCGCCAGTGGTGCGGTTGAGGATGTCCACCAGTTCCGCCGCGGAGGGGTAGCCTACCTGCACTTTGAACAGGAAGCGGTCGAGTTGCGCTTCGGGCAGGGGATAGGTGCCCTCCAATTCGATGGGGTTCTGGGTGGCGAGGACGAGGAAGGGGCGCGGCAGGGGATGGGTCTGCCCGCCCACGCTCACCTGTCGCTCCTGCATCGCTTCCAGCAGGGCGGATTGGGTTTTGGGGGTGGCGCGGTTAATTTCGTCGGCCAGGAGGAGGTTGGTGAACACAGGGCCGGGACGGAAGCGGAAGTGGCGTTCGCCCTTGTCGCTTAACTCCAGCACGTCCGTGCCGACAATGTCCGCGGGCATGAGGTCTGGGGTGAACTGGACGCGGGTGAAGGTGAGCAGGAGCGCACGGGCAAGGGTGCGCACGAGCATGGTCTTGCCCAATCCCGGCAGGCCCTCCAGAAGGAGGTGTCCATCCGCGAAAAGGGCGACGATGGTATGGCGCACCACGTCGTGCTGCCCCACGATGACGCGCCCGATTTCGGCCTCAAGGCGCGCCGCCACGTCACGGAATTGAGAAGGTGTCAGAGTCATAGGTACCGCCTTTCGATGGGAGTGCCGGCATCAGCATCCGGCTTCCAATCTCAAGATCCCGCACGCTCGTAAAGCCGGCAGAAGGAGCAGAGGCCGCTGGCGCTGGTCGGCTGCCCACAGACGCGGCAAGGCTCCAGGGACGCGCGTTCCGCTTCTTGAAAGGTGATTTCGCCCTTCTGCCGCGCGCGCAGGAAGCTGATGTAAAACTGGTATTTGGTGCCCGGCGCTTTGTGTTCAAGCTGGTTGAGCAGGGCTTTGTGCTCCAGGTTGGTGGCCCCGACGGCGTAAGGGCACTCCTCGTAAATGTAGTCTATGCCGCGCAGCAGGGTGTAAGCGGCCACTTCGCGCTCATAGAAGCGGCAGAAGGGCTTGATTTTGCGCGCAAAACCGCCCTCATCGTCCGGGAGGACGGGGAATTGACGCGCCAGGTAGCCACTCTGCCAGTGCAAGACGTTGCCCAGGAGCACGGCGGCTTCGTCATCCAGGTTGTGGCCGGTGGCGAGGACGGTGTAGCCGTTTTCCCGCGCGATGCGATTCATCTCGTGACGTTTGACAATGCCGCAGACAGCACAAGTGCGGTTGTCATCGCGCTTGCGCGCGGCCAGTTCCGGCACGGTTGTGCCGTAGAGCGCGCGCAAATCCACAACATGGGCGCGCGTCTGGGGATGCGCTTCCGCAAAGGCGAGCACCTTCTGGCGCGATTGGGCCGAGTACTCCGGAATGCCCAGGTCAATGTAAACGCCATCCGCCGGCAGCTCCAGACGGAGCAGCACATCCCACAGGGCCAGGCTGTCTTTGCCACCGGAAACGGCCACGAGAATGCGGTCGCCGGGCGCGAGCATGGCGTATTTGCGCAGGGTGTCCTGCGTGCGCTCGACAAACCAATCCAGGTAATGCGCGGCACACAGGGCCAGCTTGTGCTGCGGCATGTTGATGGCCGCGCGTTCTCCGCATCGCTGACAGCGCATCCTATCCCCCCGAAATGACGGCCACGATTTTGATGGTTTCGCCGGGGCGCACGGTTTGATCCTCGGTGAGGAGGACCCCATCCCGCACGACGAGGACGGCTTCGGGCAGGAGCTTGAGGCGCTCCAGCAGTTGCCGCACGGTCATGGCTTCGTCGAAATCCCAGGTATGCTCACGATAAATGACGTGCATCGTTCCTCCCAGTGGGCAAAAAAACGGGGAGCGTCTCCGCTCCCCGCCCGCCGTAGCTATGGTTACTCCTCGCGGAAGCGGGCTTCCAGTTGCTCCAGTAAGTCCGCCGCTTCCACCAGCTTATCCAGGGGATTCTGGTCCCCGGTAAAGTAGCGATAATCGCAAGGCATGATGTCGAGTTCTTTGACGAGGCGTTGATGGTTCGCGCGCACACTCTCCGGCGAGACGCCGTACAGGGCGGCAATCTGCGTGAGGGGCGCGTCGCGCAGGTTGACCTTGCGCACGGTGTAGTCCAGGGCCGCGGCCCACACCTCCGGCTTGCGGATGACGAGCTGCTCGGTGCCGATGATGATGCGGAATTCGAGCCAGAGCTGAATCGCCGCGCCGATGAGTTCGATGGGCAGGTGCGCCTCGGACATGACGCGCGTGAGCGCTTCCTCCACCGGGTCCATGCCACGCGCAAAGAGCTGCTCGATGCGCGGAGCAATGGGCGAGTCAGGTTCAAGGCGCAGAAAGTTGGCTAAGGATTTAAGCGCGCGGTCGAAATCACCCATGCGCGCAAGCACCTGCGCCATGGCCATGTGATAGTCGGCGTTGTCCGGCGTCAGCCGCAGCGCCGATTCGAGTTTGTGCAGGGCCTGATCCAGGTCCCAGCGCTGATAGGCCGCCATGGCCTCTTCGTACAGTGTGGCCGCTTTTTTGGCATTGCTGACTCCACTCTGGGTCGTCATTGCCCTTCCCCCTTGACCGTGATGTCCAAGCCTTATTATAGCATTTTTCGGCAAGAGGCCAAAACGGGGCTGGGGGCTGGAAGCTGGATGGTGGATATTGTAAGCGGAAACGGAATGCTGGAAAGTGGGTCAATATGGGTTCAGGCTTTTGACGAAGTTGATTTTCCAGATATAATGGCGAAAAGTAACTGCCTACCATCCCTATCGGAGCAATTGTTGCACTCGCCGCTGACGAGTTTGCGGCCGGGTCACTGAGTGAGCAAAGGCCAGGTGGGCAAAAGCAGGGTGGGCGAAGACAATGCCTTCGCCCACCCTTACTTCGCCTGAATGGTGGATGGCATCGTAACCCAGGCAAGTTGAGCCGTTACAAACCGACGGGCTATCCCTACCAGGGCGGCCCTGGCCGCCTCAACCCGCTTCAGCGGGCTTCGTAGCCATAGCACGGGGGTTTATCCCCCCGCGAACCAGCGCGCGATGACCGCGCAACGTCGAGCACGGCGGGACGGCGCAACAGGCCCCCAAAATGGTGCGCCCTCTGGCGCTGGCTTCACCAGAGGGCGCATCCCCAGGAGGAGGCTGCAAGACGCTGCGGTTGGCTGGCCACAACCGTAGCGACATTGCTGAAAGAAAGGATCAGGCGGGCCAGATTTTGCGCCCACCCCCCGGCGGAACGATGGCGGCGATCTGCGCCAGTTCCTCCGCGTTGAGCGGGGGCAACAGCCCCGCCCGCAGATTGGCTTCCATCTGCCGCACGTTTTTGATGCCCGGTATCACCGTGGACACAGCCGGATGCGCCAGGACAAATTGCAACGCCAGATGCGCTAAGGTGCGGTCCGGGCTTTCTAACGCGCGCAGACGGTCCACTTTTTGCAAATCATCCAGGAAAATGGCGTACTCGTCGGGGTTTTCGTGCCAGCGACGGCGGAAATCCCCCTCCGGGAAGCGCGTCTGCGGGGTGAATTTGCCGGTGAGGATGCCCATCGCTAACGCGCCGCGGATGATAACGCCAATGTTGTGCTCCTGACAGTAAGGCAGGACATCGCGCTCCGGCGTGCGATTGAGGATGCTGTAATCCACCTGCAGGGTCGAGCATTGCCCATCGGCGTTGAAAGCTTGCAGGTACTCGAAATTGCTGGTGCTCACCCCATAGGCGCGGAGCTTGCCCTCTTTTTGCAGACGCTGGAAACCCTCCAGGAAAATCTCCATGGTCGGATCGCGGAAGTCAATGTGGCTCTGCATCACGTCAATGTAGTCCGTCTGAAGGCGGCGCAGGTTGCTTTCCACACCCGCCACGAGCTTTTCAACGGTGGTGTAGGCGCTCATGCCCTTCTCACCATCGAAACCCTGCCACCCAATCTTGGTCGCGACGATGAAGCGGTCACGCCGTCCGCGCATGGCCTGCCCCAACAATTCCTCGCTGTGACCGTTGCCGTACACGTCGGCGGTGTCGAAAAAGTTGACGCCGGCATCCAGGGCGTAATCTATCGCATCCAGCACATCCCGGTCGTCCGTCGGCCCCCAGGCGTCACCTCCCGCGGCCCACAGGCCCATGCCAATCTCGCTCACCATGATGCCGGTTTTGCCTAACTGACGGTATCTCAATCCAGTGTTCATCGTGCCCTCCATGAAGATTCAGGTTAATCAACCGCAAAGCACGCGGAGAGATGTGCGTAACGCACAAAACTTTTTAAGGGATAGTCGCTTTGGCGCAGTTGCGCGCATTGGCCGACTTATCGTAGCTGAAACCCGGGCGCGTGGCGCTGGTCACGCAGAAGGTGACTTCGCCGCTGCGCGTGCCGGACGCGGAGCGCAACACGAGCTGCCCCTGCGCATCGGTCACCCCCTCGGTTTCGCCGCGCGTGATGGCGCCAACCCAGCCGCCGACCACTTTCGCTTCCGGCACGGGTTTGCCATCCGCATCCACGACTTTGATCGTCGCCACGGCCTGATAGCTGCCATCGTCATTGCGCTGCACATCCACCGCAATATCGCCCAGGTGCATGACGCCGCGTTCCGTTGCGGAGGCGCCCTCCATCCCCGGCTTCTGGTAGACGCGGACGTAATCCACCTTCAGGACTTGCGGGAAGACCGTGCTCTCATCCGGATAACCCGGCCAATAGCCACCCACGGCGAGGTTCAAGAGGATAAAGAAGGGATGGTCATACACCCACGTGCCGGGGAGCATGTCCGGTGTCACCTTGAAGTACTCCGTATCGTCCACATACCAGCGGATTTCCTGCGGCTCCCATTCGACGGCATAGACATGGAAGCTCGTGGATACGTCCGTCACCGTGGTGGAGTGCCCCACCCCGCCGCTACCGGAGTAGCCCGGACCGTGCACGGTGCCAAAAATGTGCGTCGGCTCGCGTCCGATGTGCTCCATAATGTCAATTTCGCCGCAGGCGGGCCAGGGATTGGTCTCGATATCATCGCCCAGCATCCAGAAAGCGGGCCAGATGCCGTTGCCATAAGGGAGCTGCATCCGCGCTTCAAAGCGGCCGTACGTCCAGGCCAGGTGGCCCTGCGTCTTGATGCGCCCGGACGTGTAGTCGCGGTTCACGAATTTTTCCTTCCGCGCTTCGATGATGAGCATCCCATCTTCCAGGCGCACGTTTTCGGGACGGTTGGTATAGGATTGCGCCTCATTGTTGCCCCAACCATGCCCGCCGATGTCGTAGCTCCAGGAAGCGGGGTCAAGGGCATCGCCATCGAACTCATCATGCCAGACCAGCGTCCAGCCGGGGCGTTCCCACGCCGGCGTGGCGGTGGGAGTTGGGGGTAGCGTTGGCGTCGGCGTCGGCGTGGCAATGGGGGCTGCCGTACAGGCAGCGAGCACCAGCACCACCAATAGTAAAGCGGTCATCATCCGTTGCATGGTCTTACTCCTCTATGATGTAAGTTTGAATGCCACGGGCCGGTGCGCTGCAATGCCACGTCCTGCCCGCCAGCTCCAGGGTAAAGGGCCGCGTCTGTTCTGTGGGATTGAGAACCACGGCGGCGATGCGTCCATCCGTGTTGCAGAAGGCGGTCGCCTCCAGCCCCTCAGCTTCGACGAAGCACCCAATCCGCCGCGCGCCGGGGCGGAGATAGCGCGCGAAGTGGCCGATGGAGTAGTAGGAACTCTGATAGAGCAGCTCGCCCGTGCGCGTGTCGGCGATGATGGGGGCACTGCAATAGTTGCCCACGTGATTGGGACCGCCGCGCTCGTCCAACAGCAGGTTCCAGTCCAACCAGCCCTCCGTCCAGGCGTTGAGGTCGTTGATGATAGCGTGAGCGTAGCGCTCGCCCAGACCCCACTCGCCCAGATGCGGGCCGCCTTCCTGCGTGCCCTCGCTGAACAGCAGGTGCTTATCGGGATAGGCATCATGGGTGCGCTGCACGTTATCGAAGCGCTGCGGATGCTCGTACCAGTGGAAAGCCGCGCCCCAGACGTACTGCGCCGCCTGCGGATCGTCGTACACCACGCGCGCGCGCTCAAACAGCCGGTCGCGGTTGTGATCCCAGATGAAAAGGCGGATATGTTGCAGGCCGTGACGCCACAGGGCCGGGCCGAGGTCATCGCGCACAAAGTCGCGCTCCTCTTCCGCGGTGTAGAGACAGGAATCCCACACCTGCTTCGCTTCCGGTTCATTCTGGACGGTCAGGCCCCAAATGGGGATGCCCTCCTGCCCGTAAGCCTCGATGTAGCGGCAGTAGTATTCGGCCCAGACAGGGCGATATTCGGGTTTGAGCTTGCCGCCGTGATTCATCTCGCCGTTGGTCTTCATCCACGCGGGCGGACTCCAGGGGGAAGCGAGCAGCTTCAGCGGCGCGCCCGCCACCGCAAAGGCGGCCTTGATGAAGGGAATCAGCGCCTGACGGTCGTGCGCAATCGAAAAATGCTTCAATTCCACGTCGCCGGGCACGTCGTCATAGGCGTAGTTGCCCAGCGCGAAGTCACAGCTATTGATGTGCGTGCGTCCCAGGGCGTAGCCGTGACCGTGCTGCGGGTCAAAGTAGGCGCGCAGCAGCTCGTTCTGCTTTTCGGGCGAAAGCTTGTAGAACGTGACGGCGGCCGCTTCGGTGAAGGCGCCGCCAAAACCGAGCAGCTCCTGATAACGGCGCTCAGGATCGAGGAGCAGCCGCGCCGTGCCGGATGCTGCGCCCGGCGTCGGCGGTGTCTGCGCGCTCAGGCGCAGCGGCGTGTCTTTAACGGTAGCCACAACGTGAATGGTCATATTCCACCTGTTTGAGATAAGGTAACATGCTCAACAACCCGGCTCCCCATAAGCCAGGGGTCATGCATGAGCAGCGGGAGAAACCGAAGCGCCCCACCCCGTCATCAGCCCATCCCTCATGCATCCGACCGCGACACAAGCTCCGGTGTTTGCTTCCCCCCTGCCAGGAAAGCCGCCACCGCCGCCAGGGCCTGCCGCGCTTCCGGCAGGTTCGTCGCCAGGGGGAACACGTGGAACAGCCCCTCCCATACCTGCACCGTCACCGCGACGCCGGCAGCGCGCGCCGCATCCGCTAAGCGCAGCGTATCATCGAGCAGAACTTCCGCTGTCCCCACTTGCAGAAAGAGCGGCGGCAAGCCGCGCAGGTCCGCATAGAGCGGGGAAAGGAGCGGATGCTCCAGCGGCGTCCCGTTGGCATAGGCCAGGGCGCAACGGCGCAACCCGGCCTCATCCAGCACCGGGTCCTGATGCGCCCGCGCCCGCATGGACGCCCCCTGCAGCGTCAGGTCCACCCAGGGCGAAAAAGCCACTGCGCCCGCCGGCAGCCCATCGCCCGCCTCGCGCAACGTGAGCAGCGTGGCCAGGGTCAGGCCGCCACCGGCGGAGTCCCCCACAAGCCAGAGGCGCTGCGGCGCGTGGCCCTGCGCCACCAACCAGCGATAAGCCGCCGTCGCATCCTCCAAAGCCGCCGGAAAAGGATGCTCCGGCGCCAGCCGATAGTCCAGGGCGAGCACACGGGTGCGCGTGACCTGCGCCAGATGCACCAGGAAGGCGCAGTAAGTCGCCACCGAACCGACGCAATACGCCCCACCGTGCAGGTACAACACCACCCCATCCCCGGCGTTCCCGGCCTCGATCCACGCCGCCGGGACGCCCGCCACCTCCAGCGCCTGAATGCGCGCCGTTTGGGGCAGCGACAGATAGCGGCTCAAGGCGGCGTTGCGTTCGCGCATCGTGGCGACGGGGCCTTGCGCCCAGCCGCGCATGGAACGGCGCAGCAGCGCGCCCATCAGGCGCGCCTGCAGGCTCGGATGCCGGTTCATCAGCGTGTAAGGTTCCAACCTACCGCTCCAATCCATAGCCCAGAGGGAAGAGCGGCTTTGCCCCCGTCTGCGGGAGCGGCACATCCGCCATGGCGGCGGGCCAGGCGAAAGGCAACTTGCCGTGGAAGGGGACATCGCCGAACAGCACGTCCGTCACGCCCGCGCCCTCCGTGCCCGGCAGCCAGGCCACGACCAGCGCATCCGCCAGGTTCAGCGCCTCGCCTAAAATCAGCGGGCGCCCGGTGATGAGGATGACGATGAGCGTGTCGCTCGTCTCGCGCATGCGGGTAATCAACGCCAGGTCCGATTCATCCAGGCTCAGGTCTTCCTTATCGCCCCGCCCCTCGGCGTAGGGACGCTCTCCCAGGACGGCGATGCCTACAGCGGCGCGCGTCTCGAACTTGCCAAAGCGGTTGTACTTCACCGTGGTGGAGGCGCTCACCGCGTCCTGAATGGCCTCCAGAATCGTCGTGCCCTCGGTGATGTCGCCGGCCTTGCCCTGCCATTCGATGGTCCAACCGCCGCACTGCATCCCGATGTCATCCGCCGCGATGCCACCCACGTTGATGCTGCTCACGTCCTTAGCCAGCGGCAGGGCCTGATGGGCGTTTTTGAGCAAGACCAGGCTCTGCGCCACAGCCTCGCGCGCCAGAGCGCGATGTTCCTCCGCTCCCACCAGGGGAAGCAGCTCGCGCTCGCGCATCGGGTGCTCGAAGAGGCCAAGTTCAAACTTCACGCGCAGAATGCGCCGCACCGCGTCATCAATGCGTGCCTGCGGTACCTCGCCCGCCTCCACCGCCTGCGTGAGGGTGGTGATGAAGCGCTGATAGGCCGAAGGCACCATAACCATGTCTATGCCAGCGTTGATGGCGGTCACCACAGCCTGATGATAATCGGGCGAAATCTGATCCACCGCGCCCCAGTCGGAGACGAGGAAGCCGGTGAAACCCAGCTCGCCCTTGAGCACGTCGGTGAGCAGGTAGCGATTGGCGTGCATCTTCATGCCGCCCCAACTGGAGAAGGAGACCATGATGCTGCGCGCCCCCGCCGCGATGGCGGCCTGATAAGGCGGCAAATGCACTGCGCGCAACGTCGCCTCGTCCACCTCCGTCACGCCCTGATCCAGTTTGTAGTTCTCGGTGGTGGAGCTGCCCCAGCTTGTACCCCCGTCGCCGACGAAGTGCTTGGGCGTAGCGAGCACCCGGCGCGCGTCCGCCAGGGTATCGCCTTGCAGGCCGCTAACCATAGCGGCGCCCAGCTCGCTGACGAGGGCCGTATCCTCACTAAAAGCCTCATAGGTGCGCCCCCAGCGGATGTCCTGCGGGACGGCTACCACCGGCGCGAAATCCCAATCCACGTTGGTGGCGGCGACTTCCAGCGCCGTGACCTCGCCAATCCGACGGACCAGGTCGGGGTTGCGGGTGGCCCCCAGGCCAATCGGATGCGGGAAGATGGTCGCGCCGTACACGTTGTTGTGGCCGTGAACCGCGTCCACGCCGTAGATGAGGGGGATGCCCAGGCGCGTCTGCAAGGCGGCCTCTTTGAAGGCTTCCACCATGTCGTACCAGGCTTCGGGCGTGTTGGGGTTGGGATAGCCGCCACCACCGCTCAGGATGCTGCCGATGCCGTAGCGCGTCACATCCTGCGGGGTGATACTGTTCTTTTCCACCTGCGTCATCTGACCGATTTTTTCGGCCAGGGTCATGCGCGCCAGCAAATCCTCGACGCGCGCATCTATCGGCTGCGTCGCGTCAAGGTAGAGCGGGACGGCCTCCACCGTGGGCGCGGGTGCGGTCGCGGTTGCGGTGGGCGTCAGCGTGGCGGTCGGCTTGCAGGCCGCCAGCAATACGGCAAGGATGAGCACGAAACGGCTAAAGCGAATGGTCATGAGCGTCTCCTGAGCGTCAAAAATAGCCAGACGTTACCACAGCAAAGACTAACGGCCTCATTCATCCTTCATTCCGGGCCAGGTGTCCAGCCAGTAGGGATCGGCAACAGCCTCGCGATAGGCCTGCAAAGCAGCATCGGAGGAGTTGATGCGCCAGTCCGTTTCCTTGGAGATGTGGAACCACACCAGGCCACGGATCTGCGGGTAGCGCGTGCGGATGGCGGCAAAGGCGTCACGAATCCAGGCGGCCTTGTCGCCACCCTCCTCGGTGGAGGCGAATTCCCCAATCAGGATGGGCTTTTCGGGGTTGATGGCCTGCAGCGCGGCGTAGCTATCGCCGAAAATGGCATCGAAGCTCTGCCAGGTGGCGTTGAAGCGCTGCCCGTAGGCCGAAGCGCCCCAGTTGTACCCGTCGAAGCCCAGCCAATCCACCACGTCGTCACCCGGATAGTAGGCGGCGGGATGGTTCCAATCCCCCAGCGCGCGCACCATATCATCAAAGGGCGCGTTGGGACACCACACCCACAGCACGTTATCCGCCCCCTGCTGCCGGAAACGCTCGTGGATGTAGCGATAGGCGGCGATGTAGCGCTCCGGACCATCGGGCTTTGCGGGATCGCCGAAGCCCGCCGTCTCCCCACCGCCGTTGGCTGAACCCGACCAGGGGTACCAGTTCCCGTTCATTTCGTGGCCGAAACGCAGCAGCACCGGCTTGCCAAAGTCACGCAGCCCCTTAGCCCAGCTATCAATGTAAGCGTCGTACTTCCCCTCCAGAATGGTGTCGAGCACTCGCCCCTCGTAACCGGGGACCTGCCCCGGCATAAACTCCCAGGTGATGAGTGTGATTCGGCCCACGGCGCTGTTGGCGCTGAGCAAGCCGCCACTGAAGCTCTTGCTCCAGTTCAGGTACACGGCAGAAATCGCCACGCCTTTGCCCACCTGCTCAAACAGCGCCGTGCTGGGCGAGCTGACGCCGTAAAACATCCCCAAATACACGCCGGGGATGGCCGCATAGGCGGGCGTGGGCGTAGCGGTGGGCGTCGGCGTGGGCTGCGGCGTCGCTTCCGGTGTAACCGCGTGGCAGGCACTCAGCATCATAGACATCACCCCCAGCATCAGGATGACCGGCCGTAAGTTACAGTGAGCCATGTCCCCACAGGACCTCCGTCAGATGCACGATGTCGTCCCGCTGCTGCGGCGTCAGGGCTGTGCGCGGCGAGTTGGCATCGCTTGTGTCGCGGTTTTCGATGACCAGCACGCTCGCATCGGGACTGAGGGTGTGGGTATGCCACACGCCATGCCGGATATTGTAAGCTTTGAGCGGCTCCATGTCCACGGCGTGGATGGCGGTCACGTGTTCCGTACCCTCACCGATAAAGAGGATGCAGCGCCCCCGCAGCAGGACAAACACCTCGTCCGTCTCGTCGTGGCGCTGCATCTGATCCAGCGCCTGCGGGCGCAGTTCATCAATCGCGTTGAGCATCGCCACGCGCCAGGCGCCGTAATCCACCAACGGCGCATAGCCCGGCGCGGTATACTGCTTCACCTCGATAAGCGATTCCGGCAAAGCCGCCGCGCCCAGATCAGAAGCGTGTAAAGCGAACGCGGCAGTCATGCTTTGACCTCTTGAGCGGCGCCGGTAGCAAGCCAGACATCCACGCGATGGGTCGTTCCGCTATCCAGCATCGTCAGCCGATCGCGCGCGATCAGCGCTTCCGCCCCCGGCGTGATGCGCAGCGGCATCCCATCCAACGTCACGGCGACGATGTGGTAAGAACCCACATCCAGCCGTGCCGGATTGTGGTACACGATGCGCAGCTTGCGCCCGGCGAAGCGCGTCTCCACCGCCGCCTCGCCCTCCGCATCGAACTGCTCATGTACCAGACGCGGACGCAGGCGCAAATCCCCCCACAGGCCCTGCACACCGAAGACCTCCGTCAGGTAGGTGAGCACATACCAGCTGGCGGAACCGGTGAGGTAGGGATAGACGCCCTTGCCGCGCGGCGTGACGTACTCCGGCAGGCCGGGATACATGTGGCTCAACGCGAAATCCTGACAGTGGCGATACAGACCGTTGAGGATGCGGTAACCTTCGCGCACCAGGCCGCGCCGATACAGGGCGTTCGCGTACATCACCGTCATGTGGGTGAACATGGCGCCGTTTTCCTTATGCCCGTAAGCAAACCCGAAGCAGCGTCCCAGATTGAGCAGCACCTCTTTGAAGTCGGTATTCAGGCGCGGCCCGCCCACGGCCTCATCGTACAGATAGCGGTTCACCGCGTCCACCACCTTGCGCGTCTGCTCGTCCGTGGCCACCCCGCACAACAGGGGGAAAACCTGACCGGTGAGCGTCATGCGCACGCCCAGGGGATGGTCGCCCTCCACGCGCTGCCCGTCGTTATCGTAATAGCCGTTGAACCAGCTATAGCCCTCGGCGTTGGTCAGCCACTCCTGTTCCCGCAGCAAGCTTTCCAGCCATGCCGCCTTCGTCTCCAGGTCCTGCACCAGGTCGGCGATGCTCACCACCTCTTTAACGCCGGAAAGGGTGGAACGCACGCGGTCGAAATAGGTCTGCAGGCGTGCTACTTTTTCATTTACAGATTGATAAGGAACCCGCGTTGAGAGGGTATCCAGCAAAAGCAGCAACTCCTGCGCCAGCGCCACGCTTTGGATACCCTGCGCCTCCAATTGACGGGCCAGGCGCGCCAGCAGGCGCAGGTTGCCCGCGTAGAAGGCCGTGAAGGCCACGCTTTCCCCGCGCTCGGCAGCCATGTCCAGGCCGTCGTTCCAGTCCGCATCCTCCAGGCGGATGATGTTGTGCTGCCCGACGTTAAAGAAGGCCGTCAGATGCTGCACCAGGAGATGCTCCAACACGGTGCCCTGGTAAACGTCCCCTTCGGCGGTGCGCACGCGCGTCCCCATGGAAGAATCCCAGCTCTCATCCACACGCCGCGCGCGATGGGTGAAGGCGTCCTTGAAATACGTTTGTTCCTTCAACAGAAAAGCCAGATCGCCGGTGGTGTGGATGTAAAGCTCGACGGTGAGGAGCGGCCAGACGCCATGGTCCATCCACACGCGCGGGATGTTATTGCGGTCAGCCTTGAACTCGCCCGGCGCGCGTCCGATGATGGTGGCGTTGCTGCCATCCATGCGCACACCGGCGAAGTTATGCCACAAGGCCTCGCCCACCGTTTCCGGCTCGGTAAAGATCAGGGCGAGCTGATCCTGCCACAAATCGCGCCAGCCGCGTCCGCCGCGCCCGTAGTCGTGGTAAGGCAGGAAGGAATTGCCGCAAAGGCGGCGTAAAATCGGCTGCACGTTCACCCAGCGCATCCAGCGGTCGAAGCGCGCATCGCCAGTCTGCAGCGCGAAATTCGCAAGCTTCTCCTCCCAGAACGCGCGCGTCTGCGCGAAGATCTGCGCCACCTTCGCTGCCGTGCCGTAACGCGCCATGAAGGCCTCGGCGTTCTCATTTTCGGTGATGGCAAGCACCAGGATGTAGGTCCGGCTTTCGCCCGGCGCCAGGGTAACGGGGAGGAAGCGCATCCCACCCAGCGCCTCGTAGCCATCGAGGCTGTAGCCGCTCGCCACGCCCGGCGCATCGCTGAGCAGCGCCTGAGGCGCGTCCAGCGTGCCGCTCTCGCCCACAAAGTCCTCCAGGCAGGGATAAAAAGCCACCGGCGCCGTGCCGTCCTCTTCCGCCCCCAAGACCAGGTAACTCACGGTATTGGGACGGTGGCCACGTTCATCGAAAGAAAGCGTGGGCTTGACCAGCACGCCGTGGCGCAAGGTGCGGATGCGGTGCAGGAGCGACGTGACATGGCGATGGTCGCGCAGGTTATCCGCCGAGCGTCCGTAGATGGGAATGGCGGCCACCGGCGTCAACGTAAGCGGCGCGGCGCCGACGTTCGTCAGCGTGACCTGCATAAGCTCAACCGCGTCGGCATTGGAGGGCACAAAACTGAGCACCTCGGCGCGCATCCCCACCTGCGGGTTCTCGCGCGTGACCTTATGCCAGAGCACGCCCGCTTCCAGTGTGACTTCCTCATCCCCAAAAACGCCACTGCGCTGCGCGGCGCTGTTGCCTGTGGCCGACCAGAGCCGCCCATCGCTCAAACGCAGCCAGAAGTTGCGCGCGGTGCGCGTGAGATGCAAATCGGCAATCGAGACCGGCGGCAGCAAAAAGGTGTTCTGTCCGGTTTTCGCATCCCCGTGCAGGAGGGGGGTCACCACGGAAATCATGCCTGCTTCGTTGACCAATGGAAAATACAGGTCGTGAAATCCGTCCACGCCTGAAAGTTTAAAATCAGCCTGTTCGTGTAACTACCTACCCTCCTGCGATTAGGGAGACAGGCTGATGGGCGAAGAGGTTGCGCAGCGTCACAAAGACATTGCGATCCTGCTTGCGG
>DAOUBT010000033.1:0-68829 GCA_034432595.1 Anaerolineae bacterium | reverse complement strand
CCTGAAACAGGAACACCGGAATATACTCAGGCTGCTCGGACCTCCGGTGGAAAATTGCTATGTTCTAAGATTTTAAGGTGCGGAATGTGGGAGATCCACCCCGGTAAAAGCGTTTTCCATCCTGAAATGCACCGTCACCTGACCGGGCTTGAAATCTCCTTACAATCAGGTAGAATGAACGTAACCTGTCTTTTGGAGCAACGCGAGAACCATGAGAGCGATATATTGGGTCTTACCAGGACGATTGGCCGGGCGAGCAGGGCCAACCTATGTGCCGTGGGATCCTGCGGAACTGTACGCGGGCGGGATTGAGGCGGTCATTTCCCTGCCCGAGGAAGTCGAAATCGAAGACCTCACCCACTACGGTCTGCGGCATTATCGCTATCCGTTTCCGCCGGTCCTGCTGACCAGTGAGGGACTGCAAAAGGCCTTTATCTATCAGGCGCTGCCCGTGTGGAAACAGATTGATGCGTTACTCAAAGAGGGCATCACCACGCTGGTGCACTGCTACGCGGGCAACGACCGCACCGGCGCGATTTTATCCGGTTATCTAATCACGTATCAAGGCGTGGGCGTGGACGAGGCTATCCGTTACGTGCGGCAATTGAACCCGCGCGCCATGGAAGCGAGCGGTTACGAGGAGGCCGTCCGCCGCCTCGAACCGGGACGTCTGCCGGACCCACGCACTCTGTTGTGAGGCAAGAGCACTTATGAAAAGCATTTTTGAAAGCCTGCGCAAGACGCGCAACGCTGTTTTCGGACAAATTGCCAGCCTGTTAGGCAGTGGTGACATCACAGAAGAGACGTGGGAGGACCTTGAAGCGTTGCTCCTGCAGGGTGATGTGGGCGTGGAGACCACGACCGCACTCTTGAAAAAGTTGCGGGAGCGCGTCCGGGACGAAGGCATTTACCGCGCTACCGACCTGCAGCGTTTGTTGCGGGAGGAAATTCTCGCCCTGCTCCCCCCCTCCCAGCCGCTCGACATCCATTGGCCGATCGCCGTGATTTTAATCGTAGGCGTCAATGGATCGGGGAAGACGACGAGCATCGCCAAACTCGCAGCCATGTTGCAGCGGCAGGGGCGACACGTGCTTCTCGCCGCCGGGGACACGTTCCGCGCGGCAGCGATAGATCAGCTCAAAGTGTGGGGCGAGCGCGTGGGCGTGCCCGTTATCGCCGGGCCGGCGGGCGGCGATCCGAGCGCCGTGGTGTTCGACGCGCTCGAAGCGGCGCAGGCGCGCAAGCTGGACACGGTCATTGTGGACACGGCGGGCCGTCTCCACACGCAGCACAACCTGATGGCGGAGCTGGAAAAAATCCGCCGCGTTATCGCCAAACGCATCGCCTGGGCGCCGCACGAAGTCCTGCTCGTGCTTGACGCGACCACGGGTCAGAACGGGTTGATGCAGGCCAAACAATTCATGGCCGCCGTCAAAGTCACCGGCATCATCCTGGCCAAGCTGGACGGCAGCGCGCGCGGGGGCATGGTGCTCGCCATCGGGCAGCAATTGGGCCTGCCGGTACGTTTTGTCGGCACAGGCGAGGGACTGGAAGACTTCGCCCCCTTCGACCGCGAGGCGTTTGTCGAAGGGCTGCTGGGGAAGTGAGCGGGAAAGCAGGTAGCCCAGGCAGAGCCTGGGGATACCCGTCCCGCCAGCCTTGGGCTGGCAAGTAGCCCAGGCGGAGCCTGGGGGTACTAACTGGCAGGCAGCCTTCTAAACCGGGGTAGGCGAAGGCAATGCCTTCGCCTACCCGCGGTAGTTGTTGTCCAGCCAGCCTTGGGCTGGCAGGTCGCCCAGGCAGAGCCTGGGGGTACCCGTCCCGCCAGCCTTGGGCTGGCAGGTTGCCCAGGCAGAGCCTGGGGGTACTGACTGACACCATAAGCAACAAAACTTCAATCAGGAGTATAGTGTGGACGCTTTACACGAACGTTTAGAAACTCTGGCGGAAAAAATCAATACCATCTGGAGGTCTCTTTGACTTACCGGCACAGATAGCGGAACAAGAGCGCCTTGAGGCGCTGGCCGGAGCGCCGGATCTATGGAACGATCCACAACAAGCGCGTGAGGTGATGCAAAAACTGGCTGCTTTACAGGAAAATATCAACTACTGGACGCAATTGCGCCGGGCCATCTACGACGCGCAGGAGCTGCTCGCGTTAGAGGACGAGGAGCTGCTCCCGGAACTGGAAGCTGAAGTCGCCCGTCTGGAAGAGGAATACGCCCGCGCGGAGTTCCGCCTGCTCCTTTCCGGCCCGCACGACCGGGGCGATGCGCTCTTAGCCATCCATGCCGGCGCCGGCGGCACGGATTCCCAGGACTGGGCGGCCATGCTCTTGCGCATGTACCTGCGCTGGTGCGAGCGTCGTGGCTACAAAGTCGAAATCCTTGACCAGACCGACGGCGAAGAAGCGGGCATCAAGAGCGTCCTGCTCAGCGTGCGCGGCATGTATGCCTACGGCTACCTGCGCGCGGAACGCGGCGTCCATCGCCTGGTGCGCCTCTCGCCCTTCGATGCGGCCCATCGGCGACACACCTCCTTTGCCCTGGTTGAGGTGTGGCCTGACATCGGGGATGAAATCGAAATAGACATCCGCCCGGAGGACCTGGAAATCGAAACCTTCCGCGCCTCCTCCGCGGGTGGGCAGCACGTGCAGAAGAACGAGACGGCGGTGCGCATCCACCACATCCCCAGCGGCCTGATCGTCTCGTGCCAGAATGAGCGTTCGCTCACGCAGAACAAAGAGAACGCGCTGCGCGTGCTCAAAGCACGCCTTTACGAAATAGAAGAGGAAAAGCGCCGCGAACAGGTCGCCGCGCTTAAAGGCGAACACCGCGACGCCGCCTGGGGCAATCAGATTCGTTCCTACGTCCTCCATCCCTACCAGATGGTCAAGGACCACCGCACCGATTACGAAACGGGCAACACGCAGGCTGTCCTGGATGGCGAGATAGACGCCTTCATCGAAGCCTACCTGCGCGCCTCGATTCAAGCCCAGGCCTGACGTCCCTATCTCTGGGGTGCAGTGACAGTTTAACACCATGAATCAGGGAACGGCGCAGGGGTGGCCCCTGCGCCGCCCCAGGGAAGTCGCACGATACAACCGCGACTCCAAACCGTGATACGCTCATCCTCCATTCAACCCAAGGAGGTTATCCTATGCCGGACATGAAGAAAAAGCCCCTTCCCGAAGAAGATCGGCGCGAGCTGACCTCGCGCGTCGGCGCCACCCGCCCCACCCCAGCTCCCACCCCCGGCGCAGCGCCACTCGACCTGCAAAGCGAACTCAGCAACCGCCGCAGCCGCCTGCAATCCCTGACGTCCCGCGCCACCCTGGATGGCATCCTCGCCGAAGCAGAAAAACTCACAAACCGCCTGCAGGCTATCCCCACGCAGATTGACGACCTCAACAAACGCGGCTATCGCTACGGCAAAGCCTGGCCTGCACGCTACACGGCCCTCAAACAAACCTGGGATACGCAGCGCTCCGTCGTGCTTACCCGCATCAACGACCAGCGTCAGCTACTGCGCCGGTTTGGCGATCAGGTCACGCAACTGCTGGGACGCGCCACGTCCGCCAGCGCCCTTCCCGCCGTGGATAATGACCTCAATACCTTCGAGAACATGATTCTTCAGGCGGAAACAGCCATCCGTGACCTGACGCAAAACCTGGAACGCGACCTGAGCGCGCTGGAGCGGGAGCTAAAGGACGCCGCTTTTGTCCTGGAGGCCTTTGCCGCCGCCAGCTTCCCCGCCCTGCCGGATGAGGCGCCTATCGCTGCCGTGGAGGCGCGCTGGCTCACGCAAAAAGACGAGGGTCCGCGCGGCTTGCTTTTCCTCACCAACGCACGTTTAGCCTTCGAGCAGCGGGAAAAGGTCGCGACCAAAAAGGTGCTCTTCGTCACCACCGCCAGTGAAGAAGTGAAGAAACTGCTGTGGCAGTTCCCCATCGGCGCGCTGCGCGAAGTCACCACGCAGGATAAATCCGCCTTCCTCTCGCACCAGGAATGGCTCATCCTGCGGGCCGAATACCGCGACATCCCGCCCACCATCACGCTTAAGCTGGAAGGCGGCGCACGCAACGAGGATTGGGCGCAGCGCATCGAGATGGTACGCCTGGGCCAGATTGAAGCCTACGTCAGCGAAAGCGCCGCGCCGAGCGCAGCGGACGACATCGCCTACGAGAACGCGCCCACCGAGTGTCCGCGCTGTAAGGGACAGCTCCCGCCCGTCTATAAGGGCATGACGCAGGTCACCTGCGAATACTGCGGCACCGTCGTCCCTCTGCCAAGACGTTCATGAGCGCTATGCTGCAAGCGTTTCAGGAGACCTTGCGCCGCTACAGACTCCTGAGGCCGGGCAGCCGCGTGATCATTGGCATTTCCGGCGGGCCAGATTCCGTGGCCTTGCTGCATCTTTTCACGCGCCTGCGCGCCGATTGGCAGCTCACCCTGCACGCCGCCCACCTGCACCACGGCATCCGCGGCGCCGAGGCCGACGCGGATGCGGCGTTCGTCGCCGAGCTATGCGCGCGCTGGGACGTGCCCTGCACCATCGAACGCCTCGACGTGCCCACCCTGGCGCGGCAGGAACACCTGGCCCTGGAAGAGGCAGCACGCCGTCACCGCTACGCCTTTCTGGCGCGCGTCGCGCTGCAACAGGGCGCCACAACCATCGCCGTCGCCCATCACGCCGACGATCAGGCCGAAACGGTGCTGATGCACTTGCTGCGCGGCAGCGGCCCGGCTGGCCTGCGCGGCATGGCGCCCGCCACGCCCTTGAGCGCTTATCGGGTGCTGCCGCTACCGCCGGAAGCGCGCCGGGACCTGCTCCTCATCCGCCCGCTGCTTTTTACCCCGCGCGCCGCCATCGAAGCCTACTGCGCCGCCTGGGACCTCCCCACGCGCTACGATAGCTCCAACGCCGATACCACCTTCTTCCGTAACCGCCTGCGCCACGAGGTGATTCCTTACCTGGCCCGCCTCAATCCGCGCATTCGGGAGCGCCTGTGCGCCCTGGCCGAAGTGGTGCGCGCGGATTACGCGCTGCTGGAGGAACTGACGCAACAGAGCTGGGATACGCTGCTGCTGGAACAGCACGAAAACGCGATAAGCTTCGACCGGGTGGGCTTTCGCGCCCTGCCGCTGAGCTTGCAACGCGCCCTCATCCGCCGCGCCGCCTACGCGCTGCGCCCCACCCTGCGCGACGTGGACTTCGTCCACGTTGAAGCGGCGGTGCGCGTCGCCGTGGAAGGCGTCACCGGACAGCAGGCCACCCTGCCGCGCAACCTCAAGCTCGTGGTGGGCTATGACCGCCTGACCCTCGCCCACGCCGACGCGCTGCTCCTCCCTCCCGACCGTCCCTGGCTGACCGCCGGGGATGTCATACCGCTCGGCGGCGCGGGTCCTTATCCACTGCCGCAGGGCTGGCTCCTCACCCTGGAACGGTTGGACTCCTGGGAGCTGACGGCCATCATCAACAACCCCGACCCCCTGACCGCCTACCTGGATGCCGATGCGCTGCAACCCCCGCTGTTCGTGCGCACACGGCGCGCGGGCGACCGCTTCGCGCCGCTTAACCTGGGGGCGGAGGTCAATCTGGGCGATTTCTTCGTGCGCCATAAGGTGCCCGCCCCCTGGCGTGACGCTATCCCGCTCTTGTGCAGTGGCGATACCATCCTCTGGGTCGTCGGCGTGCGCCTGAGTGAGCGCGCGCGCGTCACCCCTTCCACGCGCGCTGTGGTAAAATGTAGCCTGTACCATCCAACAGCGGAGGAGCGCTCATGGCCAAACATCTCATCTTAGTCGCCGGCAACATCGGCGCGGGGAAGACATCCTTAGCGGAGCGCCTGGCCACACGCCTGGGCTGGCATATCGCCTACGAGTCGGTGGACGATAACCCCTACCTGGCCGACTTCTACGCCGATATGCGCACCTGGAGTTTTCACCTGCAAATTTTTTTCCTGGGACATCGCGCAGAACAGCACCGTAAAATGGCCGAACTGCCCATTTCGGCCATCATTGACCGCAGCATCTACGAGGACGCGCACATTTTTGCGCGCGCGCTGTACGAGATGCACAACATGACCGAACGCGATTACCGTTCCTATCGCCGCCTGTACGACCAGATCGTGAGCGGCCTGCCCCGGCCCGACCTGCTCATCTACATCCGCGCCGGCGTCCCCACCCTGCTGCAACACATCGCGCAGCGCGGACGCGACATCGAACGCAGTATCTCGGCGGATTACCTGACCCTGCTCGACCGCTTCTATCAGGAATGGATTGCCACATTCGATCTGTGCCCTGTGCTCACCGTGCCGGGTGATCAGCTCAACTTTGTGCGCTATCCGCAGCATATGGAAATTATCGCCGAGCGCGTGCTGGATAAACTGGCGGGCAAGGACGTGGTTGAATTCCCCCACGTGGAGGAGAGCGATGCCGGCGGAGCCGGGTGAAGCCCTGAGCGAACGCGAAATCGAGGTGGTGCGTTTAGTTGCCGCGGGCCTTTCCAATAAGGAAATCGCCACGCAGCTTTACGTCAGCCCGAACACGGTCAAGGTCCATCTACGCAACATTTTCACCAAAACCGGCGTCACCTCGCGCACCGAACTCACCATGATGGCCGTGCGCGCCGGCTGGGTGGTTATTTCTTCTGAGGAGGAAAAAGCCGCTCTCGCCACCGCTGCGCCGCAGACAGAAGCGCCCGCATCGCCGGCACCGGCAGGGACGGACCGCGCCGCCGCAACGATGCTCCCAGAGCCGGAAGGCAGCGCTGCGCCGGAAGCCGTCGCAGCCGTGCCGCTCGAAGCGCAACCGGCCGCATTCCCCCAGGCTGAAGCCAGCGCAGCAACGCCCTGGCCGCGTCACCGCTGGTTAGCGCTGGGGCTGGGATTGGCGGCGATGCTGCTCATTCTCTTTCTGCCCGCGCCGCGCAAGGGCCGCAGCGCCGCCTCAAGCCTGCCGGGCCTGATTGATGCCCCCTCCATTCCCGGTGCCGTTGCCACCGAGACGGTGCCGCGCTGGGAGGAACGCGCACCGATGAGCGTGCGCCGCGCGCGCCTGGGCCTGGCCGCCTGGGGAGGCCAGCTTTACGCCATGGGCGGCCTCACGGCGGAAGGCGTCACGGCGCTCACCGAGCGCTACGACCCGGAGCGCGACCGCTGGACAAGTGTCACGCCGCGTCCGCTCGCCCTGGCGAACCTCAGTGCCGCAAGCCTGAAGGGCGGCATCCTCGTCCCCGGCGGCTGTGACGCGCAGGGCCGGCCCTACGCCGACGTGCACCTTTACGATCCGCGCACGGATACCTGGCGCGCGGTGGCCTCACTCCCGCAAGCCCTGTGCGGCTACACCTTAACGACGGCGGGGGAGCAGGTGTACCTCTTCGGCGGCTGGGATGGGACGCGCTACACAACCGCAGCTTATCGGTACGACCCGGCCCGTGATCTTTGGGAAACCCTTGCCCCCGCTCCCACGGCGCGCGGGTTTGGCGGGGCGGCAGCGTATGGCGAGAGCGTTTACTACGTCGGCGGTTACGATGGGGAGCGCGAGCTGGCCACCTGCGAAGTGTACACGCCTGCGCAAGACCGTTGGGATACCTGTCCGCGCTTGCTGCAACCGCGCGGCGGCCTGAATCTGGTTCAAGCCGGTGCCCATCTCTATGCCATTGGGGGAGGCTGGCAACACTACCTGGGGTTCAACGAGCGCTACGATGTACAGACGCAGCGCTGGCAAGTGGTGGAAACGCCCCTGGTGGGTGAATGGCGACATGCCGGCGTCAGCGCGCTCGGCGCCTCGCTCTATGCCGTCGGCGGCTGGAACGGTGACTATCTCAACCGCACCTACCGCTTTGACGTGCTGCCGTTCCAGATTTATGTGCCGGTGAGCCTGCCGTGACCAGTTTCCAGCTTCCGGCATTGAGGAATCAGTAACCCGTTGAAGCTATGTCCGCCCTGATTTTGCACACCAAACTGACCCCGCCACCCCTGACGGCGCGGACGCTGCTCCGTCCGCGCGTGACACAGCGCCTGCTGGAGGCGCTGGACTATCCGCTTACCCTTGTGCAGGCCGGGACGGGATACGGCAAGAGCACCGCCTTAGCCGCGCTGCAACTCACCCGTCACCTCGTGGCCTGGTACACCCTGGAACGGGAAGATGCCGATGCCACGGTCTTCCTACTACACCTGTTCGCCAGCCTGCACCGCATTGTCCCCACCCTGCCGGAGGCATTGACCAGCGTGCTGGAGGACGTGAGCAGCCGCGATGTGGATCGCTGGCAGAGCTTCCTTACCCTGCTCCTCAACGCCCTCAGCGCCAGCCCGACTCCGCAGCCTGCGTTTCTCGTGCTCAACGACGCCCATCATCTCGATCAGGCCCCGGCGGTCCTGAACCTGTTGGAACGCTTCATCACCCACCGCCCGGCCTGGCTGCACGTGATACTCGCCACGCGGCGCACCCTCCCCCTGCCTTCCCTGGTCACCTGGCGTGTGCGGGGTGAGGTGCTCGAAATCGCGCAACACGAGCTGGCTTTCACCGCAGAGGAGGTGGACGCCCTGTTTGCCGACATCTACGGCTTACCCCTGACCCCGGAACAGGTCGAGCGCCTGACGCAACAGACCGAAGGCTGGGTCATCGCGCTGCAACTGGTCTGGCAGATGGTGCGCAGCCGCGCCGTGGAGAGCGTCGCACAGGCGCTGGAGCGGCTTCCCGCCCCCGACGCGCAATTTTTTACTTATCTGGCGCAAGAAGTCATGGAGCAATTGCCCGTAGCCTGGCAACATTTTCTCAAACGCACGGCTGTGCTGCGCGAATTTGACGCGGCCCTGTGCGATGCCCTGCTGGGGGTTCAGAACAGCGCCGACATCCTGCGCGACCTCATCAACCACGGGTTGTTTATCAGCGAAATGGGACGGGGGCGCATGCACTACCAGCCCCTCTTCCGCAAGTTTCTCCTGAACAGCCTCACGCCGGAAGAGGAGCGCGCCGCTCATCGGCAGGCAGCGGCCTGCTTACAGCAGCGCGGCGAGCGTGAGATGGCGCTGGAGCATCTCTTCCGCGCGGGTGACCACGAAGCTGCCGCCCATCTACTGGAAGAGCTGGGCGCAGCGCTGGTACGCAACGGTCAACTGGACCGGCTGGAGCGCTGGCTACATCAATTCCCGCCGGACCTGCTGGCTTCCCATCCCCGGCTGTTATCCTACCTTGGCGATGTGCGCCGTTTGCGCAGTCAGTTCGAGGAGGCCCTGAGCTGGTATCAGCAAGCGCAACATCACGCGCAACGGTTGGGACAGGTGGAGGCGGTGGCGCAGGCACTGCGCGGACAGGCGCGCGTCTACCTGGACACGGTCAACCCGGCGCAGGCTGAGGCCCTGCTGGAGGAAGCTCTCCGTATCACGGACGGGCTGGCCGACCGGCAGGCACGAGCCACCTTGCTGGAGATGCTCGCCGAGAACCGGCTCAATCTGGGCCGCCCGGAAGAAGCGGAAACGCTGCGCGCACAGGCACAGGCCTTGCGCGAAGAAGGTCCGAACGAAGAGGAACTGCCGGTGCGGGTGCTTTTACGCACCGGTCAGTTAGAACAGGCGCGCCGCATTCTGGAGGCGCGCGCTGCTCTCGAACAAGAGATGCCGGTGCTGCGCCCACGCGCTCACCGGGAGACCCTGCTCCTGCTGGCCCTGATCCACGCCTTTGAAGGTGACGCCGAGGCAGCTTATCGCTGTGCCGTCGCCGGCACAGAACGCGGACAGATGCTCAACTCGCCCTTCATCACCGGCGTGGGGCTGATGCGACAGGGTCACGCCTGGCTGCTGAAGGATATGCCGGAGGCGTATGAACGCGCCTGTCAGTGCTACCGCGAGACCATCAAAATTAGCGATACGTTGGCTGTGCCACGGCTCAAAGCGGAAGCCTATTGGGGCCTGTGCCGCGCGCACGGCTTCCATGGCGCGTTGGAAGCCGCGGAACGCGCCGCGGAACAGGGCCTGGCCCTCACCCAACAAGCTGGGGATATCTGGGTCGGCGCGCTCATTCAGCTTTCCCTGGGCGCAAGCTACACACTCGCCGGGCGCTCCACCCACGCGAGCAGTATCCTCAACGAGGCGTTAGCTGCTTTCCATAACTGCAGCGACCGCTACGGAGAGACCCTGGCCCGGCTCTGGTTGTGCCTGACGTGGTGGGAAAGTGGGGATGTGTTGCGCCTGAAGCGGGATTTTGCGGCCTTGCAGCACCTGGTGACGACGCACGGGTACGGGTATCTCTTCACCCGCCGCACGTTCCTGGGACCGCCGGATGTGCGTCGCCTGGTGCCGCTGTTGCTGTGGGCACGCGATGAAGCCGGGCAGCGCGCCTTCGCTGAGGCGCTGCTGGGGAACCTGGGCCTGCGCACGGTGGAGGCGCATCCCGGTTATCAGTTGCGCGTTCAGACGTTCGGCGCTTTTCGCGTCTGGCGTGGGAAGGAGGAGATTGCACCCGCGGAGTGGCGGCGTGAGAGCGCGCGTCAGCTCTTGCAGGTGCTCATCACCTACCGCGAGCAGCGCCTTGAGCGGGAACAAATCATCGAAATGTTATGGCCGGAACAGGACCCGGAAACGGGGGCGCGCGACTTCAAGGTGGCCTTGAGCACGCTCTTCAAGGCTTTAGAGCCGCGCCGCGCGCCGAATGCCCCTTCGGCCTACATTGTTCGCGAGGGCACGCTCTACGGCCTGCGTTCCAACGCGGATATCGAATTGGACGTGGCCGAATTTGAGCGCTTCATCCGCGAAGCCAACGCGCGCTACGCTCGCGACCCCCAAGAAAGCCTGAGTGCGTATCAGCAGGCGCTGGCCCTTTACAGCGGAGATTTTCTTCAGGATAACCCTTATGCCCCCTGGTGCATGGAGGAACGAGAACGGCTGCGCACGCTCTACCTGCGCAGCGCGGAACGCACGGCCCTGCTGCTATCGCGTGCAGCCCGCTGGGATGAAGTGCTCACGCTAAGCGAGGCGATGTTGGAGCGCGACCCCTGTTGGGAGCGCGCCTATCAGTTGCAGATGCAGGCTTATCTGGCGCAAGGCCTGCGCGCACAGGCCTTGCGTGTCTATCAGCGCTGCGTGGAGCGCTTGCAGAGCGAGCTGCAAGTCGCCCCCTCGCCGGACACGCAGGCCCTGTTCAGGCGGTGCAATGTCGGGTAGAAAGCACGTCCCCATGAGCAGTTAAACTAAGGGGTGGGCGACGGCAATGCCATCGCCCACCCTTTTTGAAACCCTCTGTACCACCGGCCTTTGGTCAGCTCAAGGCTGGCGGTAGGCGAAGGCAATGCCCTCGCCAACCCAGAAAAAAGCTCACATCCTCGCCTTACGTTTAAGCTTCCATTCCGCCATGCGCAGACGCCACGTGCCCACGATGCCGTAGGGCAGGAAGAGCACCAGCAGGATAAAGAGCACACCAAACACCAGAGGCCAGCGCGCGCCAAACCACTGATAGAAGTAGTGCCCCAGGAATTCCATCAGAGCAGCGCCCAACATCGGCCCGTAGAGCGTGCCAATGCCACCGAGAATGGTCATAATGAGCGCGTTCACCGTCATGCCCATGCCGGTCATGGTGGGCGTGGCGCTCATCGTCCACACCGCGTAGAGCGCGCCCGCCATGCCAGCAAGGAGCGCCGCGGCGGTGAAAGCGATGCGGCGATAGGTGCGCGGATTGTAGCCAATCATCAGCACGCGGCTTTCGTTTTCGCGCAGCGCCACAAAGACGCGCCCCGTGGGCGAGTTGACCAATCGCTGCGTGATGACGTACATCACCAGCGCAAAGGCCAAAGCGACAAAGTAGAAGCGCAAACGATATTGCGTGGGATTGAGGAAAGCGGGCACGGGCACCCCGTGCAGACCCTCATCCGCGCCGGTCCACTTCACAAAATCCGCACTCTTGGAAAGGATGTGCAAGGCCTGCGCCATGGCCAGGGTAATCATGGCGAAATAAGCGCCGTGCACGCGCGCCGACACCACGCTGAAGAGCACCCCTATCAAAGAGGCCACCAGCATCGCCAGCAAAAAGCCCACCAACAGCAACATCCCGTCCGTGATGTTCCACGGTCCCAGCACAATCTGGTAATTCGCGCTGAACTGCGGCGCCACGTGCTTGAGGAATAACGCCATGGCGTAGGCCCCGCTGCCGAAGAACGCCGCATGACCGAAGGTCAAAATCCCCGTGTAGCCCAGCAGCAAATCATAGCTCATGGCATAAACAGCCAGGATAAACATGGAGATGAAATGCCCCTGCCAGAACTTGTTGGCCCCTTCCGCCGGTGGGGTACCGGTAAACAGAGCAAACAGGTAGGGGAAGAGAATGAAACCGGCCAGCACCAGCAGCGGCACCTTTTGCTGCCCGGCCCAGGTTGAGAGCTTTTCCCACACATGCTTGAATGAGGTCCGCATACGCCTACTCCTTCTTGCCCAGCAGCCCGGTTGGGCGCGCCAGCAACACAATTGCCATGATCACCACGGTCGAAGCCTCGGAAATGGAGGGGGTGAGGCCGTATTTGAGCGCGAGATAGTCACCAAAGGCGCGCGCCAGGCCCAACAGCAGGGCACCAATGGCCGCGCCGCTCGTGCTGCCCATGCCGCCGATGACCACCGTGATGAAGCCCTGCATGAGGAAACGGTCACCCATCACCGGCTCCACCGGCATAAACGGCGCCGCACCGATGCCACCCAACGCGGCCAGCGCAGTCCCCAAAGCGAACACAAAGGTGAAAACGCGCTTGACGTTGATGCCCAGCGCCTCCACCATCTCGCGATCCTGCACGCCCGCGCGGATAATCATGCCCAGGCGCGTGTACTTCATCACCGCCGTGAGGGCCAGGAACATCAGCACGCCCAGGACAATAATGAACAGGCGATAGGTGGGGAAGGTCACGCCGAAAATATCCAGCGTCGAGCTACCCTTCTGCAGCCACTCGGCCACGTTGGCGGCCTTGCCCGGCTGCGCGAACAGCGGCGGACGGTCCATGGCGTAAGGGAGCGGATCCCAGAGCAACTGCACCAGCTCGCCGATGACATACGCCAGGCCCATGGTGATGATAATCTGATACAGGGGACGGGTGTAAAGGGGGCTGATGAAAAGATTTTCGATGAGCACCCCCAGTCCAAACCCGACCAACAAACTCGTGAGCAGCGCCAGGACAAAGCGCACGTTCCCGTTCAACAGCAGCACGGCAATCGGCCCGGATTCGCGCACGAGCACGCTCAGCGCCGTGAGCAGCAGCAGGCCGGGCAAGATGAGGGCGCTGCGTCGTGTCGCGCTGCGCGACACCACGTGTGTCTCATCCCCAGGACGGGCCTGCGCCACGGCGAACGCCAATCCGCCCAGAAAAACCAACAGGGGACGCAGCCAGAAGCGCGCCAGAGGTTCCTGCGGCGAAGCTTCAGCCAGGAGATTGGAGGCCACCATGGAAGAGACCATCGCCGTTTTGGCCAGGTCACGCACGTCGTAGCCCCACAGCCCCGCCACTACCAGGGCCAAGGCCAGGGTGATGAGGGCCGCACGCAGCCCTTTTTGCTGCTCCGGCGTGAGGCGCAGCGTGTGCACCACGGGATAGAAAAGCGCCATGCCCGTCAAACCCGCGATGAACACCAGCGCCAGCGGCGCCAGGCCAAAAAGGAAGGTGGGGTTGGTGTAAAACTGCCAGCCTATGTAAGCGCCCACCATAAACATGGAACCCTGCGCGAAGTTCAGGACATCCATCAGGCCAAACACCAGGGTCAGACCCGCTGCCACCATGAAGAAAAGCGCACTCAGCGTCAGGCCCGAAAGCGTGGTGCGGATGAAAGCCTGCGTGCCGATGACGCGCCAGGCCAGGCCAATCAGCACAAGGACCAGGCCCAACCCTATCCACAACGCCTGATACTCCCGCCATACGGACGATTTTCTCATGCTGCACCTCCTGCCCGGCGGACGCTTGCGCCCAGATATTGGTGGATGAGGGCCTCATCATGCACCAGGTCCTCCATGCGCCCTTGATGCACGGTTTTGCCGTCGTCAATGATGTAGTAATCCTGGCCTAAACGGCTGGCCATGAGAAAATTTTGTTCCACCAGAAGCACGGTAGTAGTAGCACTCAGCTCGCGGATCGCGTCCATCATCTGCTCAATGATGACCGGCGCCAGGCCCTCGCTAGGCTCGTCAATCAAGAGCAGTTTGTTATCCGCCACCATGGCGCGGGCAATAGCCAGCATCTGCTGCTGCCCACCCGAAAGTTGATAGCCGCTCAATTTGTAGAGACGCTTGAGGTCGGGGAACAGGCGAAAGATGAAATCGGCTTTGCGCTCCAGGTCGCCCTTTTTGCGCTCGGCAATGCGCAGGTTCTCGCCCACGCTCAGATTGCGGAAAATGGCGCGGTGCTCCGGAACATACCCGATACCCATGGCCGCGATGTCATAAGCGTGTTTGCCCTGAATCTCAGCTCCATCCAGTAGCACGCGCCCTGAACGCGGCGGGGTGAGGCCCAAAATGGATTTGAGCGTGGTGGTCTTGCCCGCGCCATTGCGTCCCAGCAAAACCGTGATACTGCCTCGCCGCACCTGAAGCGAAATCCCCTCCAGAATGTGAAACTGTCCGATGTAGGTGTGAATGCCCTCCACGGACAGGATGATGTCATTGGAATCCGGTTGTGCCATATCCCCTCCCTATGCCGAAGCGCCAAAGTCGCCGTACAGCGCGCCCAAATAGGCCTTCTGCACCAGCTCATTGCGCGCCACCTCCTGTGGCGTACCTTCGGCCAGCACGCGCCCCTGATGCATCACCGTGATGACATCGGAGACGTTCATCACCACGTCCATGCGGTGTTCAACGAGCACGACGGTCTTCCCCCCCTGCGCCATAATGGCGCGGATGACCTCAATCAGCTCCGGGACCTGCTCCGAAGACATGCCAGCGGTCGGCTCGTCCAGCAGCAGGACTTCGGGATCGCTCGCCAGCATGATGCCCAGCTCTAATTTGCGCTTCTCGCCGTGCGCCAGATTGCGCGCTAAGGCCCCTTCGCGTCCCTGCAGGCCAACCAGCGCCGCAATAGCAAGGGCTTTTTCGATGTAGGTCTGAAAATGCGTATAAGGCCGCCAGAACTTGAAGTTATCCCCACCCCGCGCCTGCGCAGCAAGGCGAATATTCTCCAGCACGGTCAAATTGGGGAAGATATTGGTAATCTGAAACGAGCGTCCCAATCCCAGATGCGCCACGCGATGCGTGGGGAGGTGGGTAATATCGCGCCCACGGAAAAACACCTGCCCCGACGTGGGCGGAAACGTTCGGCTCAACAGATTAAACAGCGTCGTCTTACCCGCGCCATTGGGACCGATAATAGCATGGAGGGTACCGGCACGGATTTGACAACTCACCTGATCCACGGCCACCAGCCCCCCAAAAACCTTGGTCAGATGGCGGCCTTCTAAAATAATGTCGGGCTTTGTCTCTGTCGTCATAGCTTCTCCGAAAGCAAAAATCGTAACGGCTTCTTTGCGCCCATGCATCGCCGGAATTGAGCTTGCACAGGAAAAACGCCCGGAAAGTAGAAAGCGCAGCGGTCCAGCCACAGCCGGGCTACCCCTCCAGGCTGTCCACGTACCCATCCCTGACGGTTAAAAAGCCCAGGTCCTGCCTGCGTTGATGCTTTATCACAAGTAAAAGCGGACCGAACCGGTCCTGTTTCTCTTACCGTATACGTTCAGCCCTGGATGTTCAGGACGCGGATTAACTCAGGTTGGACGGGTTTCCACTGCTTGCGTAAAGCCATCCATGTTAACCCGTCAAGGCCTGAAAATTCGCGTTGAGGCATCCGTGGATGAAGGGAGACAGGCCTGCGTGGGCCTGTCTCCCCCGTGTCTTGCCCTTACGGCTTGGGCAGGTTGCCGCAGCGTGCAGCGTACTCGCCGGTCAGAGTGCAGGGCACGCCCAACTCGTTGTACTCGCTCACGTACACGGTCTCAAAGAACTTGTACTCCGGAATGCCGTCGTCATCCAGGTCAGGATCGAGGTTCACCAGCTTGAGGATGTTCATCGGCTGCTCGCAGACGTGATCCTCCGGGCGGATGTAGTAAGTGCCCTTGGGACCCTCAAACTTGAGGCCTTCGAGCGCGGCAATCATCTTGTCGGCGTTCGTGTCGCCACCCGTCTTCTCCAGCGCCGTAGCCAGGGCAATCGCCGAAGCCATACCGCCCGCGGTGAAGAGATCCGGCGGCTCCTTGTACAGCTCCAGGTGGCGCTGCGTCAGCCAATCGTTGATGGGGTTCTTGGGGACGGTGTAGTGATAGACGTTGAGACCAATCTGCCCCAGCGCCGTGCCGTAAACTGCAGCGAAGGAGGCGTTATCGCCGTACCCCGTCGCCACGCGCATCTTCTCCAACGCGCCCAGGTCGCCGAGCTGCTGGAAGAGAGTGACGTAGCCCGTGCCCGCCCAGGTCAGGAACAGGCAGTCAGCGCCGGAATCCATCGCCTGCTGAATGTAGGGGGTGAAATCGGTGGTGTCGAAAGGCGCGTAGATGTCGGCGACCACCTCACCACCGTACTTGCCCACGGCGTAAGCCAGAGCAGCGCCACTACCACGCCCAAAGGCGTTGTCAATGCCGATATGCGCGAACTTCTTGCCCACGTTTTCCACCAGATACTTGGCAATGACCAGCACATCATCGTAGTTGGTGCGGCTGGTGCGGAAGACGTAAGGATTGAAGTTCGGGCCGGTCGGGAACGCCGAAGCCGCCGGGTCAATCATGAGGATGATCTTGTTTTCCTGCGCCACCGTGGTCAGCGCCACCGCCACCGCGGAGCTAACCGGCCCCTGCAGCAGCTCGACGCCGTCCTTTTCAATCAGCTCCCGCGCCAGGGCCACGCCCTTTTCGGGATTGCCTTCATCGTCGCGCAGCAGCACTTCCACCGGACGCCCGGCAATGATGTAGCGTCCCTGATCGTCCGTCTTGCCGCCGGACATGTATTCCAGGCCCAACATGAAGCCGCGATACTGCTGCTGACCGTAGAGGGCCATCACCCCCGACTGCATCGAGATCATGCCGATTTTGAGAACGGGGCCATACGTCTCCTGAGTCGGTTCCGCCGTCGGCTGCTCGGTCGGCGGCTCCGTCGGCTTCTCCGTCGGAGCCTCTGTGGGGGTCGGGGTTGCGGTGGGCGTCGCTTTCTGGACGCAGCCGCTCAAGACCAGCGCGGCCACCATCACCAAAAGGAACAAACGTGACAACTGTTTCATGGGTTTCCTCCTGTTCTGAAATGGTTAAACCAATGGACTTAAGGGTACGTCGGGATTCATCCTTGAGCCAGAGAGACTACTCACCTCCTTCCCAAGGCTCAAACGCCAGATACACCTTGCGCGCCTCCTGCGGACCGCGCTCGACAAATGTCATGCGCACCGGCATTCCGATCTTGATGCTTTCGGGGTGCTGCACGTCCACCCCAACAAGCTGCGCGCTGATGACCGGTCCTTCGGCTAAGCGCACCATAGCCGAGACGTAGGGATTCTCGCGGCTATAGCCCGCTTCCAGCATCATGGTTAACCCAATGGCGATGACGCTGTAAGCCACCACCTCGCCCTTGCCGGAGAGTTCCACCCACTCCATGGGCGCATCCACACAATGCGGGCACAGGGGGCGCGGCGGCAGGTAAAGCGCACCACAGCGCGTGCAGCGCGCGGCCATGAGTTTATGCTCCTGCAAAAACGTGTAAAAACTCGTCGCCGTAAAAGGTGCCGTGTTCATGCTTACCTCCGCTCGAAAATGTGCACAATGCAGGTCTGTCCCGTGCCCCCGACGTTGTGCGTCAGGCCCAGGTGCGGTTCGCCCGGCAATTGTCGCTCGCCCGCTTCACCGCGCAACTGCTTCCAGATTTCGATGACCTGTCCGATGCCCGTCGCGCCAACGGGATGGCCCTTGGATTTGAGGCCGCCGGAGGTGTTGATGGGATGATCGCCATTGCGTGCTGTGCGCCCTTCCTGCGCTGCGCGCCAGCCCTCACCCGGCGCAAAGAAGCCCAAATCCTCTGAAGCGATGATCTCAGCGATAGTAAAGCAATCGTGCACTTCGGCCAACTGAATGTCAGCAGGGGTAACACCGGCCATAGCATAAGCCAGCTCCGCCGCCTTGCGCGCAGCAGGCAGACCGGTGAGCGTCGGACGGTCATGCGTGGCCGTATCGCTTGCCTGCCCACTGCCGATGATGTGAATCGGCTTGTCGGTGAAGCGCGAGGCCAGGTCCTCACGCACCAACAGCACCGTGGCCGCACCGTCGGAGATGGGCGAGCAGTCGTACAGGCGCAAAGGCCAGGCAATCATGGGATTGGCACGGTCGTCGGTGAGGAAGTCCCACTCGCTCGCCCAGGTTGGCGCGGGCTTACCCTTCTTGATGGCCGCCGCTTTGCGCGCTTCCATAATGTCGGTGATGCGCTGTCCGAATTGCGCCTTGGGATTGAGGGCACCGTTGTTGTGATTCTTGATGCCCACCTGCAAGAACACGTCCGGCGTCGCGCCGTAAGCGTGCATGTACGCGGTAGCCAACGCGGCGTACAGGCCGGGGAAAGTAAAACCGGCGCTCACCTCATAGGTCACGTCCGCCGCTGTGGCTAACGTATCCGTCACGCGCGCGGTGGGCAGGTCGGTCATCTTCTCCACACCTCCCACCAGCACCACATCGTAGAGGCCGGAGGCGATAGCCAGGATGCCCTGCCGCAGGGCAGCGCTGCCACTCGCGCACGCATCCTCGACGCGCGTCGCCGGGCGCGGGGTCAGGCCCACCCAGTCCGCCATGAGCGGCGCCAGGTGCCCCTGTCCCTCCAGCAACTCGTTGCTGAAGTTCCCCACGTAAATCGCTTCAATCTCCTGTGGATCGAAGCCCTTATCCACCGAGGCCAGCATCTCTTGATAGGCCTCAACAAACAGGTCGCGCGATGCCAGACCGGGGAAAGCGCCGAACTTCGTCATCCCCGCACCGACAATCGCCACACCGGGTCGTTTGTGACGCATCGTGTCCTCCTTCAAGTAAAAAGTTTAGTTGTACCTACTTGCCGCTTGTTTAGCCACAACGGCCTGCGCGTGGCCGTTTTCTCAAGCTTGCAAAGCCAGCCAGCCCAGCAGGGCGGCATTCCAGGCGCGCGGCGTCTCGATGCAGCAGGCATGACCGGCTCCGCCCAGCACCATCAGCTCCGCGCCCGGAATGTGCTCCACCAGCAGGCGCGCGTAAGGCGTAAGTGGCTTGAGCGTGTCCAGCTCGCCGACCACCACCAGCGTCGGCGCTTTGATGGCGCGCAGCTCCGCCGTCCAGTCTATCGCCAAAAACGCCTCACACAGCGCCATAACCGCGTCGAAATCCAACTGCTGATAGCGCGGAATGGACAACGCGGCCCAATCGGGATGCGCGCGCAACCACGGCTCGCTGAAGTTATCCGCCACCGACGCGCGGAAGAGCAACTCCCCGTCGCGGCGTTGCGCTGCCGCCATCCAGGCTTCAACCCTGGCCCGTAGCAGCGGGCGCACTTCACTGACCGTCGAGGAAAGGAACAAAGAACGCACTTTTTCAGGGATGTGGATTCCCATCCACTGCGCAATTTCGCCGCCATAGGAAATGCCCGCCAGATGTGCGGCGGGGACACCCAGCGCCTCCAACAGGGCGGCCAGGTCCTCGCCATGCTGGGCCATGGAGTACGGCCCGTTCGGATGCGCGGATTGCCCCTGTCCCCGGCAATCGTAAAGCAGGACGCGGTAGCGCTGCGCCAGCACCGGTGTCTGGAAAGCCCAACTTCCCGTGCTCATCAGCACCCCGTTGATGAGCACCACCACAGGCGCGCCCTCCGGGCCGTGCCATTCGTAGTACAAACGAGTCCCATTGACTTCAATCTGCGGCATGGCGGCCTACTTCAAAAAAGCATGGAAAAGCGCGTTGAACGCTTCGGGCTTCTCGATGTGCGGACTGTGGGCGCAGTCGGCCAGGACGCGCTCCTCAAAAGGCCCATATTGCTCCAGCACGGCGCGCGTCTGCGCGATCATCGGCTGCGGCGGATAGACCTCATCCCCAGGCCAGCCGGGCACAAACCCCAGTTTGCCCAAAGCGCCAAAATCGAACATGGACATATCGCTCACAATCATGTCACTATCGCCGCGAATCCACAGGATGGGCACCTTGGGTTCGGCAGCGATGAAGCGCGCCACGTCCGCCGCCACGTACCTGGGCGACCAGGCATTGACCGGTCCCCACACCCCCGGCGCCACATGGGGCCAGTTCGGCGAGGGCACGGAGTCGCCCGGATATTGCTGAGGGCCAGTCTTTTCCGCTAAAGAGGCGGTGAGGAAATCCTCCTCGCGGGCGGCGCGGAAAGGCGGCTTGTAGTAGAAGGCGTTGATGACGTTCCGCGGCGAGTTGGGGTCATCCGTGCCGCGATCCTGCATCTGAATGCGCTGCACGAAAACCGGATTGACCACCCCGCCCCCGGACCCGGCGAAATCCTCGTAACAGGGCGTCCCGGCCACGTCCTTAGTCCCGCCGAAGCCGTAAGGCGAAACCGGCGCAATGAGCACAGCGCTCAAAAACCGCTGCGGCGCATCCGTGAGGAGCTGATAGACGATGCCGCCCCCCATGGACCACCCCACCACGTGCGCGCGTTCCAGGCCCAGCACGTCCATCAGAGCCAGCACATCATCGCTCCAGTCGCGCAGCCCGCGCGTGGCGTCAATCAGTTTATCCTCCGTCCAACCGTAGCCGCGCAAATCGGGAGCGATACCGCGAAAGCCTGCGGGCAGCGCCAGCATTGTCTCTTCCCAATAGAGCGCCGCGGAAAAATTGCCGTGCAGGAAAATCACGGGAATGCCATCATCCGGGCCGGTGAAGTAAACGTGCTGCGTCAGGCGCGGCGTACTCACCAGCGCCGTGGTCACACCGGGTAAAGGTTGAGGCTTTTCCATGAGTTAACTCCTTTCTATGAATGACGAGATTCCACCGCCACCGGCGGAGCGGCCTGTTCCGCGCTGATTTCGGTCAGCAGGTAGGGTTCGCACACAGTGCCCTCCAGTGCAGGCCGCAACTCCGCCACGTACATGGGCTGCAGCGCCTGATGATCCTGTGCGCGCAAGGTGTACTGACCTTTGGGACCCTCGAAGGTCAGCCCTTCGAGCACCGGAATCAGCACGTCGGCGCGCGCGTCGCCATTGCTGCGCTTGAGCGCCTCGACCAGTGCCACACCCGCCGTGAAACCACTTTCGCTGAACAGGTCGGGCGGTTCGCCGTACCGTTCCTGATGACGCAGCACCAACCAGCTATTGATGGGGTTCTGCGGGAACGAGTAGCGGTATTTCGCCGCGCACACCATCCCTGCCGGAGCCAGGCCGACCGCGTGCAGCGTCTCTCGATCCACCAGATTTCCGGCGACGTGCATCGCTTCAAAGAGGCCCACCTCGCGCATCTGCGTCAGCAGATAGCGCGTCAGGCTGCCCGCCCAAAAGGCGATGAGCACATCCGGGCGTTGGGACAGGATGTCGTGCAAAAAGGGACGGAAATCCGTGGTTTGTGGGGGGACAAGCACATCTCCGACAATGTCGGCGCCCTGTTGCGCGAGCACTTTCCACCACGCCGCGCGGCTCTGCTGCCCCCACAGCGAATCGGGCGAAATGAAGGCCACCCGCCGACCCAGGTGCTGCGCCGCATAACGCCCGCCCGCGGCTGCATCCTGAGCGGTTGTGGCGGCGGTGCGGAACATGTAGGGCGTGAACCACTCCGCCGTGAGCACGTCCGTCGCCGCCACACTGATGAGCACCAGGCGCTCCAGGGACTGCGCCACGCGCACCAACTGCAAACTCGTCTGACTGATGGTGCATCCCACCAGCAGCTCGCAGCCCTCATCCTTCAACAGGCGCGTTGCCAGCTCCTGCGCTTTCTGCTCTTTGCCACCATCATCCTCGATGAGGAGGCGCAAGGCGCGCCCGGCCACGCTGTACGTGCCGGCGGTGGCATAATCCAGACCCAGCTCAAGGCCGCGCACAGCCGCTTCCCCATAGACGGCCCACATCCCGCTGCGCGCCGCCACCACGCCGATGCGCAACGGCGCAAGCGATTTGGGGGTCGGTTGAGCACGCCGGAACAGCCTCAACACGCCCTACCTCACTTTTTTGTAAAGGCGCTTGTTGCGATGCTCCAACTCCGGACGCGGCGCGCCGGGGTCCCCCAGAGTCATCACGAGCGTATCGCCCTCGACCTGATAGCGCCCCAGGAACGTGCCGACAATGCCAAAGGTGTGTTCAGTCTGCTCGATGTCAATCTCGCCCTGCGCGGCGCGATAGGTCCCGCCGGACGTAATCCCCATGGAAGGCAATTCGGCGCGGAACGTCCCATCCGGGCGGAATTCAAACCACAAACCCGGATAGGGTTGCCCCTCCGGCTGTTCCCATTTTCCCAGAAGCTCGGACATATCCACCTCCTGAACGTAAAGACTTAAGCGATAATCCCCAGCCGCTTTACTTCTTCCCACAGCCAGGGCCTGAAATCGGGATGCGCAATGTTGATGAGCGCCGCCACGCGGTCCTTGAGGCAGCGCCCACGCAGCTCCGCCACGCCAAACTCGGTGACAACCGTATCCACGTCCTGACTCGGCACGGTGACCTCGGCGCCGGGCGTGAGCTGCGGCACAATCGTGGAGACCGTGCCGTTGCGCGCGGTTGAGCGCAAGGCGATGATGCCGCGGCCACCGGCGGACATCTGCGCGCCGCGATGCGTATCGAGTTGCCCTCCCGTGCCGCTGAAGTGCATCGAGCCGATGCTTTGCGAGCACACCTGCCCCAACACATCCACCTGTAGCGCGGTGTTGATGCTCACCATCTTTGCGTTTTGCCCCATGATGTAGGGATTGTTCGTCACTTTGCCCTGCTGGAATTCCACCGCCACGTTGTTATGGATGAAGTCGTAGAGCTTGCGCGTGCCCAGGGCAAAAGCACCCACCATTTTGTTCGGCCACAGCGTCTTCTTGCGCCCGGTGATGACGCCCGCCTCGAACAAATCCACCATGCCATCGGTGAACATTTCGGTATGCACGCCCAGGTCATGCTTGCCGTACAGGCTCTGCGCGATGGCGTTGGGGATACCGCCGATGCCAAGCTGAATGGTGCTGCCGTCCTCGATGAGGTCGGCAATGTACTGTCCAATGGTTGCTTCCACGTCGGTCGGTGCAATGGGTTGCAACTCAACCAGCGGCGTCTCGCACTCCACCACGTAATCCACATCCCGCACGCTGATTTGCGTATCCCCCAGGGTCCAGGGCAGATTTGGATTGATTTCCAGGATGACGAGGTCAGCAGCATCGAGCAATTGCCGCTCGAACACCAGCGAGGTCGAAAGCGACATGATGCCGCGGCTGTTGGGCGGGGTCGCCGTCCCCCAGAAGATATTCACCCCGCCCGCGTGGATGCGATCCGTGCCCGCGCGGTGCAAATTGTTGGGAATGTAGGATACCATCCCCAGCGAATGCGCTTTGCGATCGGCCACGCCGTAGAACCAGTTTTCCAGGAAGAAATGCCCCTTCATCTCCGGCTTCGTGTAGAAGCCGTACTCGCGCATCGGCAGGCACATGAAGACATGCACATCCTCTAACCGGTCAGCGTGCTTCTCCAGCTCGGAAAGCAACCCCACCGGCTCCGAGGCGCACATCGCCGCAGCAATGCGTTGATGCGATTGCACCATCCCCACCGCTTCGGGGATGGAAATCAACTTTTCGGCATACATGGATTTGACGTTCATCGTTTCACCGCCCCTTGCCTCGCATGCGGGACCAAGCGCCGCCCGTCCCATCGCCCGCCGTGACGAATCAGGACGAGCGGACTCTTATCCCCTTGCCCCATGCTACATGATGAAAGCTGCGCCGGCCTGATTGTAGCCCACGCCAGAACCGATGAAGAGCACCAGATCACCCGGCTTGACCTTGCCCTGCTCGCGCGCATCATCAAAAGCCATGGGCAGGCAGGCGGAACCGGTGTAGCCCCACTTATCCATGATCCAGTGCGCCTTCGTCATGGGCAGCCCAAGATCGTTCATCACGATTTCAATGCTGTTGTACCGCACCTGCGTGAAGATAATCAGGTCAATATCCTCCAGGGCGAAACCGCCGTTCGCCGCCAGCTCGCGCACGCGCTGCGGCCAGCCGGCGTTATTCACCTCCGGCGGGAAGGGCGTGATGAAGCGCACCTGCGTCCGTCCGGCCTGCACACTCTCCACCGTTGCCGGTTCATACGTGCCGCCGGAATAAATCCCCCAATACTTGTGATAGGAGCCATCCGCAAAGAAGGTCGAGCTGACGAAACCGGGTTTCTCGTCGGCGGTGAGGATAGCCGCCCCCGCGCCGTCACCGTAGAAGAAGGCCATCACGTCATGCTGCCAATCGGAAAGCTTGTGCATCATGTACGCGCCGATGACCATGACATACTTCATGTGGGGGTTAGAAGCCAGCAGGCCCGCGGCAATGTTCAGACCGGTGGGGAAAGAAGCGCAGGCGCAGCCCACATCAAACGTCCCGGCGCGCTTCGCGCCCAGTTTGTGCTGCACCACCACCGAGGTTGCCGGCGTGATGTAATCCGGGCTATCCGTGCCCAGAATGATAAGGTCGAGGTCTTCCGGCTTCATCCCGGCCTCTTCCAGCGCATCCTGCGCCGCGCGCACCGCCAGGTCAGACGTGACCCAGTCATCGGGAGCGTACCAGCGCGTTTTGATGTTGCTGCTCTCCTCAAACTTGCCCACCACTTCTGCAAGCTTCGGATTGACCTTGCCCATCAGCTCGGCAAAATGGGCATTGGTCATTTCGATTTCCGGGACATAACGCCCGGTGGCGATAATCTTAGCGTAGCGGCTCATCTTTCCCTCCTACGAACCGATGACAATCCCACCATCCACGCTGATGGTGGCCCCATGGACGAAAGAAGCCTCATCACTGGCCAGCCAGAGGAAAGCGTTGGCGATGTCCTCCGGCTGCCCCAGACGACCCAGCGGCGTGTGCGCCTTCATATCCTCCAGCACCTTTTCGGGCATCTTCTGCACCATCTCGGTAGCGATGAAGCCCGGCGCCACGGCGTTGACGCGAATCCCGTAGCGGCCCAGCTCGCGCGCCCACACCTTCGTCATCCCAATCACGCCCGCCTTGGTGGCCACATAGTTGGTCTGACCGAAGTTCCCGTACAGCGCCACCACCGAGGACACGTTGATGATGACCCCGCCGCCCTGCCGAATCATGTAAGGCGTCACCGCCTGCGCGCAATTGAAGACCCCCTTCAAGTTAACCGCCACCACGCTATCGAAGGCCGCTTCCTCCATCTGCTTGACCAGCTCACCATCCTTCATCTTGACGAACAGGCCATCGCGCGTGATGCCGGCATTATTGACCAGCACATCCACGCGCCCGTAACGCGCAATCACATCATCCACCCAGGCCTGCACCTCCTGCCGGTCCGTGACGTTGACCTTGTAGAAGGCGGCATCCGGACCAAGCTGAGCGACCAGCTCCCGCCCGGCTTCCTCGTTCACATCGCAAATGACCACCTTCGCGCCCTCGCGCGCGAACACCAGAGCCGTGGCCTTACCAATACCCGCGGCACCGCCGGTAATGAGCGCAACCTTATCCTTCAGACGCATCTTGACCTCCTGTGTGGTTAAAAAATGTGGTTTGCCGTGCTGTTGGCAGGCTAAAGGACTCCCCCTATGTGGGATGAGTGTATAATACCAGAGAGCGGTTACCCAGAAGTTACCAATCCAGGGGAAAACAAGGAGGAACTCATGCGAAGGCGAAACCTGATGCTGATGACGGGTGCTTTAGGCGCAGTGGGAGTTGGCCTGTGGGCTTACACGCGCTACCGGGAACGCCTGAGCTTCTACGCCAACCTGATGCGGGTCTACCTCACCTCCCACCGGCGCTACCTCACCGACCCTGCCATCCACCGCGACATCGTCTTCGATGCGCGCCTTGCGCCACGGCTGGATGTCTATCAACCCACCACCCCCGGCCCGCACCCCGTGCTGATCTTCATCCACGGCGGGAGCTGGACGAGCTATCCCAGGCCCTGGTTTGCGCCCCTCGGCCTCATCCTGCAAACGCACAACATCGTCACCGTCATCCCGGATTACACGCTCTACCCGCACGCCACCTATCGGCAGATGGCGCACGAAGTCGCCGCCGCCATCGCCTGGACGCTGGAGCACATCGCCGACTATGGGGGCAATCCGCGGCACGTCTTCCTGGCCGGGCACTCCGCCGGCGGACATTTAGCCGGCCTCGTCGCCTGCGACCCGCGCTATCTGGCCGAAGTCGGGCACGAGGTGCGCGAGCTGTGCGGCCTGATTGGCATGAGCGGGGTGTACAACGTGGAAGCGGAATATCGCTTTTTCGCGCATCAGCGCGCGGCGGAACGGCTCCTGCGCGGCGTTTTTGAGGGGGATAAACACTTTGCCTACGCCTCACCTGAGCAATACGTGCGCGCCGACCTGCCTCCGGTGCTCCTCATCCACGGGGATGCGGATGATGTGGTCCCCTACGCCATCGGGGAAGCCTTCCACGCCGCCCTGCAGCAGGCAGGCGCGACAAGCACCTTCAAACGTTACGCGCAAGCGGGCCACGTGGATTACCTCTTCGAAGCCCTGCGTAACCCGCGCGCGCCCATCCTGACGGACATCCTGGAGTTCATCGCCGCCCACCCGCCGCATTAGTGCGCCGTGGGCGGCGCGTTGCTACGGTCTGTACACCACCAGATTATCAAAAGCGACGGCCGTCGTCTCGCCCGTGGCAACCGCATCCGCCATCAAAGCCAGCTCCCCTTCCTCAAAACTCGTGTCCGTGCGCATGATGAGGAGCTGATTGTTAATCATCAACGAAAGCGCCCCACCCTGACAACGCACCTGAATGCGATTCGTCGCGGGCGCGGGCAGGATGGAGGTTGAATACGTCGGCCCGGCCAGAGCCTCCGCCACGCCATCCTTCACCGTCAAAATCAAATAATAGCGGTCCGCGCTGATGCCCAGAAAATAATAATTCGCCTCATCCTGCAAGCGGCAGATGACGCCCGCCCAATTATCGAAACTGCCATCCACCTGCCGCAGCTCCACATCCACCGCCACATTGCGCAACGACTCGCCCACCAGAGGAGCATACACCGCCACGCCCTTGCCGCGATCCTCCACATAAAACTCGCCTTCCAGAGCATAAGCCGCGCCGTCCGCCGTGTCAAAGGTCGCCCAACGCGGGTCGGGGGGAGAAAAGGTATCAAAGAGGATGAGGTTGGGCACCGGCGTAAGGGGCTGCGGTGTGGGTTGCACCTCACCACCGCAACCGCTCAGGATGAGCAGCGCCGCCGTCACGCAGGCCAGAAGCATGGATCGCAGCCGGGTCATCTTACGCAAGCTCACTCCCATACGCCGGCAGCACCACCGTGAAGGTAGCCCCGCGTTGCGGACCGTCGCTCGTAGCCCAGACCCGCCCACCGTGGCGGGCAATGACCTCGCGCGCCACCGCTAATCCCAGACCCAATCCGCCGTAACGCCGCGTCGAACTGCCATCTATCTGATAGAAGCGCTCGAAGATGCGCTCCAACTCAGCAGGGGGAATGCCGATGCCATCATCGCGCACCTCGATCCAGACCTGTTCGCCCTGTCGCCAGGCGCGCAGCCAGATATGGCCGCCCTCATGGTTGAACTTGATGGCATTATCCAGGAGATGCTCGAACGCGCGCGCCAACTGTGTCGCGTCCAGAGCCACCGGCGGCAACTCGCCTTCCACCTGAAAGTCCAGCGTGATCTTTCGGCGAAAAGCAAGCTGTCTCACCGCCTGCACCACGGTGTTCAACACCGCCACCACGGATTGCGGACGCAAGTCCAGTTGTCCAACCATCATGTCCTCAATCGCCGTGATGGACTCGACCAGGCTGACCAGGCGCTCCGTGTACGTGTTCATCGCCGCCAACACATGTGCCACATCATCCGGCAAGGCCAAACCGGAGGAGCGATCCAGCGCAATATCCAGATAGCCCTTCACAATCGAAAGTGGCGTGCGTAACTCGTGCGAAACGTTCTGGATGAACTGCGATTTAAGGGCATCGAGTTCCTGCAAAGACGCATACGCCTCTTCGATGCGCAGCCGCGCCTCCTGCGCCTCCTGATACAGGCGCGCGTTATCCAGCGGCGGCGCGATCGTGTTCGCCACAGCCTCCAACAAAGCCAGGTCGCGCTGCCGGAAGTGCCCCGGCTTCAATGAGGCCGCAATCAACACCCACTGTAGCTCCCCGCGCAACATCATCGGTACCAGGAGCAGACTGCGCGTGCGCGTTTTTTCCAGCAGCTTCGCCAGCGCCGGGTTTTCCACCTGCACATCCGCAAAAACAAAGCTCCGCCGTTCGCTCAGCGCCTCCCCTAACGAAAGCATCCCCTTGAGGCCCAGGAAATCCCCAATGGTGTTGGGCACGCCCGGCGCCCGTTCGGAAACCAGCAGCCGCACCCCATCCGACTCCAGCTTGCCGATGAACACGGCATCGGCGCGCAAGAACTGACGAATTTCGGCGCAGGTTTGCTGCATAATCGTTTCCGGCTCCAGCGTCGCCGTAGCCATCTGCCCCAGGCGGTTGAGGAGCTGCGTTTCGGCCAGACGCCGCTGCAACTCTCCCACCAGCAACGCCTTTTCAAGGGCAATAGAGGCCTGCCGTCCCAACATGCGCGCCAGCTCGATTTCCTCCAGGCTCCAGCCATGTGCCTTGCGATCCAGCAGATAAAGCGCCCCGGCACAGTGTTGCCGAATCCACAACGGGATAATCAGGGCCGCGCGCGCGTCCTCAGCCTCCACAAAGCCCATCTCACACTCGCTGTGCGTCAGATCGTCAAAAGCCTGATACCCATCCGGCCCCAAGCGGTAATACACCAGGCGCTTATCCGCCCAGCAATGCTGTACGGCCTGCATCAAATCCCCGCCGTGCTCGAAACCCTGCGCATACACCACCGGCGCGGTGAAAAGCTCCATCAATGCCACCAGACCCAGGGGCAAATGCAGCAGGTCCAGCGCCTGATCCAGGATGACGCGAATCGCTTCGGTGGAATTATCCGCCTGCGCAATAATTTTCTGGTCAATCTGAGCCAGAGCGGCCAGCCGGTCACGCTGTTCGCGCAACCCCTGATAGAGCTGCGCCGCGTAGAGTGAACCGGCGAACTGCTGGGCCAACAAGACCAGCACATTCAAATCCGCTGCCGAATATTTACGCCCTATTTCCTCCTGAAAAACCAACAACACCCCTAAAGCCTGCTCCTGCCATACCACCGGCAGGCCAATGGTCATGTGGGCGCGTGACATAGCCGGATGTTCGATGCGTTCGGGCCACTGCGCATAATCATCCACCAGCATCATGTGCCGCTGCTCCCAGACACGGCCCACAATGCCCTCTCCCGGCTTGATGCGCAAATCCTTGAAAACTTCGCCCTTTCCCACAGTATGGATGGGATAGAGCACTTGATTTTGCGGATCGTAGGTATAGAACAAGGCTCCACTTGCCGTGGTGAGCGTCATCACCTGCTGTAGCGCCGCCGCGATAATAGCATCGGGGTCGAGATGCGTGCCGGTCTGCAAGGCCAGACGGCGCAGCGCGTCCAGGTACTCCGCACGCCGGCGGGAGGCGGCATAATTGCGCGCGTTATCCAGCGCCGAAGCAACCACATCCGCCAGGGATTGCAGAAGGCTCAGATGCTGCTCCGTATAGCCATACGGGTGGTCCAGCGTGAGGGTGAGAAAACCCAACACGGCGTCCTGCGTTCGGAAGGGCACAATCAGCACCGAAAGCTCCTGCGCCCCGTTCATGACCACCCAACGCGGCTCCTGCGTCGAATCGGCAATCAGCAACCCGCTGCGCGTCTGAAAGGCTTCCATCGCCAGGGGATAGCGCCGCAAGGGCATCCCGCGCCGCAACTCTTCCTCGACGTGCGGCAACAGGCCGTGGCTGTAGCGCAGATATAAAATATCATCCTCAAACATGCTGATGATGATGGTGTGGGCGGGAATCACGCTCTGCAGATTTTTGCCCAGGCTCTGAATAATTTCCGTCTCGTCGAGCGTGCCCGAAAGCCGCATTCCCAACTCTTGCAAGGTCTGTACCAGGGCCTGCCATTCCCGTTCTGTCTGACGCAGGCGTGCCTGATGGACGGCGACCGCCGCCATCGAAGCGAACAGGCCCAGCGCCAGTTCATCCTCCGGGGTGAAGGCGCGGCGCTTATCAAAGCTATCCACGGTGAGGTAGCCCAGCAACTCCCCGCGCACCAGAAAAGGCGCCACTAAAGTTTCCTCGATATCCGAAGTACGGCCCAGCTCATGCAAGGTTCCCGTCACGTCGCGGGGAAGCAGCGCCTCGTCTATGCGTGCAATATGGTGAACATGAATGAGCCGCCCACGCAGCAAATCCGCCACAAAGTGGTTGTCACGGGGCAGAACCAGCGCTTTCAGGGCCTCGTCGTAGCCTGCCACAGCGCGGAAGTGAAAGCCATCGGATTCCAACAGCAACACGCTGCCCGCCTGCGCCGCCGGGATGAGGTCCACGGCCATTTGCGCCACGCGCTGCAACAGCGCATCCGGCGCTTCCTCGCTCAGCAATCCCGGCACCAGCTCAACCAGAGCGCTCAGGATCTCCACCTGCTTTGCCTGCAAGCGGAAATCCTGTACCTGTTGCACCACGGCGCCCAAAAGATCGGCCAGGATTTCCAGCGTCAGGCAGGCTTCGGGTGGGAAGGCATCCGCACGCGCGCTTTCCGCGCCCACCACCCCCGCGGTCAACTCCCCAACGCGAATGGGATAGAGCGCCGCGGCAACCATCCCGGCATCGCCTTCGTCACCAGGAGCGTAATAACGCGGATCTTGACGGACATCCGGCACGATCAGGGGCTTTCCTTCCCGTGCCACCCACCCGACCAGGCCCAGAGACAGGGGCTGCCGATAGCCGACGCGCACATCCATGGCCTTTCCGCCTTCCGCCACCAGCACCAGTTCATCACCTTCCCGCAGAAAGATGCCCATGTGCTCATAGGAAAAATGTTGCGCCAGCTTTGCGGTGATGACCTGAAAAACGTGCGTCCAATCCCGGTGTTGCAGAAGCTGTTGCGCAACATCCTGGCCGCGCCGCCACCGCTCGGAGCGGAAGGTGTAAGAGCCTTCCAGGGTGTGCAGACTCATCTCCAGCAGTTCAGGCAGCAGTTCGGGATGATGGCGTGGGAAAGGTAACAGACCATCTACACCCAGGGGAAGCACTTGAGGCGCGGCGCCTTCGTAAACCAGCAAGACGGGGCAGGGGAGTGCCTCCAACCCGCTCTCATCCGGGCTGAGACCGCACAGCAACACCACGTCCGGCGGCGGTACCTGCGTCCCATCAGCTTCCGTCAGGCGTGCCAGGCGCGTCAGGCGATAGCTCCCCTCCAGAGCTGCCATCACCGTCTCTGTACATGGCGTATGATGATCCACCACCCAGATGTGCTTCATGCTCACACCCTACCTGACCGCCTCTGCTCGTCCCAGAAAGGACAGCGCTGTGTTACAACCGGCTTTTCGTGTGCTCCCGAAAGGTCACCTGCCGGCTTCGTATTCTTGCCCAGGGCGAACCGACTCCGTTCGCCTGTGCCTGTTATGGATAGAGAGTCATGAGGCGTATGGGGGAAACGTCCGACCGCTTTCAAGCGCGCCTGTTCACGCCAACGCCTCAACCGCTCTCATCGCCTATGCATGACCCCAAGTTATCGTGCTGTTGGTTAGAGTTTAGCACATCTCACGAACTTGCCAACTCCCACAAAGGCACAAACTTAAATTGCGTCACATCCACCAGGCCCTGATCGGTCAGTTTTAGCGCCGGGATCACCTCCAGCGCCAGGAAGCCCAAATGCATGAAGGGATCGTGCAACGGAGAACCCAGCGCCCGCGCCGTGCCAAGCAGCGCGTCCATCTGCCCGCGCACGACTTCCAATGCCTGATCGGACATCAAACCGGCCAGGGGAAGCGGGACCGCGGCGAGCACCTCCGTGCCGCACGCCGCCACCAGGCCGCCCCCCAGCTCCGCGACGGCACGCACCGCCGTGCGCATGGAGTCATCATCCACCCCCACCACGGTGATATTGTGCGCATCGTGGCCCACGCTGCCGGCCAGAGCGCCGCGCCGCAAGCCGATGCCGTGCACCAACCCCAGGCCGACGCGCCCCGTCCCATGGTGACGCTCCAGCACCGCCAACTTCAACACGTCGCGCGTCACATCCGCGACAACCTCATCCCCCTGCACGGTGGGTTCCATGACCAGGGCCTCGGTGATGATTTGCTCCGGCACGATGCCGATGACGCGCAGGCGCTCGCCCACTGCGGGGATGCGAAAGTCGAACTGCGCCGCCGTGAGGTGGACACTGCCGCGCACCGCGTCGGGGACGGGGGCAGGCGCAGGCCATGTCCCCACCGGCTGCCCCTCCTGCGCGACCAGACGACCGGCGACGTACACCTGCGCGGCGCGGAAGGCTTCCAGCGACGGCGTAACGACCACATCGGCGCGGCGTCCCGGCGCCAGGGCGCCGCGGTCGCGCAAACCAAAAGCGTCGGCGGCGTTCAAGGTGGCCATCTGCAACGCCGTGATGGGGTCAAGGCCGTGGCGTATGGCCAGACGCACCAGATGGTCAATGTGGCCCTCATCGAGCAAATCCGCCGGGTGGCGGTCATCCGTGGCGAAGGCAAAGCGGCGGCTGTTGGATGGGGTTATCGCCGGCAGGAGGGCGCGCAAGTTTTTGGCAGCGGTCGCTTCGCGCACCAGGATGGTCATGCCCGCGCGCACCTTTTCCAGCGCCTCCTCCGCTGTAAGGCTTTCGTGATCGGTGCGTGGCCCGGCGGCCATGTAAGCCTGCAACCAGGCGCCACTCACGCCCGGCGCGTGGCCATCTATGAGCCGCCCTTGAAACGCGAGCAGCTTCTCCAGCGCACCCGGCAATCCCAACACCGCGCCCGGCACATTCATGAACTCACCCAGGCCCAACACCCGCGGATGATTGGCCAGGGCGCGCAGGTCATCAGCCTCCAGGGTTGCGCCCGCCGTCCCCATGGACGTGGCCGGCACACACGAGGGCAACATCACAAACACCGAAAGCGGCAGGGCTTCTGTCGCATCCAGCATGTAGCGGATCCCCTCCGCACCGGCGACGTTGGCAATTTCATGCGGATCGGCAATCACCGTGGTGGTGCCGTGCGGCACAACGCCGCGCGCAAAAGCGTAGGGACTGACCATCGAGGACTCGATGTGGACGTGGCCGTCTATCAGGCCGGGGACCAGATAGTGGCCCTGCACATCCACTTCGACCTCGCCGCGATAGCCCTTGCCAACGGCGGCTATCAGGCCGGCGGCGATGACCACATCCGCTTCCAGCACTTCGCCGGTGAAGACGTTCAGCACACGCCCGCCGCGCAAGATCAGGTCGGCGGGTTCATCCCCGCGTGCAACGGCCAAAACACGCAACAAAGTTTCGCGCTCCATTCTTCTGCCTCCCATGGTTCAATCAAGTTTCGCCGGATTACCCGGTCGTCCGGGCAACGTCCAGGGCCCTGTCGTCTCACAGTTTGAGCGGAAGTTTGCGCAGGCGCACGCCGGTGGCGTGAAAGACGGCATTCGCCAGGGCGGGCGCCGTGCCCAGCAACATCGGCTCGGCCAGGTTCTTCGCCCCCAGCGGGCCAAAGCTCGCCGGGAATTCCAGGAACACCCCCTCCATGTCCGGCATGTCCCCGGCGCGCGGGATACGGTAGCGGTTGAAGTTGAGCTTATCGGGCACGCCGTCCGTGTAGGAAAAGTCCTCCATCAGCGCATAGCCCAATCCCTGCGCGATGCCACCGTACATTTGCCCGTAAGCGCCCATGGGGAAGAGGATTTTCCCCCCGTCGTGGGCCATCCACAGGCGCACGGGACGAATCGTCTTGCCTTCGACTTCCACCTCCACCACTTCCGCGCCGAACGTGTAGGCGAAATAGGGCACACCCGTGCCACTGGCAAAATCCCAATGCTTGTGCGGCACCTCCCAGCGTCCCTGCGCAAAGAGCTGCAGCCCCAAAGCGCGCGCGTGCCGTACCACCTCCTCGAAGCGCAGCAAATCCTCGCCCGGCCCCAGGAAATCCTCGCCGACGCGCTGCACGTCTTCCGGTGCGCAGTGGAACGCTTCCGCCGCGGCAAGGCGCAACATCCCTTCCAGCTTGCGCGCGGCCACCAGCACGGCGTTGCCGCCCACCACGGAGGCGCGTGAGGCTACCGTGGGACCGGATTCCAGGGCCGTATCCGTATCGGGACGCGGCATCTGCACGCGCTCCAGCTTTACGCCCAGAGCCTGCGCCGCCAACGCACTGAAGACGGTGCGACTGCCCTGCCCGTAATCCGTGAGACCGGCCTGCAGAACGACGCTGTTATCCTCGCCAATGCGCAACGTGATGGCAGCGTAGTCCCGTCCCTCGCTGCCCAGGCCGATGCCATGGAAGTAGCACGCCACGCCGATGCCGCGCCGCACGGGCGCATCGTCGGGCTGTTGTGCGTAAGCCGCGCGTTTGCGCTCCCAATCCGAATGCTCGCGCACCCAACGCAGACACTCCACCAGGCCGGGGGGATATTCCAGCGCGTTGCCCGCGCAGGTGCGATCCCCGGCGCGCAGCGCGTTTTGCAGGCGGAACGCCAACGGGTCCATGCCCACCGCATGGGCCAGCTCATCTATAGCCACTTCGGCGGCGAAAGTCACCGGCGGATTGCCAAAGCCGCGGAAAGCGCCGCCATAGCCGTTGTTGGTGTAGATGACGTGGGTGTTGATGTGCACCGCCTTGTAGCGATAGGCACCGGCCGCGTGCACCGTGGCGCGCCAGGAGGAAAGCGGCGTGGCTGCGGAATAGGCGCCGTTATCCACCAGCACCTCGATGTGGGCCCCCAACAATTCGCCCGCGCGCGTCGCCCCCGCGCGCCAGTGGATGCGCATCGCCTCGCGCTTGTAGGAAGCGGCCATGGACTCCTCGCGCGAAAGCCAGAGTTGGACCGGCTTGCCCGTCACCAAAGCCAGACGCGCCGCCTGCGCCGCCGTCTGATAGACCCCGTCGTCCTTGCCGCCAAACGCCCCGCCCACAAAAGGCTGAATCACGCGCACCTGCTCCGGTGGCAGTCCCAACACGCGCACCAGCACATCCCGCGCGATAAACGGACTCTGACAGTTGGCGTACACCGTCACCCCGCCATCGGGTTCGGGCACGGCCAGCGCCGCCTCGGTCTCGATGTAGGCGTGCTCCTGCCGCGGCAGCTCGTAAGTCGCCTCCAGCGTCACATCGGCCTGCTCCAGCCACGGCTGCGGGTCATTGTAACGCACGATGTGGGTCACGCAGAGATTATCCACGGCTTCCGGATGGGAGGGGATGCACGGCGCTTCGGGCTTGAGCGCGTCGCTCACATCCGTCACCACCGGCAACGGCTCGTACTCCACCAGGATAGCCGCGACTCCAGCCTGCGCCGCCTCGCGCGAGGTCGCTGCCACCGCGGCGATGGGGTCGCCCACCATGCGCACCTTATCCGGGGTAAGCACATACGCATCCGCCACGGGCCAGCCGAAGCGTCCCTTATCCACAAAATCCTCCGCCGTGATGACGGCCAGCACACCCGGCACCTGCAACGCCGGCGAGGTATCCAACCGCACGATGCGCGCATGGGGTAGCGGGCTGCGCAACACGCGCGCGTAGAGCATCCCCGGCAGGCGGATGTCGCCCACAAAGCGCGCCTGCCCCGTCACCTTGGCGACGCCATCCACATGCACCGGTCCCGGCGGCGGCGTGGCGGCCACACCGCTACGCCGTTCGCGTGCTGTGGCCTCAATCGCTTCAAAAATTTGTTGATAACCGGTGCAGCGGCACAGGTTACCGCGCAGGGCCTGACGGATTTCCTCGCGCGTGGGGGTGAGGGTGCGCCGCAGCAACGCCTCCGCGGCCATAATCATCCCCGGCGTGCAGTAACCGCACTGCACCGCGCTGTAGCGGAGAAAATTGCGCTGCAGGTCGGAAGGCTCGCCATCCGGACCGAGCAGCCCCTCGATGGTGACCACCGCGCGCCCCTCCACCGCGCGGACCGGCGTGCGGCACGCGCGCGTCAGGCGGTCATCCACCAACACCGAACACGCACCGCATACGCCGATCTCGCAGCCAACTTTGGTGCCCAGCAGGCCCAAATGATCGCGCAATAGACGGAGCAAGGTGAGGGATTCGTCCACCTCAAGCGTCATCGGATTGCCGTTGAGTGTGAAAGAGAGTTTCATAACACCTCCGGGGAACGGGGATAAACACCATGCATCGCGTTTAAATAACCACAGCGACCCCAATGGACCTGTGGGAAGGAAAACGAATCCGGTTTTTTCGAGGTAGCTACTTACCTCCAGCACCCAAACAGCGATTGAGCTTGCCGCTAGGGACGTGCAAGCGGACTTGCGCGTCCTCAGGTCGCGACCGTGTAAGTCGTAGATACCCGCAGGGCACAGAAAGGGCCCTTATGGCGCGGGTTCAACCGCCAGCCTGGATAGGGCATCCGTTGATTGCAACACCCAGGGGGTAGGTTTGGGGTAGCCGAGGGAAACGCCTTCGCCCACCCTCAATCAGTCACAAAGTCTCCTGCCCTTTTCATCCCCCCTCAGCTTTTCTTGCGCCGCCCGAACAACCCACCCAGGAAATCACTCACGTCGTCCAGGAGCTCGTCCAGAGCAGTGCCGAGTTGGTCACCCATCAGGCTGTGTCGCGGTGGCTCGTATACCGTGCCGGTCTGTCCCTGAATGACGATGTAACCCGGCTTCGCGTCCTCTTCTACGCCGGTGACCGGTTTGTAACGCGCTACCCACAGAGGAATCAACACCAGCTTGTAGGATTGAATCGCCACACGTGCGGTGTTAACACGGAGATTGTGCACTGACCCACCCTGGGTTTGCATACGAATCTGAAAGTCTATCGCACTTTGCTTGTTGGAAAGTGCCTTGGAACGCGCCACAATTGAAGCGTCGGAAACCGTAACGCTATAGATTTCCACCGGCCAACTTGCCACAAATTCCGGCATAAAAGGTTTGGCCTGATTTGTGTCAAAGGTATCCACAACACCGCTCAATTTCATGGGGAGCGTGTGGCTCGCCGGCACGCGCACATCATCTTCCATCAGCGGATATGCACCCGAAACATCATAGCGAACCATGCTATTATTGCGACCCCTCTCATTTACGACAACCGTAGCTTGCCAGGCCACCTCACCGCCCACATCGAACGTCCATACCGGCACAAAAGCCCCCTGCAACGAGACGATGTACACAGCATCCTGAAGCTTTTTCTCCTCCAGCCAGGCCCGCAGAGCCAGTTCCGCCTGCCCGGCAGTCACCTCCATGGGCACCACTCCGTGCGGTGAGATGAGGGACATCTGCCCAGCCTCAACCACATGGGGCGAGCCGCAGTAAGCGCATTTAACCGACATCTGCGTCGCCAGCAGCAGGTACTGCGCGCCACAGGCCTGACATTTCAGCACCCCCATGCCAATGGGGAGACGGTGACCTTTCGCCGTAGCAAGCGCTACCGTAAAATTCTGTTCCCCGGCAACGGAACTTTCGTGTAATGCATACAGGATCGGGCGCTTATAGCCGCAGTAATCGCATTCCAAATTGTTTCCGCGCGCGGTCATGCTCCCTCCACACTTTGGACAAGTGATGCGTCGTGCTTTGAGCATGGCCACCGGGTCTGCGGGCGCTTCGTCCGGCGTAGCGGTGGGCTGAGGGGGAGTCTGCGCGTCCAATAACGCCAGGCCCTGCTTAGCAATCGCATGGTCCGGGTTAAGGCGCAGCACCGCCTCCAGGCAACGGCGGCGCTCTTCCACCGAGGTGGTCAAACCGCTCAGCCACAACCACGCCTGAATCACCGTCTCCTGCGGCACCGTATCCGGCTTAGCCTGCAGGATGCGGGTGAATGCCTGCCGCGCGCGCTCCTTATCCCCACCGCGTGCCGCCGCCATGCCCTGACGGAGCAGCGTCTCCGCATCGGCGGCGGGAATCGCTTCCGGCACCAGGGCGGCGTACCAGCCGCACAACGGACAGCGCCGCTCCGTCGCCCCTTCTTCCACCCCCAGCTCACTTCCGCAGCGTGGGCAGCGCGGAGCTGTAGCTGCAACAGACTCCAGGCTGTCAGGATTGATCAGCTCATCGGGTTTCAGTTCACCTTTGAGCAGCGCCAGCTCGCGTTGGATCTCCGGATTGAACGGAAACTCAACCGCCAGGGTCTCAAACCAATCGCGTTTTTTCGCCGGATCGGTCTCAATACGCGCCAGCCAGAGCTTGGCCTTTTCCTCTTCGTCGGGTGTCGGGCCAAGCGCGAGAAGTTTTTCCAGATAGAGACGCGCCTCGGTTATGTCACCGGCTTTCGCCGCGGCTACTCCTCGAACCAGATACATTCGCGATGGCCCAGCCATAAATCCCCCCTTTATTGCAAGGTAATGACTCTGTCTGACCTGTTAACCGCAGGAAACACACCGTTGCTACGTTCAGGCATCCCGACGGTTAAACGCATCAGGCTGAGCCGTCTCATGAACAGCATGAACGCTTACGGGTGGCAAAGCTTCCAGATTTGCAGGGCATTGGCATCTTCAGCATCAATGGCTAAAGCAACGTTCAAGTAAGGGTCAGCCTGCTCGCACTGTGCCAGGAAGTAGTGACACAGAGCCAGGGTGTAGTAGTATTCGATCGGAACCCCGCGCACGGCGCCGGTCTCGCCGTTCAGCGTGACGCGCCCTTCGGCATCGGGATAAAAAGGCTCGCTGTGCACGATAGCGCGCGAGGGGGTGCGCAGGCGCACGAACCAGGCCACGTAGGCCTTACCCGCCGGCGCGGACGGCAGGCCCGTCAGCCGTAGACTGTAGAGACCGGTCATCACGTCCAGCCTTGCCGCGCCGCGCACGGTAGCCACGGCTTCCTCGCTGCCGGAAATCGCCGCGCGCAAGGGACCTTCGGGATTGCGCGGATGGGAAAAATCGCCGCGGGCAATGCGCTCCCCCGCCGGCTGATCACCGATGGCATCGGCGCTTTCCAGGGTAATAAGGATGTAAGCGGTTTTGCGGCGGCTTTCCGCCTCGCCGTAGCGCACCGCCTGCCGATAGGCGGGGATGGCCTCCTCGTAGTTGCGGCGCTGGAAATAGAGCGTCCCCATGTGCCCATGCGCCTGGAAGTAGGTGGGGACCGCTTCCAGGGCACGGCGGAAGTAGATTTCCGCCTGCTCGTACTCCCCGTTGACCAGGTAAGTCCAGCCCAACAGGTCTAACGCTTCCGCGTTGAGCGGGTCAGCATCCACCGCCTTCTGATAGCTTTCCTGCGCGGTCACATAGTCTCCCATGGAGGTGGCGACCCGTCCCTGTGCAATGAGGAGCGGCCCGAAAGAGGGAGCAATTTGCAAGGCCTGCGCGTACCCGTCCAGAGCGTCGTTGAAGAAGCCTTGCAACTCCAAAGCGTAAGCGTTGGCGCGCAGCGCATCCACATCCTGCGGATTGAGCGTGAGGGCAGTTTGCGCCGCCTGCGCGGCATTGTACCAGTCCTTGTTGTCGGCATAAGCCTCGGCCAGATGGGCATAGGCACTGGCAGCATCGGGCGCTAAGGCCACGGCCTTCTGCCCGGCGCGGATGGCATCCTCCAGGACGTACATCCAATCGTAAGCCAGCGCCAGCGTCCCCCAGGCGTGGGCGTTGTTCGGGTCCATTTGTAAGACGTAGCGCGTCAGGTCGTAGGCGCGTTCCGGACGACCGGTCAGGCTATACAGCCGCGCCAGGGCGAGATAGGCGTCGTAGTTGGCCGGTTCAAGCGCGATGAGCTGCTCATACGCCTTGATGGCCGCGCTCAGTTCGCCACGATCGGTAGCTTCCTCTGCTTGCAAGCTATAGGAAAGCGCGGAAGGGGTCGGGGTGGGCGGCGTGGCGGCGCTGGTCAACACAGGCAGCGGCAGCGCCTCCTCCTGCTTGAAGCGCTCGCGCAGCACATACAGGCCCGCCGCAATCAACACCAACAGGACCAGGACACGCGGCCAGGATGTGCGCTTACGATAGCCATAAGCGTCGTATTTGCGATACCAATCATCTCTGTATCTACGCCGGGGCATACGCTCCTCTTCATTCGAACTCAAAACTGACAGTAACGGCTCACCCTGTCCGGATGACGGTCCAATAGCACCTTCAGGCGAGGTAGGGAGAGGCGAAGCAATGCCTTCTCGCCCACCCCAAGGGTGTTGCCATCATCGGATACCCTATCCAGGCTGGCGGGTAAAATCGCACCAGCGACGCTTTCAAACGCAGTTCTGGTGCTGAAGGTAAGCCATTACACCTGGTAACAACTCGACCGTCATCCGACGCTCCCTTCTACAACAGACCGTGGGCGCGGTACCACGTCCAGGCCTCTTCGACGGCGGCACGCAGCGGCACGTGCGGGAAGCCCAGCTCGCGTTCGGCCTTGCTGCCATCGAAGTATAAAGGCAATGCGCTCAGGCGCAACTGATTGCCCTCTATCCCCACGTGGATGCCAGCCCGCGCCAGGCCGTCCAGGACGCGCGCCAGAGGTTCGATCCAGCGCGGCGGGATGACGTAACGCGGCGGCTTGCATCCAATCACCTCGGCGATGGTCTGCGCCAGCTCCATGTAGGTGACGTTATCCCCGGCCAGGAGATAGCGCTCGCCGCTCAGCCCGCGCTCGGCGGCCAGGACGTGGCCCAGGCCCACCGCGCGCGCCGACACAAAGCTCGTCCCGCCCGGCGGCACGGCCAGCAAGCGCCCGCGCCGCGCCTGACGGATGATTTCGCCGCCCACAAAGTACACATCGCGCTGTCCAATCACGCTCACCGGATTAACGATCACCACATCCAGACCGGAGGCCACCGCTGCCTGCACTTCCTGTTCGGCCAGGACCTTGCTGTAGCCATAGGGGAAGCGCTCCGGCGGCTGATTGAAAGGATGGGTTTCGTCAATCCACTCACCCGTGCGCGCCGGCACGCCCAGCGCCCCCGCGGAGCTGGTGAAGACCACGCGCCGCACGCCGCAAGCCTGAGCAGCGCGCAACACATTTTTGGTCCCCTCGACGTTAACGCGGAAAATCGTCTCCGGCTTGTTGCGCCAGTACTGCGAAATCGCCGCAGCGTGGAAGACCCAATCGCACCCCCGCATCGCCGCTTCCAGGGAGGCGTAATCATTGACATCGCCCAGCACGAAGGCCGGCTGCAAACCGTCCAGCGCATCCAGGCGGGAGGTGCTCCGGCGCAAGGCCCGCACCTCGTGCCCTTGCGCGAGCAGGGCTTCGACGATGTTCGCCCCAACACACCCCGTCGCTCCCGTGACCAGTGCCCGCATCAGGCCACCTCCTCCACCGCGGCCACCAGCTCCCCGCTGGCGATGAGCTGACGCAACGCCTCGATGTGAGGAGCCAGGGGCTGATCGTGCTCGATGAAGGGCACGCGCGCACGGACCAGCTCGTAAGCCACCTGCGTACCGTGTCCCAAGCGTGCCGCCGCGCCGAGCTGTTCGCGGCGGAAGTCAATGCCCTGTGTTGCGGCCAGCAGCTCAATCGCCGCGATCGTTTCCACATTCTCCAGCACCTGCCGCGCGTGCTGCGCCGCGTGCGCGGCCATGCTCACGTGGTCCTCCGTGTTGGCGGAGGTGGGGATGGAGTCCGCCGTAGCCGGGTGCGCCAGCACCTTGTTCTCGGAAGCCAGGGCCGCGGCGGTGTATTGGGCAATCATCAAGCCGCTTTCCAGGCCGCCGTGGCGCGTGAGGAAGGGCGGCAGCCCACGATTGAGCGCCTCATCCAGCAAGCGCGCCGTGCGCCGTTCGCTGATATTGCCCAAATCCGTGAGGCCGAGTTTGAGGTAATCTAACGCCAGGCCCAGCGGCTCGGCGTGGAAATTGCCGCCGGAAAGCACCACCGGCTGTTCGCCTTCAAAGAAGATGAGGGGGTTATCGGTCACAGCGTTGAGTTCGATTTCCAGGGCCCAACGCGCATAGGCCACCGTATCCCGGACCGCGCCGTGCACCTGAGGAATGCAGCGCAAACTATACGCATCCTGAATGTCGCGCGGGTCATGGGGACGCAAGAAGGTGCTCCCCTCGATCAGCCGGCGGATAAAGGCCGCCGCGTCCACCTGCCGGGGATGCGGGCGCAACTGATGGATGCGTGCATCAAAAGCAGCGGGGGTGCCGCGCAGCGCTTCGAGCGAGAGCGCCGCGGCGATGTCCACAGCGCGCACCAGGTTTTCGGCGCGCAGGGTGGTCAGCGTCCCGTGCGCCGTGATGACCGCTGTCCCGTTGATGAGCGCGAGGCCCTCTTTCGCCTGCAAGGCGATGGGTTCCAGACCGGCACGCCGGAGCGCTTCCGCGCCAGGCAGACGCGCCCCCCGATACCAGGCTTCCCCTTCCCCCAAAAGCACCAGCGCCAGATGCGCCAGAGGCGCCAGATCGCCGCTGGCCCCTACCGAGCCATACCGCGGCACGCAGGGCACGACCCCGGCGTTGAGCAACTGAATCAGACGCTCCACCACCTGCGGGCGGATGCCGGAATGCCCCATGGCCAGGGTGTTGGCGCGCACAAGCATCACCGCGCGCACGTCCGCCTCATCCAGCAGCGGCCCGCTCCCCGCCGCGTGACTGAGCACGAGATTGCGCTGCAGCGCCTCCACCTCGTGGCGGGGGATGATGCGCCCTTTGAAGGCACCAAAGCCAGTGGTGATGCCGTAAGCGATTTCACCGCGCTCCAGCAGCTTGAGCACGCCCTGCCAGGAACGTTCCATCGCCTGCACAGCCTGCGGGGCCAGGGCAACCGTCGCCCCCTGTGCCACCGCGGCCACATCCTCCATCGTTAAATGCTCACCGGTGATGATGATGGTTTCCATGCCACAATCCTGTTATCACGTCGGCGCAGGTCGCCGCGTTGCATGATGATGATGAAGCCAGACGCGACCGCCTCCGCGGTCGCCCGACGCACAGCGCCCATCAGGCGCGGTTTTAAGCGCCGGCCCCCATGATTAAGACCGTGCAAACCAAGCGGATGCCTTAGCGGTAAGCCGCCCGCGACGCGCGCGAAGCTGCCGGTGTGGCCTCCGGGAAACGCAAATCCTGCACCAGCAACTGCAGGCTGACGCGCCCGTTCCACTCGTTGCGATCCAGGATGTAAGCCACATCCACATAGCGCGGCATCCGCTCGATCCAATCCCCCATGCGAAAAGCGATGGCATCCCACAACAGACCGGTCTCATCTTCCAGGGTTAGTTTGAGATGTTGCCCCTGCGTCCCCACGGCGCGCGCGTTCGCCACCTTGACATGGGGGCTGACAAAAACCGGCTGCGGATTTCCGTACCCAAAAGGTTCCAACTGCATGAGCGCGTTGTACACATCCCACGAAAGTGCGCTCAAAGGGATTTGCGCATCGGCCAACAGCACGCGCTCCAGCGCCTCAGGGTGTAGCTGCGAGGCGGCTATCGCCTGCAGCCGCGCCTGCAATTCCGAAAGGCGCGCTGTTTCGACGGTGAACCCCGCTGCTGCAGCGTGACCGCCAAACTGTATCAGCACATCCGACACCTGCTCTAAAGCTTCCGTGATGTGGAAACCGGGGATCGAACGCGCCGAGCCGCGGCTATACGGATCCCCCATCTCCACCACGACCACCGGGCGATAGAACTCATCCATCAGCCGCGCCGCAGCCAGCCCGATAATGCCCGCCGGGAAATTGCGCGCGGCAGCAAAGAGCAGCGCCGCATCCGCTTCGACCTGTGCCCGCACCAGCTCGCGCGCCTGTTGATAGGCGATAAGCGTTAAGTCCTGCCGCTCGCGGTTCATCTGCTCCAGCATCTCGGCCAGTGGCAAGGCGGTGGCCACATCCCGCGCCAGGAGCAAATCCAGGGCCGTGTGCGCTTTTCCAATCCGCCCCGCCGCGTTGATGCGTGGCGCCAGGACAAAGCTGATAGTGTTCGCGTTCACCGTGCCGGGCTGCACACCGGCCACCTGCAGCAGGGCGTTAATCCCCGGACGTCGCGCGGCATTCAATTCCAGCAGCCCCGCGCGCACCAGGCGATGATTTTCCCCAAACAGGGGCACCATATCCGCCACCGTGCCCAGCGCCACCAGGTCTAACAAATCCCGCTCGGAAAGCTCGGCGCACGTTCCCGGCAGGGGCACGCGCGCATTGGTGCGCAACAGGGCCTGCGCCACCTTATAGGCCACCCCCACCCCGGCCAGATCGCGGCAGGGATAGGCGCTATCCTCACGGCGGGGGACAACAACCGCCTCGCACACGGGTAACGCCGGTCCCAGGTGGTGATGATCCGTAACGATGACGCGCATCCCGCGCCGCTGTGCCATAGCCACTTCGGCTAGGGAGCGGCTGCCGCAATCCACCGTGACCAGGACGCGCACCCCCTGTGCCGCGAGAAAGTCAATCGCTTCGGCGTTCAGGCCATAGCCTTCAGCGTTGCGGTTAGGAATGTAGGGGATAACATCGCCGCCGAGCGCGCGTAACACGTCCACCAGTACCGCGGTCGCGGTGACGCCGTCCGCGTCGTAGTCCCCATACACGGCGATGCGTTGATGACGACGCAGCGCATCACGCAGGACACGCACCGCGCGTTCCAAACCGGCCAGCAGAAAGGGATTGTCGTCCTGTTCCTCACCGGCGAGGAAACGCAGGGCCTCCTGTGGACGAACAAAACCGCGATTAAACAACACTTGCGCCACCAGAGGTGGCACAGAAGCAAGCTGCGCCACAAACTCCGGTGGCGCGGCAGGAGCAATCAGCCAGCGTTTTTGAGCCTGCATCTACACCCGTTTCAGCCGGGAGCAGGGTAAAACAGACCACGCGGCTACAGCCTTACGCTATGCCGCTCATCGGTTCCACCCTGTTCCGTCGAATTTTACAGGAAGTATACCACAGCGAGGGATGGCGTCAAAAAAAGTAGCTGATCGGCCCGGCGGGGCCATGCAGGAGCGTGGCGCAGGATTCACCCTGAACCGGGGGGCAAAGAACGTGCAGGCCGGGCAGGGGTGGACGAAGGCCTTACCTTCGCCCACCCACAACGTGTTGAAATCAGCGGGTACCCTCGGCAGGCGGGCGGTTAGCATTGCGTCCGTGGCGAGTTCAATCACTGTCCTGATGCTGAACCCACATTCCGCTCCCCAAATTGGCGGAATCCTGTAATATTTGGAAACTCAACGCATGGCTATAGTCTTGGATTTGAAAGTGCGGAATATGGGCAAGGGTAAGCCGTTACAAAAAAAAGCGCCCCCTCGTGATGAGGGGGCACCCGGCATGGAGTGATTAAATCCAGCCCTGCTTCTTACAGAAATCGGTGAGGAAAGGCACCGTCACCCATTTACCCTGATTGGCCTGCAGCGCGAGCACAATCTGGTAAATGAACAAGCCAACGCCAACAAAGCAGCCGATGATTACGGCGGAGAGAACCGAGGCCACGATGTACCCCACCACTCCGTAAAGCAGCGCCTGCATCGCATTGTACTTGATAAAGGGCCGGGCCTTCTTATCCTCAAGGAGCAAAACGATGATGGGAACGAGCGGAGAAAGCAGCCAGCTCAACAGAGCCCAAAGCTTATCATCGGGCGTAATCTCCGGCGACGTGTAGGACATTTCAGTCATTTGCAACTCCTTTCATCTCAGAAAGAGGGAAATAAACTACACATTTCATTGTAGGGCATTTCCTGAAAGTGTCAATAGCTCGTAGCCCGTCCGAGTGAGCGGCTCTTGCACAAACCTTTTCTCTGTGTTATAATCTAGGGCGTCGCATACAGTTTGGGTTCGTTGAGAAAAGTGGGGCATCACCCCACTTTTCTTTGTAAGTCGCTTACGACACGCTGTTCTCAAAAGGATAACACAGGAAGTAAAGGTACATGAAAAGCGAATTTGCGCTGGCTTTCAATCAAATCTGCTCTGAATACCGCCTCTCGCGGGAGGTGGTATTGGAGGCTGTCCGGGCGGCGTTGGTGACGGCTTATCGGCGCGATTGGAACGTGCCGCAGGGCATCAGTGTCACCGCCGACATCAATCTCGATACCGGCGTGGCGCGTATCTTCGTCACCAAGCAGGTGGTGGAGAAGGTGGAGGATCCGAATCAGGACATCACCCTCGAAGAAGCGCGGCGTATCAACCCGCGCGTACATCTGGGGGAAACGGTCATGCTCGATGTCACGCCTGAGAACTTCGGACGCATCGCTGCGCAGACAGCCAAACAGGTGATTACGCAGCGCCTGCGCGAAGCGGAGCGCGAAAGTCAACACACGCGCCTCACCCGGCAAATCGGCGAGATCATCATCGGCACCGTGCAATCGGTCAGTGCGCAGGCGGTCATTCTGCATCTGGATCGCAACGAAGAAGCCCAACTGCCGCGCGCCGAGCAGATTCCGGGTGAACGTTACACGATTCACAGCAAAGTGCGCGTCTACGTGCTGGAAGTGCGGCGTTCCGGGCGCGGACCGGAAATCATCGTCTCGCGCAGCCATCCCAACATGCTCAAGCGCCTGTTGGAGCTGGAAGTGCCTGAAATCCGCAATGGCAGCGTGGAAATTCGCAACATCGTGCGCGAAGCTGGCAGCCGCGCCAAAGTCGCCGTCTCTTCGCGTCAGGCCGGTCTCGATCCGGTTGGCGCGTGCATTGGACCGCGCGGGGTGCGCATTCAGAGCCTTACGCGCGAACTCAACGGCGAACGTATTGACGTTATCGAATGGAGCGAAGACCCGGCGCGTTACATCGTCAACGCCCTGAGCGTGCCGTATGTTTTGAGCATCGTGCTCGATGAGAAGCACCCCGGCGGGCGCACCGCGTCCCTCGTGGTACTCGATGAGCACCTTTCGCTGGCGATTGGTAAGAACGGGCAGAATGCGCGCTTGACGGCCAAGCTCACCGGTTGGCGCGTGGACATTCAGGGCCTGAACGAAGCCCTCACCTGGGCGTTGCAGCAAGTAGAAGCCGACCCATCCCTGCTGGGCGGACGCGAACGGCAGGCGCTCCTTGAGCGCGTGCAGGACATCATCCGTGCCCATCAGCAGGAAACCTATCCCTACACGGACGAAGAGAAGCACCATTTGAAGACTTTCATTGAACTGGTGCGCAACGCCTGGAACCGCCGCGAGCACGGTGGCGCTCCGGCTACCGCGGAGGCGAAGCCTGCGCAAGCGCGTGAGGAAAGCAAAGCCGAGGCGGCGCGCAAAAGCGCCCGCGCGCGCGTGCCGGCGCAGGCCTATCAGCGTTCGGTTGAAACCCTGGATATTTCCAGCAAGACCCGCGCGCACCTGTTCCGCCATCGCCTGCTCACCGTGGGCGATATATTGGAACGGCTCGCGCAGGGCGATGAATCCTTGCTCATGCTGGATGGCTTTGGCAGCCGCGTGCTGGCCGAAATCAAAGATGCTCTCAAGGCAAGCGGTTTTGCTCTGTTGGACGAAGGCGCCGCAGCCGTGGCAGCTCCTGCCGTGGAAGAAGCGCCTGCGGTCGCAACCGGGGTCGAGGTGGCGCCTGCGTCCCGTAAAGAGACCGCCGCTCCCGAAGCTGCGCCGGTGGAACCCGCTGTGGCCGAAGCTGCGCCAGTGGAACCCGTCGTGGCCGAAGCCGCGCCGGTGGAAGCCAGCGCGACTGAACCCGAAGTCGCCGCGGTTGCTCCTGCCGAAGCCGAGACTGAAGAAATCTCCGACCTTTCGGAACTCTTCGACAAGCGGCGCTTTGAAGCCGTGGTGGAAGTGGTTGACGAGGATGAAGAGGAAGAAGAGCTGCCTCGCGATCGCGGCAAGAAGGCGCGTCCGAAAGTCAAGGGTAAGCGCAAGGCACGCCCGATCTTCTACGACGATGACGATGGCAAGTATGTGGTCCGACGTCCTGGAAAGGCGGACTGGGACGAGGATTTCCTGGATTAGTTTGAAGATGAACAGCTTATTGGCTCTGGCCTGGGTGCGGGAGTGAGGCGTTGGGGATGAAACGTCGGGTTTAATCCTGCCTCCCCCTCATTGCGTGATGACTGACGGACGCCAGAGCACTTCTGGCGTCCGTTTTTTCGCCCGGTCAGGCCGGGGCTTAGAGAGGAGGTGATGAGGTGGCGCAAGCAAAAACAGGGCGCAAAAAACACGTGCCGATTCGCACCTGCGTAGCCTGTCGCAGCACGGATGCGAAGCGCGCGCTTATCCGGCTGGTGCGCGTCGCTGAAGGACAGGTTGTCGTGGATGCGAGTGGCAAACTGAACGGACGCGGGGCCTATCTTTGCCCGCAACGCACGTGTTGGCAAAAAGCGCTCAAAACCGGCGCCCTGGCGCGCGCGCTCAAAACAACCTTGAGCGCGGAAACCCTCGCTGCGTTGCAGGCTTACGCGCAGCAATTACCCGAAACGTCGGACACAGAGCCGGCGGTGCAAACCGAGGAGGTGTAGAGTATGGATAAGAAAGTGACGATACCAGAGATTATCACCGTGCGTGACCTGGCTGACTTGTTGGGGGTCACGCCGATTAACGTCATCAAGACCCTGATTAAGAACGGGGTTATTGCCAATATCAATCAGCAAATTGACTTTGACACGGCTGCCTTTGTGGCGAGTGAATTTGGTTTTGAGGCCCAGCTGCCCTTCAGCGAGCCGGAGGTGAGCGAGAGTGAGCAGCTTGCCCCCTGGCAGATTCTCACGCAGGGTGAAGATGCAAGCAAACTCAAGCCGCGTCCGCCGGTGGTGACGATTTTGGGACACGTTGACCACGGCAAAACCTCGCTGTTGGACGCTATCCGCCGCACCAACGTCGTGGCGCAGGAATCGGGGGGCATTACGCAGCACATCGGCGCGTATCAGGTGGTGCACAACGGACGCCGCATCACCTTCCTCGACACGCCGGGGCACGAAGCCTTCACCGCCATGCGCGCGCGCGGGGCGCACATCACCGATATTGCCGTGCTGGTCGTCGCTGCGGATGACGGCGTGATGCCGCAGACGATTGAAGCGCTCAATCATGCGCGCGCGGCGCACGTCCCCATCATTGTGGCGCTGAACAAGATTGACAAACCTAACGCGCGCCCCGATTTCGTGAAACAGCAGCTCGCCGAGAACGGCCTGGTGCCCGACGAGTGGGGCGGCAATACCATGCTCATTCCGGTTTCGGCCAAGCAGAAAATCGGCATCGAAGACTTGCTGGAGGCCATTTTGCTCGTAGCGGATGAAATGGGCGTTTGTGCGAACCCGGATCGCATGGCTTACGGCACCGTGTTGGAAAGCAAGCTCGATAAGCGCATGGGACCGGTGGCTACGGTGCTGGTCCAGAATGGGACGCTGCACGTGGGCGATCATTTTTGCATGGGCCTCACGTATGGGCGTGTGCGCGCGCTTTACGATGAAAATGGACGTCGCCTCAAGGAGGCCGGACCGGGTACGCCGGTGGTTATCGTCGGCCTGAGCGAGGTGGCCCGCCCCGGTGACCACCTGGAGGGGGTCGCCGATGAGCGCACCGCGCGCGCCATCACGCAGAAGCGTCAGGAAGAAGCGCGTGAACAGGCGCAGGCGGCGCAGCGGCGCGTCCTGTCCCTGGATGATTGGGCGGCGCGCGTCCGGGAGGGTCAGGCCACCGAGCTGGCCCTGGTCCTCAAAGCCGATGTGCAGGGGTCCATCGAACCCATTGTGGACTCGCTCAAACAGCTTAAAGTCCCTGAAGTGCGCCTGAACATCATCCACACCGGCACTGGCAACATTACCGAATCTGATGTCAACCTGGCCGTGGCTTCAAACGCCATTATCGTCGGGTTCCGCGTGGATATTGACCCTGCTGGACATCGCGCAGCGGAAATGGAGCATCTGCAGATTCAGCTCTACGATGTGATTTACGAGTTGGTGGATGATATCGAAAAGGCGATGAAGGGCCTGCTCGCCCCCACTTACGTCGAAGCTGTCATCGGCCATGCCGAGGTGCGGCAGATCTTCGACATCCCCAGCGTTGGGCGCGTGGCTGGCTGTTTCGTGACCGATGGCGTGGTGCGCCGCAACGCCAAAGTGCGTGTGCTGCGTGGCGATACGCTGGTCTTTCAGGGCGAGGTGGCTTCCTTGCGTCGCTTCGATAAGGACATGCGTGAGGTGCGCGAGAACTTCGAGTGTGGCGTGCGCATCCACAATTTCAACGAAGTTCAGGTGGGGGACCGCCTGGAGTTCTACGCCATGGAACGTGAAAAGACGGAGTAAAGGAGCATGAGCAAGAAATTTCAGGGGCGCATGAACGCGCTCATTCTGCGTCATTTAAGTCAGATTTTGTTGGAAGAGAGTAACGACCCACGCCTGACGCGCATTACCCTTACCGGCGTGGAAATCAATCGCGATACCACCCGCGCCGTGGTTTACTATAGCCTGGTTGGTACGGCGGATGAGGTTGTCGAGACGCAGCGCGCGCTCGATAAAGCCGCGGGCTGGCTGCGCAACAGCCTTGTGCCCGTGTTGCGCCTGCGCAATATCCCGCAACTGGTCTTCCGCTACGACCCTTCACTCGCGCAGGGCGCGCACATCGAGGAGCTGTTGCAACGCCTGCGCGCCACCCTGCCCGCGGAGGACGAAGCTGCTGGGGTTTCGCTCACGGACGAGGAAGAGGAAGAAGAGGACTGGACCGACCTGGACGAGGAAACAGCGTTGCTCTTTGAGGATGAGAATGAAAGCGCTGACGCAAGCGAAACGCCTGCTCCAAAAGAGTGAGCATCCGCTGCTGATTGCCCACCCCCGACCCGATGGCGATACCATCGGGTCGGCTTTGGCTTTGCGCCTGGCGCTCATGGCGTTGGGGAAAGCCCCCGTCGTCGCTTGCGCCGATCCCGTGCCGGAAAGCTTCTCCTTTCTGCCCGGCGCGGCAAGTTTCCTGCAAACCCTCCCGCCGACATTCCGCCCCGATCTCGTGGTGGCGGTGGATCAGAGCGACCCGGCGCGCATGGGCGGCCTCTATCAGCCCGCATGGCGCGGCTCCGTTCCCTTGCTGGTGATTGACCATCACAAAACGAACGCCGGTTTTGGTGACGTGAACCTCGTCGAAGAAACCGCTGTGGCCACCGCCTGTGTGATGGCGCGCGTGATTGCCGCTTTGGGCGTTTCGCCTGCCGGCCCTATCGCCACGGCGCTGCTCACCGGCATCCTCACCGACACGCGCGGACTGCGGACCCCCAACGTGACGCCGGAGGTGCTGACGCTGGTGACGCGGCTGATGCGCGCCGGCGGGGATTACGCGCTGGTGACCGCGCAGGCGCTCGATTCGAAACCCTACGTGGTCATGCGGCTGCACGGTGTGGCCCTCAGCCGCCTGCAGTTGGAGGACGGCATCGCCTGGACGACCGTCCCGCTGGTGGAGAAGCTGCGCCTGGGCGTGGAAGATTACGAGGATTTGGAGATCGGCAATCTGGTGGCGCAGACGGGCGGAGCACAGCTCATGGCCGCGCTCATTGAGATGCGCGACGGCAGCGTCAAGGTGAGCTTGCGCGCGCGTCAGGGTTACGACCTGACGCCGATTGTGCTGCGTTACCACGGAGGTGGTCACGCGCAGGCGGCAGGTTTTTCTCTGCCCGGCCCGCTGGAAGCTGCGGCGCAGGAGATTGTGGCACAGTTGCGCGCCTTGAAAGGGACAGATGGACGGTCTGTTGCTGGTTGATAAGCCTGCGGGCATGACCTCGCATGACGTGGTGGCGCGCGTGCGGCGCTGGAGCGGGGAGCGGCGGATCGGTCATGCCGGTACGCTCGATCCGCTGGCGACGGGGGTGCTGGTTTTGTTGCTGGGGCGCGCTACGCGCCTCGCTTCTTACCTCATGCACGATACAAAAAGTTACCTTGCGCGCATCCGCCTCGGCGTGACCACGTCCACCGATGACGCCGAAGGCGAGGTGTTGAGCACCGCGCCGGTGACCTGCGACGCGGCTACGCTCGCGGCTACGCTGGCGGGCTTCCTGGGCGAACAGGAGCAGACGCCACCCGCTTTTTCCGCCATCAAGCAGAACGGCGTGCCTCTGTATCGGCGCGCGCGCCGTGGGGAGACGGTCACGATCCCCACCCGCCGCGTGGTGTTTCACGCGCTGGAGTTGCTGGAATGGACGCCCCCCGACGCCCTGATTGCGCTGACGTGTTCGGCGGGGACCTATGTGCGCAGTCTGGCGCGCGATTGGGGGGCGCGTTTGGGCTGCGGCGGGCACGTGCGCGAGCTGCGGCGCGTGGCCGCCGGGCGTTTCCGCGTGGAGGCGTGTCTGCCGCTGGAGCGCGTGCAGGTGCTGGCCGAGGCCGGAACGCTATCCGAGGCGCTTATCCCACCCGCGGAGGCGCTGGCACATCTGCCGCGCGTAGAGCTGGATGCGGAACAGGCACGCGCGGTGCAGCACGGGATGCGCATCGCCCTCCCCGCCGTGGAAGCGGCGCCACCCCTGCGCGCCTTCGCCCCGGATGGGCGCTGGCTGGCGTTGCTCGTCCCCACCGGGACGGGGCTGTGGCAACCGGAGCTGGTGTGGGAGCCGGCATGAGTTTTCAGGTCGTGCGGGCGCTTGCCGATTTTACGGCGCGGGGGCCGGTAGCGCTGGCCATCGGCGCCTTCGACGGCGTGCATCGCGGTCATCAGGCCCTGCTGCAAGGCGCGCTGAGCACGGGTTGCGCGGCCTGGGCGCTCACCTTTGATCCGTTGCCACGGCAGGTGTTGGGGGGCAATGGCGAAGGCTTGCTCACCACGTTAGCAGAGCGGTTGGAGCTTTTGGCTGATCAGGGCCTCGCCGGGGCGCTGGTGTTGCGTTTTGACCGTGCTTTCGCGCAACAGGAGCCGGAAGCGTTCCTGGCGCAGCTCTTGCGTTATGTGCCGGTCTGTGCGCTGTGGGTGGGTGAGGATTTCGCTTTTGGACGCGAGCGGCGCGGCAACGTGGCTTTTTTGCGCGCGCATGCGGCCCATCACGGCTATCAGGTCAACATAGTACCGCCGGTGATGTGGGAAGGGGAGCCGATTCACAGCAGCCGCATCCGCCGCGCACTGCTGGCGGGCAAGCTGCAAGAGGCGAACGCCTGTCTGGGCTACGCCTATCGCTTGCGCGGCCCGGTCATCCACGGGGATGGGCGGGGCCGGCAGTTGGGGTTCCCGACAGCGAATGTGCAGGTGCCGCCGGAGCGCCTGCTGCCCGCGTATGGCGTCTATCTGGCGCGCGCGCACACGCCGATGGGCGTGTACACGGCGCTGGTGAACATCGGCGTGCGTCCCACCTATCCCAGCGCGCGTCCCACAGTAGAAGCCTATCTCCTCGATTTTGCCGGCGATTTATACGGCGCTATCCTCACGTTGGAACTGGAAGCCTATTTGCGTCCGGAACTGCGCTTCACTTCGGCGGCGGAGCTGTGCGCACAGATGGAACGGGACGTGGCCGAGGCGCGTGCGCGGCTGGGATAAGGGGAGCGCTTTTCAGGCGCCCCGCTGTTTCCTTCTGGTTGGGTTTTGGGCAGGTGAAGGCCATGCCTTTGCCCATTCCCCCCAAGCGACCCTTAGTTTTAGCGTGGTAAGCCGTTACCGATAAACCACCCTTGACATTTCCTCCTCAGGTGGGTATAATTTTTCCCGCATATTCAATTTTTGAATATTTACACCGTGAACATGAAAGCGATAATACGATGAGCCACACGACACGGGTTCCTCTAACCGTTGAGCAGGCCTTGCTGGGCTTTTTGTACGAACGGCCTATGCACGGCTATGAGATGTATCAGTTTCTCAGCCGGCCAGCGGAGCTGGGCGTGGTCTGGCGGCTCAAGCCAGGGCAACTTTACGCGCTGCTGGATCGGCTTGAGCAGGAAGGGTATGTGACCTCTACCCTGGAGGCGCAGGAAGGGCGTCCGGCGCGCAAGGTGTTCCGTTTGACCGATCAAGGCGCGGCGACTTTCCGCACCTGGGTGGAACAACCGGTGGCACGCGGACGTGCCTTCCGCCTGGAATTTTTGGCCAAGCTGTACTTTGCGCGGCGCGTTTCATCGGAGGTGGTGGCCCGACTGCTCGCCCGGCAGCGTGCCATGTGCGAACAGTGGCTGGCCGAGCAACGGCAGCAGGCGGCTTCGGTGGAAGGCAAGGATAGTTATGCCTGGCTCGTTTATCGCTTCCGCAGCGGACAGATTGAAGCGATGCTGGCCTGGCTGGACACTTGCGAGGCCATTTATACCGCTTGAAGCATGGGGAACTCACCGCCATAGCGGTCGCCGTTCGGCTGAAAGTCTATCGTGAGCGATTCTCATTCCTTGGGTAACTGCTCAACCTGCCTGGGTTGGGGTTGGCGCTCTGTGCTTTTTGACGGGGCGCGGAGCAAACCGCTATGTCATCACTTCCTTGAGGAGGGTCTATGCGTTTCAAGCTTGTAATCAGCCTATTGTTGGTGACCGTGTTAGCTTTGACCGGGTGCCGGACCACGCCGACCCCCACGTCCATGCCCACCTCTGCCGAGACGGTGGTGACGGATGCCCTGGGGCGCACGGTGACCTTTTCTACCCCGCCGCAGCGGATTGTGGTGGCCGGTAAGGCAGTCTTTATCGTGACCGATGCGCTTTATCTCTTCCCGCAGGCGGTGGAGCGGGTCCTGGCTACGGGCCGCGGCGCACAGGCCAGCGCGGCTTTCTTATCCCTGGTGGACGCCGATTTTGCCCAGAAGCTGACGCTGGAGCCGGATGCCGGGGTAGAGCAGATTGCGCCGCTGAATCCCGATGTTGTGGTGCTGAAGAGCTACATGGCCGAAAGCCTGGGGCAACCGCTGGAACAGTTGGGCATTAAGGTGGTCTATGTGGATCTGGAGACGCCGGAGCAGTATCAGCGGGATTTGCTCACCCTGGGGCAGCTTTTCGGGGACGTGGCGCGCGCGGAGATGCTCAGCCGTTTCTACACGGAGAAGACTGCGCAGGTGACGCAGGCCGTCAGCAGCGTGCCGGAAGCCCAACGTCCGCGCGTGCTCGTTTGTCAGTACACGGAAAAGGATGGTGCGGTGGCGTTGAAGGTTCCACCGGCGGCCTGGATTCAAACGCAGATGGTCGAGTTGGCTGGGGGCATCCCGGTGTGGAAAGAGGCAGCGACCGGCGGCGGTTGGGCTACGGTGAACCTGGAGCAAATCCTCGCCTGGAATCCCGATGCAGTTATGGTGATTGTCTATCAGGGCGACCCCAATCAGGTTGTTGCGAGCTTGAAAGCCGACCCGCAATGGCAGGCACTCCCCGCCGTGCAACAGGGCCGCATCTACGGCTTCCCCAAAGATTTTTACAGTTGGGATCAGCCGGATCCCCGTTGGATCCTCGGCCTGACCTGGCTTGCCGGGCGTTTGCATCCCGATCAATTCAAGCCCGATTTGCAACAGGAGTTGGTGGACTTCTACGGGAAACTCTACGGGATAGATGAAGCCGCGGTTCGGCAGCACATCATCCCGTCCGTGCAGGGCGATGTTGTGGTGCCCTGAGTCCATGGTGGGGCAGGGTTGCTTTAACCCTGCCCCTATGGCTTTACGCCTATGAAACGACGCATTGTCTGGGGGCTTACGCTGGTTTTGCTGGTGGTGTTGGGGCTTTCCTTGCTGGTAGGAAGGTACCCCGCGCCTTACGGCATGTCTCCCTTCCGTTTGTTCCACGATGCCACGGCGCAGCGGCTGGTGCTCATGCTGCGTTTGCCGCGTATCCTGACGGCCTGTCTTCTGGGGATGGCGCTGGCAGCTTCCGGCACCGTGTTACAGATGATTTTCCGCAACCCGCTGGTGGAACCGGGCTTCCTGGGCATCTCTCAGGGAGCGGCTTTTGGCGCGGCTTTCAGCATCATCGTCATCGGTCCGCAGGCCGGAACGTTGCAGGTCAGCGCGGCGCTGTTTGCCTGCCTGGGCCTGGCTCTTTCGTATTTTCTGGCGCGGCGCATTCGTTATGGCGGGTGGGTGTTGCGGCTGGTGTTGGCCGGCATTGCTGTTTCGGCGTTATTCTCGTCCGGGGTGGGCATCCTCAAATACATGGCCGATCCGCTGACGCAGCTTCAGGATATCGTTTTCTGGACGTTGGGCGGGCTATCCGGCATCACCTGGACGAAACTGGGGATGGTGGTGCCCATGGCTTTGCCGGCGCTGGTGCTGCTGGTGTTGATGCGCTGGCGGCTCAATCTCCTGGCGTTGCAGGATGAGACGGTTTTCTCTCTGGGCACGCAACCGGCGCGCGAGCGGACGGTCTTATTGGTCGCAGCGGTGGCGGCTACGGCGGCCGTGGTCTCGGTGTCGGGCATTGTCGGTTGGGTTGGGTTGATTGTGCCCCATCTGGCGCGGCGGTTGCTCGGTGCGGACGCGCAGCGCGCGCTCCCCGCCTCCCTGTTGATGGGCGCGATTTTCGTGGTGATTTGCGACGACCTGGCCCGCACCCTCCTTCCCGGTGAGATTCCACTGGGCATTCTCACCTCCCTGGTGGGCGCGCTGGTGTTTATCGGCCTGATGGTGCACAAAGCTCCGGAGCGGTTGCGATGAAACCCATCATCACGTTAGAGGCGTTATGTTTTGGTTATGATGCCCGGCCTGTGCTGGAGGGGTTCACGTTGGATTTCCCCGCGGGAAAGGTGACTGCCATCCTGGGGCCGAATGGCGCAGGGAAGAGCACCTTGCTGCACCTGATGGTTGGGTTGTTGACGCCGCGCAGCGGGCAGATTTGGCTGGACGGTCGGCCTCGTCAGGCCTATGGACGGCGTGAGATGGGGCGTCTGGTGGGCCTGGTGCCGCAGGATGAGTACATCCCCTTCGATTTTACCGTGCTGGAGTACGTGTTGTTGGGGCGAGCGCCCTATCTGGAATTGCTGGAGACGCCGCGCGAAGCTGACCGTCAGGTCGCGTGCCGGGCTTTGGAGACGGTGGGGGCTGTCCATTTGCGCGCGCGCCCCGTCACCACCCTCAGCGGCGGAGAGCGGCAACTGGTCACCGTAGCGCGCGCGCTGGCGCAAGAGCCCCGCATCCTGCTGCTGGATGAGCCGACTTCGCACCTGGACCTGGGCAATCAAAAGCGCGTTTTGCAGCTCATGCGGACCCTGGCGGCGCAGGGGACAACGGTGATCTTTACCACGCACGACCCTAGCGCGGCAGCGCTGGTGGCCGACTACGTGGTGCTGATGCGCGATGGACAGGTGTTGGCCGCGGGAGAGAACGGCACGGCCCTGACGGCGGAACGGCTCACGGCGACCTATGGGGTACCCATCACGGTCATCGAGGTGGACGACCGTCACGTGGTGGTCCTGGAGGCGTAGATCGGGTCCGCTTTTTCTATTTCCCGGCCTGGATGCGCCGGTGGGGGGACGCCACGGTACCCTCGAACGCGCATACCCGTTTCCTGCTTATAACAAAACAGGCGCCGGTCGGATGACCGGCGCCTGCGCGTTGCAGCAAGGGGCTATTCCTTGCGGACGGCCCAACTGTAGTCCATCTCGGCCATCTGCCGATACAGATTCCAGCGGGCGATGGCATCTTCCTGCGCCAGCTTGAGCAGCTCCTCAGCGGCCTCCGGGTTGGTTTGCCGCAGGGCGCGGAAGCGCGTCTCGTTGTACATGTACTCCTTGATGGGCAGGGTCGGCTCCTTGGAGTCGAGTTGCAGCGGGTTCTTGCCCTCGGCGACGCGGCGCGGATCGTAGCGGTAGAGAATCCACGCGCCACTTTCCACCGCGGCCTTCTGCTGATTGAAGCCGAAGCGCATCTCGGAGATGCCGTGCGCGATACAGTGGCTGTAGGCGATGATGAGGCTGGGGCCGGGGTAGGACTCGGCTTCCAGGAAGGCCTTGAGGGCGTGGGCGTCATTGGCGCCCATGGCCACCTGCGCCACGTACACGTTGCCGTAACTCATCATCATCATGCCCAGGTCCTTCTTGGGCAGCGGACGCCCGCCCGCGGCAAAGCGCGCGATGGCGCCGCGCGGCGTGGCCTTGGACATCTGACCGCCCGTGTTGGAGTACACCTGCGTATCCAGCACCAGGACGTTCACCTTGCGTCCCTGCGCCATGACGTGATCCAGGCCGCCGTAGCCAATGTCGTAAGCCCAGCCATCGCCACCGATGATCCAGACCGAGCGCGGCACCAGGACATCGGCAATGCTAAGCAGGTCGCGCGCGCGCGGATGCTCGACGCCCTCTAAGCGAATGCGCATCTGCGCCACGCGCTCGCGCTGCGCGGCGTAGTCCTTTTCGGATTCAAACTTCGCGTTGAGGATGGCATCGGCCAGCTCCGCCCCGATTTCGTTGCGGAACAGCTCAACCAGCTCGCGCGCAAAGGCTTCGTACTTATCCAGGGTCAGGCGATAGCCAAAGCCGAACTCGGCGTTGTCCTCAAACAGGCTGTTGGACCAAGCCGGACCGCGTCCATCGGCGTTCTGCGCCCAGGGCGTGGTGGGCAGGTTGCCACCGTAGATGGAGGAGCAGCCGGTCGCGTTGGCGATGATGGCGCGGTCGCCGAAGAGCTGACTCACGAGGCGCACGTAGGGCGTCTCACCGCAACCCGCGCACGCCCCGGAGAACTCGAAGAGCGGACGCAGGAGCTGCGCTCCCTTGATGGTCTTGAGGTTGGCTTCTTCGCGCGGGAAGTCCGGAATCTCGTTGAAGAAGAAGTTCCAGTAAGCGCGTTCGCGGGCGCGGATGGGCGGCTGCGGGGTCATGTTGATGGCCTTGCGGTTCGGGTTAGTCTTATCCTTGCCCGGGCAGACTTCCACGCACAGACCGCATCCCGTGCAGTCTTCCGGCGAAACCTGAATGGTGAACATCTTGCCAGCGAATTCGCGTCCCTTGGCCTCGGTGGCGCGGAAGCCTTCCGGCGCTTTCTCCAACAGGGCCGGGTCGTAAATCTTCATGCGAATCACGGCGTGCGGGCAGGCCATGTTACACTTGGCGCACTGGATGCACAGATCGGGTTCCCAGACCGGAATCTGCAGCGCGATGTTGCGCTTTTCCCACTGCGTGGTGGCCGAAGGCCAGGTGCCATCCACCGGGATCTTGGACACGGGCAGGGTGTCGCCCTTGCGCGCCATGATGACAGCGCTCACTTCCTTGACGAAAGCCGGGGCTTCTTCCGGGACGATGGGCGGCATCTCGATGCTGCTGGTGGGCTGCGCCGGCACGGGGATTTCGTGAAGGTTAGCCAGGGCGCTATCTACCGCGGCATAGTTCTTCTGCACTACATCCTCGCCCTTGCGCCCGTAGGTCTTCTGGATGTACTTTTTGATTTCGGCAATAGCTTCGTCACGCGGCAGCACACCGGAGATGGCGAAGAAGCAGGTCTGCATGATGGTATTGATGTGGGCGCCCATGCCCATCTCTTCCGCCACACGATAGGCATCAATCGCGTAGAACTTGAGCTTCTTTTCGATGATCTGCTCCTGCACGCGGCGCGGCAGCTTGTCCCACACCTCGTCCGCGGGGTAAGGAGCGTTGAGCAGGAACACCGCACCCGGCTCGGCGCTGGCCAGAATGTCGTACTTTTCCAGGAAGGGGAACTGATGGCAGGCCACGAAGCTCGCGGAGCTGACCAGGCAGCTCTGGCGGATGGGGCGCGGCCCGAAGCGCAGGTGCGAGACGGTGACCGTGCCGGCCTTCTTCGAGTCGTACTCGAAGTAACCCTGCGCGTAAAAGTTTGTCCCTTCGCCGATGATCTTGATGCTGTTCTTGTTGGCACCGACCGTACCATCCGAGCCAAGGCCGTAGAAGAGCGCACGCACGACATCCGGCGGCTCAATGTTGAAGCTCGGATCGTAGTCAATGCTGGTGTAGGTGACATCGTCAATGATGCCGACCGTGAAGTGGTTCTTGGGTTCGGCTTTGGCCATCTCGTCGAAGACGCTCTTGACCATGGCCGGGGTGAAGTCCTTGCTGGAAAGGCCATAGCGTCCACCGATGACCTTGACATCGGTGCGGCCCTGCTCGAAGAGCGCGGCGACGCAATCTTCGTACATGGGTTCGCCCGCTGCGCCGGGTTCCTTGGTGCGCTCCAGCACGGCGATGATTTTAACGCTCTTGGGCAGCGCCGCTACGAAAGCTTCCGCGCTGAAGGGGCGGAAGAGGCGGACCTTGAGCACGCCGACCTTTTCGCCGCGCGCGGTGAGGTATTCCACCGTATCGTGCGCGATTTCGGCGCCCGACCCCATGATGACGATGACGCGCTCGGCATCCGGCGCGCCGACGTAGTCGAAGAGATGGTACTGGCGACCGGTAAGGGCGGCGAACTTATCCATCGCCTTCTGCACGATGCCGGGCACGCGCTGATAGTAAGGATTGGCGGCTTCGCGGCCCTGGAAGTACACATCCGGGTTTTGCGCCGTGCCGCGGATGAAGGGGCGGTCGGGATTGAGCGCGCGAGCGCGATGGGCGCGTACCAGATTGTCATCAATCATGGCGCGGATGTCATCGTCGCTGAGCTGTTCAATCTTGTTGACCTCATGGCTGGTGCGGAAGCCGTCGAAGAAGTGGAGGAAGGGAACGCGCGCTTCGAGCGTTGCGGCCTGCGCGATGAGCGCAAAGTCCATGACCTCTTGCACCGAGCCGCTGCAGAGCATGGCCCAACCCGTGCTGCGGGCAGCCATCACGTCGCTGTGGTCGCCGAAAATCGAAAGCGCCTGCGCGGCCAGGCTGCGCGCCGAGACGTGGAACACAGTCGAGGTCAGCTCGCCGGCGATCTTGTACATGTTGGGGATCATCAGGAGCAGGCCCTGCGAGGCGGTGAAGGTCGTCGTCAGGGCGCCGGTCTGCAGCGCGCCATGCACGGCACCAGCCGCGCCGCCCTCGGATTGCATCTCGACCACCAGAGGTACCGTCCCCCAGATATTTTTGCGTCCCTGAGCAGAATATTCATCTGCCAGCTCGCCCATGACGCTGGACGGGGTGATGGGATAGATGGCAATCACTTCGTTGGTCTTGTGCGCGATATACGCGGCAGCGGTGTTGCCATCTATGGTAACCATAGTGCGTTCACTCATGTGTGCCTCCTTGTTGAAAATAAGCTTGGATCATAAGCGCAAAGCCTTACTTGACCGGCCCAATTATACATCAGGTGTGCGTAGAATAAAGAGCGAATTTTTTCTTTATAATTGGGCATGGGCCTGTTTTTCCGGGCTGAACGGCTTTTCTGTAACGGCTCGTGAGAGCAGGGCCGTTGTGATCTGTCACAGGAAAACGGCGAAAACAAGCCGCTTTCCCAGGGTTCTGGGTGGCTGAACATGCTATTGAAAAAAAGACCTTTCCCGTAACGGCTTACCTCCTCAGGGCAGGCGAGGCATGGCTTTAGCCTGCCCCACTTTGGCTCCTCAGGTACCTGGCTGAAAACACAGCAGCGCAAGTTCAACACGGCTCCGATAGGGGATGGAAGCCGTTACACTTCCCAGCCGTTTGCCATGGCCCGGCAGGTGCATGAGCTTGTTTTCTCATGGGCTGTGCGAAGTTGCTCAATCTTACCCAAAACGGCCTGCGACGTAGTCCTCGGTGCGTTTGTCCTGGGGTGTGAGGAACAAGGTGCGTCCCGGTCCGTGTTCGATGAGTTCGCTCTGCAGGAAAAAGCTCGCCCAATCCGCTAACCGCGCGGCCTGCTGCACATTGTGGGGCACGACAATGATGGTGTAGGTCTGCTTGAGCTCTTGCAGTGTATCTTCGATTTTGGCCGTAGAAATGGGATCTAAGGCCGATGTGGGTTCATCCAGCATGATGACTTCCGGTTGGAGGGCCAGCGTCCGCGCCAGGGACAGGCGCTGCTGCTGCCCGCCCGAAAGGGCATAGGCGGGATCGTGCAGGCGGTCTTTCATTTCATCCCACAAGGCTGCCTGACGCAGGCTGCGTTCGACGGCTTCATCGAGCACGGTTTTATCGCGCACTCCGGCCAGCTCCAGGCCGTAAGTGATGTTGCGATACACGCTCAAAGGCAGGGAGACGGGACGCGCAAAGACAATCCCCACCCTTCGGCGCAAGGCGATGACATCATAACCGGGGGCGTAGACATCTTCCCCATCGAGCAGGATGCGCCCGCTACGCTCGGCCACATCCACCAGATCATTTAAGCGATTGATAGCACGCAAGAGGGAGCTTTTGCCGCCGCCCGCCGGCCCAAAAAGGACGTTAATTTGATTGCTGTAAATGGGAAGCGTAATGTGGCGCAGGCTTTCGACGCCATCCGAATAACGCAGGGAGAAATCCTCAATCTGGATTTTGATTTGGAGTTCCATGCTTACCACGCTCGATTGCGACGGTAACGACGGCGGATCATCGTGGCGATGAAGTTCATCGAGAGCACGAAGACCAGCAGGACTAACGCCGTCCCGTATTGGATTTTAACCGGCATGCCCGGCACCTGCGTGCTGATGACGAAAAGGTGGTAGGGCAGCGCCATGGTTTGATCAAAGATGGAGTGAGGCAGGCGTGGCAGGAAAAACGCCGCTACGGTGAACAGAATGGGCGCGGTCTCGCCCGCGGCGCGCTCCAGGCCCAGGATGACGCCGGTCATGATGCCCGGCAAGGCCTGCGGTAGCACGATGCGGTAGATGGTCTGCCAGCGCGTGCCGCCTAAGCTGATGCTGATGGCGCGGAAGGCCTGCGGTACGGCGCGCACCGCTTCCTCGGTGGTGCTGATGATGACCGGCAGGGTCATAATGCCCAGGGTCAGCGAGCCGGCCAGAATCGAGGTGCCAAAGCCCAGGAACAGCACGAACAGGCCCAGGCCAAACAGACCGTACACCACGGAGGGGATGCCCGCCAGGTTGATGATAGCGATGCGAATGGCGCGCGTCAGCGGGGTGTCTTTGGCATATTCCGAAAGATAGATGCCCGCCCCCACGCCGATGGGCACGCTGACGATCGCCGTGCCCAGCGTCAGCCAGAAGGTGCCGACCAGCGCCGGCAAAATGCCCCCCTCCTTCATCCCATGGTAGGGGTAGTCAGTGAGGAAGGACCAGGAAATGGCGGGCAGGCCCTGCCACGCGATTGAACCGACGATGAAGAAGATGGGCACGATGACCAGCACGGCCACAAGGGAGACGAAGAAGAAACCCAGGCGTTGTTGGACTTGACGGCTCATGGCGTCACCTCAGGACATGATGCGTTCTGAACGGCGCACTTGCCGGAAGACGAACGCCGCTGCGAGCATGTTGATGATAAAGGTGATGACGAACAGGGCCAGGCCAACGGCAAAGAGCACATGGTAATGGGTGCTTCCGCTGGCGACCTCGCCCATTTCGGCGGCGATGGTGGCGGTCATGGTGCGCACCGGACGGAAGAAGCTATCCGCCGTGAGCGGCATACGCGCCGCGTTGCCCGTTACCATCATCACGGTCATGGTCTCGCCGATGGCGCGCCCGATGCCGAGCATCATCGCAGTAAGAATGCCAGAGCGCGCCGCAGGGATGACGATACGCCAGATGGTTTGCCAGTGGGTGAGGCCTAAGGCCAGGCCCGCGTCGCGGTAGGTGTTGGGAACAGCATCAATGGCGTCCTCGGCTACGCTGACGATGGTAGGCAGCGCCATCCAGGCCAGGAGCAAAGCGCCGGTGAAAGCGGTCAGGCCGGTAGGGATGTTCAGGGTTTCCCGCACTAAGGGCGCGATGGCGACCATGCCGAAAAAGCCCAGGACGACGGAAGGAATGCCCGCCAGGACTTCCACCATGGGTTTGAGCAGGTCGCGTGCCCATTCGGGGGCGATTTCGGCGATGAAGATGGCGGTCAGTAGCCCGGTGGGAAGGGCGACCAGCGCTGCACCGAGGGTCACCATCAACGACCCCAAAATGAGCGGCAAAAGGCCGAAATGGCTTTCGATAGGATACCAGCGCGTGGAGAAGAGTTTGGCGATCGGTACTTCGAAGAACGCAGGTGCGCCTTCCCGGATGAGGAACATAAAAATGAGCGCGACCAGGACGATGGCGGAAATGCCGGAAGCCTGAATGCCGCGCTCGATGATGAATTCAAAAGCTCGCTTACGTTGCATGGCCCCTCGTTACTTGCTGATGATGGGAACGAATCCCAAGTCTTTGACAATCCCTTGCGCTTCGGGACTCAAAATCCACTCCAGGTAAGCTTGCAGCGCTCCGGTCGGCTCTCCCGCCGTGTACATGTACAGGTCGCGGGCGATAGGGTATTGGCCGCTGTTCACGGTTTCCACCGAGGGTGGGTAGAACGGACCGGCGGGATCGAGGCCAACGGCGACGGTCTTAACATCAGGCGTGACATAGCCCAAACCATCATAGCCGATAGCATTGGGGTTTTGCCGCACTTCCGCCGTGATGCCTTCGGACGAGGGCATGAGCAGGGTCTCCGGTGAGAAAAGGATGTCGGTGGCTTTTGCGTTGCCCAGGCGCACCACTTCTTCCAGGAAGTAGACGTGGGTGCCGGAGTTGGTCTCGCGGGAGAGCAGCACGATGGGGCGGTCTTCTCCACCGACTTCACGCCAGTTGGTGATTTTGCCCTGATAGATATCTGAAATTTGCTGCAGGGTGAGGTGATCCACCGGGTTGTCGGGGTGCACGATGACGGCGATAGCATCGCGAGCGACGACGAATTCCACCGGCGTGATGCCCTGCTTTTCAGCTTCGGCGATTTCTTCCGGCTTGATGGCACGCGAGGCGTTGGCGATGTCCACCGTGCCGTTAAGCAGGGCGGCAATGCCCGTCCCCGATCCGCCGCCGGTGACGGCTAAACGCACCTGCGGATTGATTTCCTGATAGCGCTCGGCCCAGGCTAAGGCCAGGTTGACCATCGTATCCGAGCCTTTGTTCTGCAGGGTGATGACGGCTTCGGGGGTAGGCGTTGTGCCCTGAACAGGCGCCGCACAGCCCGTCAGGAGCAGGAACAGGATGATGAAACCTGTGATCGTTTTCTTGACGCTCATGGGAAATATTATAATGGCTTTAGGGGATTTTTCAATTTCGCCTTTTGCAAGGGGGCTTCTTTTTGTATTAAACTTGCCTGACGGTCAGGCTCAGCGGCGGGCTGCGCAGAGGCGGGCGATGGCGGCGTTTATCTCCTCCTGACGCTTGCGGCGCAACCGCCAACTCCGTGAGCAGGCGTTTGACTTCCTCTCCTCCCGAAGCGGTTCAAGTTTGGTCTGCCAGCGGGCGTAAATGCAGTCAATCTCCTGATTGTTGGCGATGGACTTGAGCGTCACGTGCGGCACGGTCTTGGACTTGAAGCTGGAGCCGACGCCCTCTTCGGAATGCGCCAGTTCGTAGTAATCGAAGACGGCGGTCATCAGCCGCTGACGAGCGATGGCTAAAGCGACACGCGAGGTATCGCAGGTGATCCAGCGCCGGCCCCACTGCTCGGCCACGTAGGCGGTGGTGTCGGAGCCGCAGTTGTGCACGGCGCAGACTTCGGTGATGAACGAGTGCACTCCTTCGACTTCCAGGTCGTAGACTTCTTCTTCAGAAGGGATTCTCACAACTTCTTCGACGCGCACCGGTGAACGATGGGGGCCGTAAAACACGATGTCCCCCTTTTCTAGCTGTTCCGCCTCGATCCATTGGGCATGTTCGGGTGAAAACTGCTCCCGGCAGGCTTCCTGAATAGCCGTGAAAACCCCTTCAAGATTGCGCTCCACCTCTACGGCGGGAAAACGCAGCGTCCTCAGGTTCAGGGAGCGCAGGAATTCGTCGCGGACTCGGTCGTGTTCGATGGCGGCGGGATGGCTATGGGCCATAGCGCCGTCCACTTCCACCACCAGGGCTGCTTCACGGCAGTAGAAATCGGCGATGTACCGACCGATGGGGTGTTGGCGTCTGAAGGTGAAACCTGTGCTGTCGCGGCGCAGGACGGCCCACAATTTTCGCTCCGGAGGTGTCATGTTCTTGCGTAGTTCGCGACTGCGCCCTCGCAGGAACGGCGGAATGCCCGACCAGTCGGCATGGCCTCCCAGGTTGTGCGGCCGCTTGTGGGCCAATACCTTGTGATCGGCTGTGAGCCACAACGTTTGGTCACACAGGGTATGGCGAATGCCAACCATCGTTCCGTTATAGGTTCGTCGAATGACACGCAGAACACGGTGAGGCAGACCGTCGTGACCAAGCACGCAGGTCCCGGGCTGGAGGGTTTCGATGGGGACGGGCGTAAGCCCCTCCCCGGCCCTCCCCGCTTGCTGGGAGGGTGTAGTCCCCTCCCCGGCCCTCCCCGCTTGTTGAGAGGGAGTAGTCCTCTCCCCGGCCCTCCCCGCCTTTTGAGAGGAGGCAGTCCCCTCCCCGGCCCTCCCCGCCTTTTGAGAGGGGGCAGTCCCTTCCCCGGCCCTCACCGCCTTTTGAGAGGGGGCAGTCCCCTCCCCGGCCATCCCCGCGCGCGGGGAGGGAGGGTTGTGTCCCCCCGCAAGCGGGGGAACGACAGGGGGGTATTCTCCCCGCGGGGGGACGGCAGAGGTGCTGCTATCCGGCTCATCCATCCGCCATACCCGCGTCCCTTTGCGGACACACGTCGGGTCGAACACCAGGTCGCCGGGGTCGGTGGTCATGAGGAGGCAGTGCTCCACAACTTTGGTGCGGGTTTCATCTGCACCTTGCCGGCCAGGCCCTCTTTTTCCAGCAGCGAGTTCATCACCAGCAGCGAGTCGCCGGCGATCAGGCGGTTGCTCCAGCCGTAGCGGTGCTGGTAGAACTCGATCGCCTCGCGCAGCGGCTCGCGGCGCTCCTCCTCGAACAGCCCCAGTTGGATCGGCCCTTGCTGGCCGTTCTTCTTCCGCACAGCCTCGAGGATGGTGCGCGGCTCGATGCGTTCGTGGACGTGCAGCGAGACCGTCGGCACCTCGAAGGAGGTATGCTCAGCCTTGCCCGCCCAGACCAGTTGCGGGTCCAGGTGCGGATCGTAGGCGTAGGTCTTTTTCTGCTGGCCGGCGTCGGGGTCGGTGTCCGGCGTCACCAGACCAACAGGTGGGTTGTTGACGCGCTCTTTATCGCGGTGTTCGTAGGATTCGATCGGGCGCTTGTTCCGGTTGGTTTCTGACTTGTTCTTTCGGGCCATAAGTCCTGCCTTTTGGTTTTTTCCATGCGGAGGGTCGGAAGGCTAACGAAAAAGCTCAGCCGCCCGCCGGAGCGCCAGCGGAGGCGGGTCGGCTGCAGCGGGTGTTAGGCCGCCTTTATCTGAACTTACGCTACTTCATATCGGATCAGGGCGAATCCTTCGGCAAGAAATGAAAATCTAGGTGAATGGCCTCCTCGTCTGTCAACTGACCGTCGCGCACCACGTAAGCGGTGTCGCCGTTGATGTGAATAGTGTAGCTGATCGGCTGGCTGATATATCCCTCCGCTTCAGCGGTCACGACATAGTCGAAGCCTCCAGCTGTGTGCACAATTGCTTGCCAGGAGACGCCCGCTTTCGCCCCTCCCCAGCTTACTGTCCGGCCTTGAGGCGTTCGGACATAGATTGTAGCCTGCACGTCCTCAGACAGACCTGAGATCTGTCCCCCAATGAGAGGCCGGCTAGGCTCCCCTTGCTTGGCCACACCGGTAGGCGTCGGGGTAGGCTGTGGTATAGGCGCAGGCGTGCAACTTACTACAATTAAGGCCACGATAATCATCCATGGCAGATGCATGCGCATTAGAACCTCCTGACTCTCTTATTGTGCGTTCTTCAGGACAAGCGGGATGAAGACAATGGGTGAGTGAATGTTAAACCGGTAATACTGGCTCATCATATCTACCTGGTAGGGAGGATCCGCATCAACACGAGTTTGGACTGAATACCGGTCGTCCCACAGTTGCCACACGCCATCAATAAGCAGATACCCCTTGTCGAAACCTGACAGGGGCAGAATCGGATGGACACCGTCGGCGGTGTAGACCTCGCCCCTGTTGAAGCCCTGAGTTGCTGTTGCGAAACCAAGTGATTCGCTCGCCAACAAGACCCAGTATGGGTATTCCCCAAGATAGTAAAGAGCTTGCCACTTACCCAGGGATGTGCTGTAGTAAACCCTAGTCTCCACGGCTGATCCGCTTGAAAGGATGTATTCGTCAAAAAAGTTCCACGTTTGCGTAACGCTGTCGAATTCGTACACGTACTGCTCGTCGTCCCGCCAAGAGACCTCAGCCCAGCCAGCTTCCATCCAGTGAGTCTAACTCGTGTCATTGGCATATACCCGCTCCACTACAAACCGGTTCCCTGCAGGCCCAGGGTGTGGCACATTCGGGTCTACCACAGTATTACGTCCCCAAACACCTTGACTGTCTTGGAAGGTCATAGGGCCCGCGTAATGGTAACCTATACTCGATGTGCCCATCTCGCGTGGTCTCTCCGGTTGCTTGGGCGGGGTCGAGATGTCAATGGTGCGCTCTGCCTGACAGACAACCTTCTGCGTATCCGCCGGAATATCCCTGCCGCCGGGCGCGAGATCCAGAGCCGGTGGCGTGAACCTCTTCTCAAATTCCCGGCACGGTGGCAAGTCCTGTTCTGCTGGCGGCACCAGCCGAAACCGAAAGGCAAAGCCGGGGCGACGGACGATTTGCCCATCTTGCACCTGAAACAGATACCCCGCCGGGTCGCGGAAGTAGCTTGGGGGCCCCTGAACTTCGAGTTTGTAATAAGCCCCGTCGGGGATCTCTTGCAACTGGAAGCGGTGGCGCCCGTTGCCAAAGGCCATCTCCGGCAATGCTATTCCGCGCGCCGTTAAGCACGCAGCAACCTCTTCTCGGACCGGCTGCACGCGCAGCATCGCCCGTTCCGCACCTGGTAGTCCCTCCACCTGGACATCCGCCTCAAACGCGCGCCATCGTGTCTGTGGCGGACAAGCGGCAGGAGGAGTAGGGGAAGGCTGTGGAGTGGGTGGCGGTGGGTAGGGAGGTAGCGTTGGGGTTTGGATGGGTGACTGGAATGCTTGAACTATCAGCCCGCCTGAGCTCCGACCCA